>NZ_JAIEQY010000377.1 GCF_019747315.1 Roseococcus sp. | reverse complement strand
GCCTTCACCTTCCGCACCATGATCGTCTCTGCCGTCTGGCCCGGGGCGACCATCGAGGAGACGCTGCAGCAGGTGACGGAGCGGCTGGAGCGCACGCTCCAGGAAACGCCAAACCTCGACCGCCTGCGCAGCTACAGCGTGCCCGGCCAGACCACCATCTTCGTGGATCTGAAGGGCACGACGCCGGCCGCCGTGGTGCCGGACATGTGGTACCAGGTGCGACGACGCGTCGCCGATATCCGCCACACCCTGCCGCAGGGCGTGGTCGGCCCCTTCTTCAATGATGATTTCGGCGACACCTTCGGCATCATCTACGGCTTCACCGCCGATGGCTTCACCCAGCGCGAATTGCGCGACTTCGTCGAGGATGCGCGCTCCCGCCTGCTGCTGGTCCCCGATGTCTCCAAGGTGGAGCTGCTCGGCGCGCAGGATGAGCGCGTGTTCATCGAGTTCTCGACCGAGAGGCTCGCCGGCCTCGGCCTGAACTACGGCGCCATCCTGCAGGCCTTGCAGGCGCAGAATGTCGTCCGCCCCTCCGGCATGATCGAGACCGGGCAGGAGCGCCTGGCCGTGCGCGTCTCCGGCTCCTTCGAGAGCGAGCAGGATCTGCTGGCGGTAAACTTCGTGATCGGCGAGCGGGTGTTCCGCCTGACCGACATCGCCACCATCCGCCGCGGCTTCGCCGATCCGCCGCAGCCCATGTTCCGGGTGAACGGCAAGCCCGCCATCGGGCTGGCGATCGCCATGCGCGAGGCGGGCGATATCCTGGCGCTGGGGGATAACGTCCAGGCCGCCATCACCCGCATCCGCGCCGACCTGCCCATCGGCATCGAGGCGACGCTGGTGGCCGACCAGGCCGTCACGGTGGATGAGGCCATCGGCGACTTCATGGAGAGCCTGTGGCAGGCCATCGTGATCATCATGGTGGCGAGCTTCCTGGCGCTGGGCGTGCGCGCGGGCTCGGTCGTGGCGCTCTCCATCCCGCTGACGCTCGCCATCGTCTTCCCGATCATGTCGCTCTTCGGAATCGATCTGCAGCGCATCTCGCTCGGTGCGCTTATCATCGCGCTCACGCTGCTGGTGGATGACGCGATGACGACGATCGACGCGATGATCCGCCGCCTCGCCGCGGGCGATTCCAAGCGGGATGCGGCGACCTTCGCCTATAAGGCACTGGCCGCACCGATGCTGATCGGCACGCTCGTCACCATCGCGGGCTTCCTGCCCATCGGCTTCGCGAAATCCTCGGCCGGCGAATACACCTTCACCATCTTCGCGGTGGTGGGCATCGCGCTCATCGTCTCCTGGTTCGTGGCGGTGCTGTTTGCGCCCCTGCTCGGCATGGCGATCCTGAAGGTGCCGGCGGTCAAGGCGAATGCCGCGCCGGAGAAGCCGGGCATGCTGGCCCGCGGCTATACCGGGCTGCTGACGCTCGCCATGCGCGCGCGCTGGATCACCATCGCCATCACGCTCGGCGTCTTCGCCGTCTCGATCTTCGCGATGCAATTCGTGCCGCGGCAATTTTTCCCCTCCTCGGACCGGACGGAATTGCTGGTGGACATCACCCTGCCGCAGAATTCCTCGATCTTCGCGAGCGAGACCGCGGCGGAGCGGCTGGATGCGGCGCTGGCCAATGACCCCGATGTGGAGCGCTGGAGCACCTATATCGGCCGCGGCGCCATCCGCTTCTACCTGCCGCTGAACGTGCAGCTGGCCCTGCCCTTCTTCTCCCAGGCCGTCGTCGTGGCAAAGGATCTGCCGGCGCGCGAGCGGCTGCATGTTAAGCTCGAACGGCTGATGGCGGAGCAATTCCCCGATGCGGTGGCGCGGGTCTATCCGCTGGAGCTCGGCCCCCCCGTGGGCTGGCCGCTGCAATACCGCGTGAACGGCCCGGATATCGAAAAGGTGCGCGAGATCGCGCAGGATGTGGCGCGCATCATGGCCGAGGCGCGCGGCTCGCGCCTCGTGCATTTCGACTGGATGGAGCCGGCGCGCCAATTGCGCGTGCGGGTGGACCAGGATGAGGCGCGGCGCCTCGGCCTCAGCTCCGCCGGCGTCGCCGCCGTGCTGAATGCGGCGGTCACCGGCACCACGGTCACGCAGCTGCGTGACGACATCTACCTGATCAATGTGGTGGCGCGCGCGACGGCGGAGGAGCGTCTTTCCCTCACCACGCTCCGCTCCATCCAGATCCCGCTGCCGGGCGGGCGGACCGTCCCGCTCAGCCAGCTCGCCAGCTTCGACTACGAGCAGGAATACCCGATGATCTGGCGGCGGGACCGCGTGCCGACGCTGACCGTGCGCGCCGATGTCACCGCCGGCACGCTGCCCGATACGGTGGTGGCCATCATGCAGCCGAAGATTGACGCGCTGAACGCCACGCTGCCGCGCCCCTATCGCGTGGATCTCGGCGGCATCGCGGAGGAGAGCGCGCTCTCCCAGGCCTCGGTGCTGGCGGTGGTGCCGCTGATGCTGGTGGTGATGCTGACGCTGATGATGTTCCAGCTCGTCTCCTTCCGGCGCTTGTTCCTGGTGCTGGCGCTGCTGCCGCTGGGGATCATCGGCGTGGTGCTGATGCTGCTGGCCTCGGGCCGGCCGCTGGGCTTCGTCGCCATTCTCGGCATCCTCGCGCTACTGGGGATGATCGCGAAGAATGCCATCATCCTCATCATCTCGATCGAGGATGAGCGCGCGGCCGGCGCCTCGATCTGGGATGCGGTGGTGCGGGCAGCCTCCTCGCGCTTCCGCCCGATGATGCTGACGGCGATCTCGACTGTCTTCGGCCTCATTCCCATCGCGCCCACGGTGTTCTGGGGGCCGATGGCCTTCGCCATCATGGGCGGGCTGATGGTGGCCACATTGCTGACGCTGGTCTTCCTGCCGACGCTCTACGTCACGATCTTCGGCGGCCGGCCGCCGGCGCGCCGCTGAGCATGGAGCGCGCGGCCCGCTTCGCGCTCTTCCTCGGCCTCTGGCTGGTGCTGGCCGGAGGTTTTTCAGGCCTGGGCTTTGGGCTGCTGGCGGCGGGCCTCGCGACATGGGCGAGTGTGCGGCTGACGCCGGGGCGAATGGGGCTGGGTGATCCGCTCGCTGTGCTGCGGCTGATCGGCCGCACCGCCGCGCAGACATTGCTGGCCGGCGCCGACATCGCCCGCCGCGCCTTCGATCCGCGCCTGCCGCTGCAACCCGGGCTGGTCACGCATGCCACCGCCCTGCCGGAGGGTACGGCGCGGGATGGCTTCACGGCGCTGGCGAGCTTGGCGCCGGGCGCCTTGCCGGCCGGCACGGAGGGGGATGTGCTGGTGGTGCATGCGCTGGACACGCGGCTGCCGGTGGCGCGGGATCTGGCCGCGACGGAGGCGCTGTATGCGAAGGCGCGAGGCTGAAGCGAAGCGAGGGGCTCTGCCCCTCGACCCCGGCAGGAAACTTAGTTTCCTGCACCTTCATTTGCCGGAGATGCAAGAACCTGAGGTTCTTGCCGGGGTCGAGGGGCAGAGCCCCTCGAATCACCCATGACCACCGCCCTCATCCTCGCCGCCGCCCTGATCCTTTTGGCCGCCCTGGCCGGCCTCACCCGCGCCCTGCGCGGCCCCGCCGCCGCCGACCGCATGATGGCGGCGCAACTGCTCTGCTCCGGCGGCATCGGCGCCCTGCTGCTGGTGGCCATCGCCACCGACCTCCCGGGCGTGGTGGATGTTGCGCTGGTGCTGGCGCTGCTCGGCGCCTTCGCCTCCATTGCCTTCGTCCTGGCGGCGCGGGGCTTGGGCGAGAAATGAGCACGCTCCTCACCCTGTTCAGCGGAATCGCCATCACGGCGGGCGTGGTGTTCTTCATCGCGGGCACGGTGGCGCTGCTGCGCTTCCCCGATCCGCTGAGCCGGCTGCATGCGCTCACCAAGGCCGACAGCCTGGGCCTGGGCCTCATCGTGCTGGGCCTGCTGCCCTGGGCGGGCGGCTGGCTTGCGGCCTTGAAGCTCATCCTGGTCTGGCTGCTGGTGCTGCTGGCGGGGGCGACGGCGACGCAGCTCATCGCCGAGCGCATTCGCCGCGAAGAACCGCCGCGGTGAGCCTGGCGCTGGACCTGATCCTGGCCCTGGCCGTGGCGGGCGTCGCGGTCTGGACCCTGGCGGTGCGCGGGAATTTCCCGGCGGTGATCGGCTTCGTCGCCTATGGGCTGCTGCTGGCGCTGGTCTGGGTGCGGCTGGGCGCCGTGGATGTGGCACTGACCGAGGCGGCGCTGGGCGCCGGCGCCACGGGGGTGATCCTGCTCTTTGCCGTGGTGCGGCTGCGCGGCGGCCGGGCCGAGATCGACGCGGCCACCCCCAGCCCGCCGCAGCGCCTGGCCGCCGGCATCCTCTGCGGCGTGGTGGGCGTGGCGCTGGCCGTGGCGGTGCTGAGCCTGCCGGACGCGGCGCCGAGCCTGGCCGCCGAGGCGGCGCGGCACTTGCCGGCGCTCGGCGTCTCCAACCCCATCACCGGCGTGCTGATGGCCTATCGCGGGTTGGACACGCTGCTGGAGGCGGTGGTGCTGGTCTTCGCCGTGCTGGCCATCTGGAGCATGGCGCCGGATCGCCGCTGGGGCGCTGTGCCGGGGCCGGCCTTTCCGGTGCAGTCCAGTGGACCGCTGTCGCTGCTGGCGCGGGTGCTGCCGCCCATCGGCATCGTGGTCGGCATCTACCTCGCCTGGGTGGGCGCCGATGCGCCGGGCGGGAAATTCCAGGGCGGGACCATCCTGGCGGCGATGGGCATCCTCGCCTGGTCGGCCGGGCTGTGGCGCCTGCCGCCCGTCGCCTCGCGCGGGTTGCGCTGGGCGGTGGTGGCGGGGCCGCTGGCCTTCATCGGCGTGGGGATGCTGGGCTTCGTCATTGCCGATGGGTTCCTTTCCTATCCACCAGGCTTCGCCAAGCCGCTGATCCTTCTGATCGAGGCGGCGATGACGCTCTCGGTCGCCGCAGCGCTGGTGCTGATGGTGGCAGGCCCACCGGAGCGCGCGCCATGATTTATGGGGTGCTCGCCTCCGCGCTGGTGGCGCTCGGGCTCTACGGGCTGATCACGCAGCCGGCGCTGCTGCGCAAGGTGCTGGCCTTCAACATCCTGGGCGGCGGCGTGTTTCTCCTGTTTGGCGTGGTGGCGCGGCGGGGTGATGTGGCGGACCCGGTGCCACAGGCGCTGGTCATCACCGGCCTGGTGGTGGCCTTCGCGGCAACCGCGCTGGCGCTGGTGCTGGTGCTGCGCCTCTTCCAGATCACCGGTGCCGCCACCATCGCCGAAGACAAGACACCGCCCTGATGGAAGCCACGCCGGGCGGTTTTCTTATGGTCCTGATGCTGGTGGTGCCGGTCACCGGGCTGCTGTTCGGCTTCGCGCTGGGTGGCCGCGCGCCGGAGCGGATCGCGCTGTGGCTCATGCCCGTCGGTCTCGCCATGGCGGTGGTGCTGCTGGCGGGCCTGCTGCATGCGCGTGCCCCCGTGGTGGCCTTCGTGGGCGGCTGGGCGCCACCGCTCGGCCTCGCGCTGCGCGCCGATGGGCTGGCAGCCGCCATGCTGCTGACGACGGCGCTGATCATCGCCGCCATCGCCCTCTTCGCCCGTGCGGATTACCACACCCCGCCCGGCGCCCCCGAGGCGCGGGCACCGCTGGCCTTCTGGTGTTTCCTGCTGGCGCTCTGGGCCGCGCTGAACGCGGCCTTCCTGGGCGGCGACCTCTTCAACCTCTTCGTGGCGCTGGAGATGCTGACCTTCGGCGCGCTGGCGCTCGCCTGCCTGGATGGCAAGGCGACGCAGTTCAAGGCGGAGCTGCGCTACCTGCTTTTCGCGCTGATCGGCTCGGTGCTCTACCTGCTCGGCACGGCGCTGTTCTACGGCGCCTATGGCACGCTGGACATCCTGCTGCTGGCGGGGATGGCGCGGGCGGATGCGCCCACGATCGTGGCCGCTTCGTTGATGACGGTGGGTCTGCTCGGCAAGATGGCGCTGTTTCCGCTGCATCTCTGGCTGCCGGCCGCCCATGCCGGGGCACCGCCCGCCGCCAGCGCGCTGCTTTCGGGTCTCGTGGTCAAGGCCTCCTACCTGCTGCTGCTGCGGCTGTGGTTCTGGGTGATGCCGGCCGCACTTCTGCTGGCCGTGGCGCCGATCCTGGCGGGGCTGGGGGCGGCAGCGATCCTCTTCGGCAGCCTGGTGGCACTGCGCCAGGCGCGGCTAAAGCTGCTGGTGGCCTATTCGACGGTGGCGCAGATCGGCTACCTGTTTCTCATGTTCCCCCTGGTGGCGGGCAGCGCCGCGAATATCGCGGCCGGCGCCTGGACCGGGGGCGCGCTCCAGGCCATCAGCCACGCCTTCGCCAAGGCGGCGATGTTCCTCGCCGCCGGCATCATCGCCCGCGCCCTGGGGCATGACCGCATCGCGGAATTGCAGGGGGCGGCGCGGGTGGCACCGCTCTCCGTGCTGGCCTTCGGCCTGGCGGGGCTTTCGCTGATGGGCATCCCGCCCAGCGGCGGCTTCACCGCGAAATGGCTGCTGCTCCAGGCCGCGCTGGACTCCGGGCAATGGTGGTGGGCGCTGGTGATCGTGGCCGGCGGGCTGCTGACCGGCGGCTATGTCTTCCGCGTGCTCAGTGCCGCGCTGCAACCCTCCACCCTGCCCCTCCTGGCGCCGGTGGATCCGGTGCAGGAGCGCGTGGCGCTGGGCCTTGCCGTGATCTCCGTCCTGCTGGGCCTGCTGCCGCTCGGCGCCTTCGGCCTGGTGCTGATCGGCCGATGATGCCCGCCCTGGCGCACCTCCTCCTGCTGGCGACCATCCTCGTCCCGCTCGGGATGCTCGCGAGCGAGGTGAGCGCCCGCGGGCGTGCCCGCCTGCCGGCGATGCTGGTCTATGCGCCCTGGCCGGGCCTGGCCGCCGCCCTGCTCGCCAGCGGCCAGCCGCCCCTGGTGATCTACGCCGACTGGCTGCGCCTGACCCTGACGCTGGAGGCGCCCTCCGCCCTGCTGCTGGGCGTGGCGGCGCTGCTCTGGTCCGCCGCCGGCGCCTATGCCCGCGCCTATCTGGGCGAGACGCCGGGTGCGGCGCGCTTCGCCGGCTGGTGGCTGCTGACGCTGGCGGGCAGCCTCGGCGTCTTCGTGGCGGGGGACCTCGTCACCTTCTACTTCACCTTCGCCCTGGTCAGTCTGGCGGCCTATGGCCTGGTCGTGCATGACGCGACGCCCCGCGCCCGCCGCGCGGGTGCGATCTATCTGGCGCTGGCCGTGCTGGGCGAGGTGTTTCTCCTGTTCGCCTTCGCCCTGCTGGCGGTGAACATCCCCGGCCAGAGCCTCGCCATCACCGATGCGGTGGCCGCCCTGCCCGGCTCGCCAGTGCGCGATGCCACCATCCTGCTGCTGATCCTGGGCTTCGGGCTGAAGGCGGGGCTGGTGCCGCTGCATGTCTGGCTGCCGCTGGCGCATCCGGCGGCACCCATGCCGGCCTCGGCCGTGCTGAGCGGCGCCATCATCAAGGCCGGCATCATCGGGCTGATCCGCTTCCTGCCCTTCGATGGCAATGTTCCCGCATGGGGCGAGGCGCTGGGCGTGCTGGGCTTCGTGACCGCCTTCTATGGCGTGGCGCTCGGCATCACCCAGTCCAACCCCAAGACCATCCTGGCCTATTCCAGCGTGAGCCAGATGGGGGTGGTGATGGCGGCGCTGGGCTTCGGCCTGGCGGCGGGCGATGCCGCCACGCCGCTCGCTGCCGCGCAATACGCCTCGCATCACGTGCTTGCCAAGGGCGCGCTCTTCCTCGGCGTGGGCGTGGCCTATGCCACGGGGGCGCGGCGCATGGCCTGGGTGATGCTGCCGGTGCTGCTGCTGGTGCTGAGCTTCGGCGGCTTGCCCTTCACCGGGGGGGCGCTGGCCAAGGAAGCGACGAAGGGGCAATTGGGAGAGGGGTGGCTGGGCTGGCTGGCCGCCTTCTCCGCCGCGGGGACCACGATGCTCATGCTGCATTTCGCCGCCCGGCTGCGGGCCGGCCCGGCCGAGGCCGCCGAGTCCCGCGCCACACCCGGCCTCATCCTGCCCTTCGCCGTGATGGTGGCGGCGGCGCTTGTCCTGCCCTGGATGCTCTATCCGGCTTCCGTGAAGCTGTGGCCCGCCCTTTGGCCCGTGCTGCTGGGCGGGCTGTTCTTCCTCGCGCTGCGCCGCTGGGGCGCCCGGCTGCCCAGCCCGCCCGAGGGCGACCTGCTCATCTTCGCCGAGCGCGGCGCGGCGCGCATCGCCCCCCCGCTGGCCGAGCGCGCCAGCCGGATCGAAGCCACCCTGCGCGCCTGGCCCAGCGCGGGCCTGGCGCTGCTGGGCATCGCCGTGGCCCTCGGCCTCGCCATGGCGATGGACGCGCGATGAGGCGCCTTCTGCTTGGCGGCTTCGCCGTCCTGGTCCTGCTGCTGCTGGCCGCCCCGCTCGCCCTGAAGCTCGCCCTGGAGCGCGGGGTTTTCACCGCCGCGCTCGATGCCGCGCTGGAACGCGCCACCGGCCGACATGTGGCGCTGGGGGAGATCACCCTCACGCTCAGCCTGCCGCCGCACGTCACCGTGCGGGATGCGCGGATCGCCAACCTGCCGGGCAACGCCCAGCCGGATTTCGCCCGGGTCGGCCGGCTGGAGACGCGCTTCGCCCTGCTCCCCCTGCTGCGCGGCGAATTCGAGATCCGCGACCTTCTGCTCGCCGAGGCCGAGCTCTGGTTCGAGCGCGATGCCGCCGGCCAGCCCAATTGGGTCTTCAGCGGCGGCGGCCCCTCTGGTGCGGGCGGCGGCATGCCACTCCCCGCGCTGCGGATCGAAGCCTCGCGAATCCATCCGCCCGACGACCTGCCCGGCCCGCTCAACATCGAGTCCCTGTCCTTCCAGCGCCTGCCCGATGGCCGGAATCTCCAGCTCCAGGGCCGCCTGCGCCTGCGCGAGGAAGCGCTGCGCATCGAGGCCAGCTTCGGCCTGCTCTCCCAGCCGGTCTCGCCGCTGCGCGCCACGCTGGCGGGCGAGGGCTTCCGCATCACCGCGGAGGGGCAAATCGCCTGGCGCCTCTCCGATCCCGGCTGGTCCCTGGCGCTGGCGGCCGAGGTCGCCTCGCCCGCGCGGCTGATGGGATTGCTGGGCAGCACGGCCCGCCTGCCGCCGCTCGGCCCGCTCAGCGGCACCGCGAAGCTCGGCCCCAATGGTCGATTGACGGAGCTTGCGGTGCGCAGCGGCGCCTCGGAGCCCTTCCCGGGTTGGCGCGTCACGACGGTGGCGCTGACCGCCGCCGGGCTGGACCAGCCTATGCTGCTGGCCGCCGCCGGGCCGCGCGGCAGGCTGGAGGTGACGCTGCCCGCGCCGCGCATCGCCTTCACCACCTCCACCTCCATGGCGGTGACGGCGCGTGCCACGGCCGGCGGAGCACGGCTCACCGCGCAGGGCCGCCTCACCTGGAGCCGGATCACCGGCCCCTTCGACGTGACCCTGATCGCGCCCGACCTCGCGCCCCTCGGTCCGCTGGTCGGGGTGGAGCTGCCGGCCTGGCGCCAGGTGGAAGCGCGCGGGCGCATCACCCGCACCGGGCCCGCCGCGCTGCGCTGGGAGGGGGCGCAGCTCTCGGCCGCCGGGCTTGCGGCGAGCGGGGCGCTGGAGTTCGGCTGGGCGCCGCGCCCGATCCTCTCCGGCACCCTCCACCTCGCCACCCTGGAGCTCGACACGCTGCTGCCGCCCGGCCCCGCCCGGCCTGCCGCGGGCCGGGTCATTCCGGAGCTGGCCTTGCCCGTCGCGGCCCTGCGCGGCCTTGACGCCAGGCTCGACCTCACCGGCGAGCGGATCACCGCCGCCGGCCTCATTTGGCGCGGGCTGCGCACCCGCGCGACCCTCCAGGCGGGGCGGCTGGAGCTGGCGGATCTGGCGGTCACCACGCCGGGTGGGACGGTGGCCGGGCGCCTCGGCTGGGATGTGGCGAGCACCCCCCCCCGCGCCACGCTGGCGCTGCGCTCGACCGGCCATGGCATCGATGTGGCCGCGATCCGGCGCGAGCTTGGGGCCGGGATCGGCGTGCAGGGTCCGGTTGAACTGGCGCTCGACCTCCGCGCCCAGGGCGCCACCACCCGGGCGCTGGCCGCCAGCCTGAGCGGCGCCATCGGCCTGGCCATGGTGGAGGGCCGCCTTTCCCAGGCGGGCATGCTGCGGATCGGCCCCGACCTCACCCGCGTGCTGCTGATGGGCAGGGCTCCCCCGGACAGGGTGGAAATCCGCTGCTTCGCCCTCAGCTTCGCCGCCGAGGACGGGCTGCTGCAAAGCGAGGCGCTGCTGCTGGAGAGCTCGGCCGGGCGGATCTCCGGCAACCTCGCGGTGAACCTGCGCAACGAGACCATCGCCGCGCATCTGCGCCCGGATCTCAGAGTCTTCGGCGCGACCATGCGTGCGCCGGTGGGGGTGGGCGGCACACTCGCCGCGCCGCGCGTTGGGGTGGAACCCGGCCAGGCCCTGGCCCAGGTGGTGGGCGATGCGGTGGCCAACCGCCTCTGGCGCAGCAGCACGGTGGAATGGCTGCGGCGCGACACGGGCGATGCGGATTGCCCGGCCCAGCTGCGACAGGCCCGCCTGGGACAGTCAGGGCGGGAGCCGGCGGCACCCGCGCCCATCATTCCGCTGGTGCCGCGTGAATTGCAGGCGCCGGTGCAGGAGGTGTTCCGCGGCCTGGGCAGCGGGATCGGCGGGCTACTGGGCGGGCGGCGCTGAGGCGCGCAGGGCGCCGAGCAGGATTCCCTCGGTCAGGATCTGCGGCAGGATCGCGGGCGCGCCGCCGCCGGCCGGATAGAGCAGGTAGAGCGGCACGCCATCGCGCCCATGCTCGCGCAGCAGGGCGGTGATGGCGGCATCGCCGCGCGTCCAGTCGCCGGTCAGTTGCGCGACGCCCGCCGCCGCAAAGGCGGATTGCACGCCCTCGGTGTGGATCGCCACCCGCTCATTCACCTTGCAGGAGATGCACCAGGCGGCGGTGAGGTTCACGAAGACCGGGTTGCCCCCGGCGCGCAACTCGGCGAGGCGCGGGGCGGACCAGGCCTCGCCCTGGGAGATGGCGGCCGAGGCCGGGGGCACCGCGCCCAGCATGGGCAGCAGGGCCAGGGCCGCCATGATGGCGGCGAGCGCCAGCGCCTCGCTGAGGCGGCGCGGCGTGCGACCGGATTGCTGCGCCACGCCCCAGGCCCAGGCGGCGAGCGCGATCAGCACCGCGCCGACCAGCGCCATCAGCACGCCATCCGGCCCCGATTGCTGCGCCAGCACCCAGACCAGCCAGGCGGCGGCGGCATACATGGGAAAAGCCAGGAATTGCCGCAGCCGCTCCATCCAAGCGCCCGGCCGCGGCAGGAAGCGCGCCGTGGCCGGGAATAGCCCGAGCAGCGCATAGGGCAGCGCCAGGCCCAGGCCCATCGCGCCGAAGATCGCGAGTGTCGCATAAGCCGGCAGCACCAGGGCCGCGCCGATCGCCGTCGCCATGAAGGGCGCGGTGCAGGGGGTGGCGACCACCACGGCCAGCACGCCGGTGAAGAAGCTGCCGGCATGGCCGCCCTGCCCGGTCAGCCCCTGCCCGGCGCCGATGGTCCCGCCGATCTGGAAGACGCCCGAGAGGTTCAGCCCCACCGCCAGCATCAGCCAGGCCATGCCGGCGACGAAGGCCGGGTAGGTGAACTGGAAGCCCCAGCCCGCCCCGCCACCCGCGGCGCGCAACCCCAGCATCAGCCCGCCCAGGGCCAGGAAGGCCAGCACGACTCCCGCCGTATAGCTCGCGGCCTCGGCCCGGATGGCGCCCCGCGCGGCGCCGCCGAGCTTCGCCATGGCCATGGCCTTCATGGCCAGCACGGGGAAGACGCAGGGCATCAAGTTCAGGATCAGCCCGCCGAGCGCCGCGAAGAGCAGGATCTGCCAGAGTGGCAGCGGGCTACCCGGCAGGGGCCCGCCCGGCGCCGCATCCACCAGATAGGCGCCGCGCACACCGGCCGCATCGGTCAGGGTGAGAACCCCGGTGAGCCTGGCCGGCACCTCCGCGGCGCCGCGCGTCAGGCCGAGCGTGATCTCGCCCGCGCGCAGCGTCAGGCGCTGCTCCGGCGCATTCTCGATCACATTCTGGCCATCGGGGAAGAAGGCGGCCTCACGCACCGCGCCGGCCGAGAAGCTGGGGCTGCGGATGGTCAGTGCGCCGCGCGGGCCGGCAAAGGCGAAGCTCGCCTCGAAGGGCGCGGCGCGGGGCATGGCCGCCTCGGCCGCCATGAAGCGCGCGGCATGGGCCGGGATGGCGGCGGCGGCCACATCCAGGCCCAGGGTGAAGCGCCCCTCCTCGGGGATGCAGATATCGGCGCAGACCAGCCAGGTGGCATCGGCGGTGATGGTCACGTAATCGCCGGGGCGCAGGCCGGGGGGTGGCGTCACGGTGAGGAGGAAGGCGGCCTCGCCCGCATAGCCGTAATTCATCAGGGGGCCGAAGGGCATGCGGCTGGGGGCGGGGAATTGCAGATCGCCCACCTGCCAGCCCTGACCCTGCTCCCCTGGAATCCAGTCGAAGGTGATCTCCGGCGGGGCGCCGGCATCGCCCGGATTGCTCCAATAGGTGTGCCAGCCGGGGGCCAGGCGCTGGTGCAGCATCAGGCGGAAAGGCTCGCCGGGGGCGATGGCGCTGCGGTCGGCCAGGAGGGTGACGGTGGCGCGCGGCGAGGTGACGGGCGCGGATTCGCCGGCCCGCCCCGCAAGGGGGGCCAGCAGCAGGGCCAGGATCAGGAGAAGCGCGCGCGCCATGACGGATAGAAGGGGCATCCTGGGCCTTGCCGCAAGCCTCTCCCGCCTGCCTCTGCATGTTGGCGCCCGAAAGGCCCAGGATGAGGCTCGCGCGACTGTGGCATTTTTATCACGTGCGCTGGCCTTCGATGCCATTTGCGGAACCGTCGCCCAAATCCGGCGTTGGCCCTTCCAGACGCAACCCTGTCTGGAGATCGACATGACTCGCCTGAAGACCCTTTTGATGACCGGCGCGGCCCTGGCCTGCACCCCGCTGCTGGCCCAGGCCCAACCCATGGGCTTTTTCGACAATTTCCGGCTGGCGCCGCAGCAGACCGTCACCGGCCTCTATATCGGCGCCGGGGCCGGTGTGAATTTCTCGGAGAACAGCGACCTGCGCTCCAACAACACCCTCGCCGCCGGCCTGGCCGCGGCGGGCGTCCGGGGCCGTGGCGAAGCCATCTTCGAGCCCGGCTTCGTGGGCGTCGGCTCCATCGGCTGGGGCTTCGGCAATGGCTTCCGCATCGAGGCCGAGGGCAATTACCGCCAGAACGAAGTCGAGAAGATCGGCGGCTTCCAGGGCGCCGGTCTGCGCAACACCGCCTCGGGCACGCAAAGCTCCTACGGTGTGATGGGCAACCTGATCTATGATTTCCGTATCCCGAATGTGCCGTGGTTCGTGCCCTATATCGGCGGCGGCGTCGGTTATGTCTGGCGGGAATGGGATGGCGTGAGCGCTTCCACGGTGGGCGGCGCGACCATCCGCTCGCGCGCGATCGAGGGCACCTTTGCCTACCAGGCCATCGGCGGCGCGGCCTTCCCGGTCGCCTCCGTCCCCGGCCTCGCGGTCACGGCCGAGTATCGCTATTTCGCGAGCCAGCCGGTCGACTTCAACGCGCGGGTGATCGGGCCGAATGGCGCGGGCCTGGCCGGTGGCCAGCTGCGCGCGAGCGATGCGAACCACTCGGTGATGGTGGGCCTGCGCTATGCCTTCAACCAGCCGCGCCCGGCGCCGGCGCCGCAGCCCGTCGCCGCCCCCGCCCCGGCGCCCGCCCGCACCTACCTGGTCTTCTTCGACTGGGATCGCGCCGACCTGACCGACCGCGCCCGCCAGATCATCGGCGATGCGGCCACCAATGCGCGGACCGTCTCCTCGACCCGCATCGAGGTTTCGGGCCACGCCGACCGCACCGGCACGGCCGCCTACAACCAGCGTCTTTCGGTGCGTCGCGCCGAGGCGGTGGCGGGCGAGCTGGTCCGTCGCGGCATCGCGCGGAACGAGATCACCGTGCAGGGCTTCGGCTTCGAGCGCCCGCTGGTCCCGACCGCGATGGGCGTGCGTGAGCCGCAGAACCGGCGCGTCGAGATCGTCCTGCGTTAACTCCCCGGGTTGGTGCCTTGTCTTGGGCGCTGGCTCATCCTCCGGTGGCAAAGCCACCGGAGGGCATCGGGGAGCCGCCGACAGCCTACGCACAGCAGAACGGCCGGCGGAGCGATCCGCCGGCCGTATGTCGTTTCCCCACAAACTCGCCTTCGGCGTCTTTGCGGGGGCCCCGGTTTGGCGCATTTCCTGGGCGTTGGGCTCATCCTTCGGAGGCGAAGCCATCGGAGGGCTCCAGGGGGCCACCAACAGCCTAAGCACAGCAAAACGGCCGGCGGAGCGATCCGCCGGCCGTTTCATTTGGACCTTCCCCAGCCCTTCCGCCCCCTGGAACCCTTCGGTGGCTTTGCCACCGAAGGACGAACCGAACACCCAGGATGCAGAGCCAAACCGGGGCCCCCATGAAAACGCCACTTCGGCGTTTTCATGGGGAACTAGTGTGCCAGGATCGCCAGCAGCAGCAGCGCCACGATGTTGGTGATCTTGATCATCGGGTTCACGGCGGGGCCGGAGGTGTCCTTGTAGGGGTCACCCACGGTGTCGCCGGTCACGGCGGCCTTGTGGGCTTCGCTGCCCTTGCCGCCGTAATGGCCCTCCTCGATGTACTTCTTCGCATTGTCCCAGGCGCCACCACCGGTGGTCATGGACACCGCGACGAAGAAGCCGGTCACGATCACGCCGAGCAGCATGGCGCCCAAAGCCGCGAACGCGGCGCCTTTCCCCGCGATGGCCGCGATCAGGAAGTACCAGATGATCGGGCTCAACACCGGCAGCAGCGAGGGGATGATCATCTCCTTGATGGCCGATTTGGTCAGCATGTCCACGGCGCGGGCATAGTCCGGCTTTTCGGTGCCCAGCATGATGCCTGGCTTTTCCTTGAATTGCCGCCGGACCTCCTCCACCACCGACTGTGCCGCGCGGCCCACCGCCGTCATGGCCATGCCGCCAAACAGGTAGGGCAGCAGGCCGCCGAACAGCAGCCCGACCACGACGTATGGGTTGGCCAGCGAGAAGTCGATCGCGCCCAGGCCCGCGAAATACGGGTAGGTGGCCGGGTTGGCGATGAAGTAGTTCAGATCCTGCGTATAGGCCGCGAACAGCACCAGCGCGCCCAGGCCCGCCGAGCCAATGGCATAGCCCTTGGTGACCGCCTTGGTGGTGTTGCCCACCGCATCCAGCGCATCCGTCGTCACGCGGGTTTCCGGCGGCAGGCCGGCCATTTCCGCGATACCACCGGCATTGTCCGTCACCGGACCGAAGGCATCGAGCGCCACGATCATGCCGGCCAGCGCCAGCATCGTCGTCGTCGCGATCGCGATGCCGTAGAGGCCCGCCAGCGAATGCGCGCAGATCACGCCCGCGATGATGATGATGGCCGGGATCGCCGTGCTTTCCATGCTGACGGCCAGGCCACGGATCACGTTCGTGCCATGGCCGGTCTGCGAGGCCTCGGCGATGGACTTCACCGGGCGGAAATCCGTGCCCGTATAATATTCCGTGATCATCACGATCGCCGCCGTCACCGCCAGGCCCACCGCGCCGCAGAGGAACAGGCTGAAGGCGCCGAAGCTGTGCCCGCCCGCCGTCGTCGTGCCGAAGCCGAAGAAGATGAACGAGAGCGGCAGCAGCGCCGCCAGCGAGAGCGCGCCGGTCACGATCAGGCCGCGATACATCGCGCCCATGATGGACTGGTTGGCCGGCAGCTTCACATAATAGGTGCCGACGATGGAGGTGATGACGCAGACCGCGCCGATCGCCAGCGGAAACAGCATGCCCGAGGTACGGCCCACATCGCCGAAGCTGATGGCCGCCAGCACCATGGTGGCCACCGCGGTCACCGCATAGGTCTCAAACAGGTCCGCCGCCATGCCGGCGCAATCGCCCACGTTATCGCCCACATTGTCGGCGATGGTGGCGGGGTTGCGGGGGTCATCCTCGGGGATGCCGGCTTCCACCTTGCCCACCATGTCGCCGCCCACATCCGCACCCTTGGTGAAGATGCCGCCGCCGAGCCGCGCGAAGATCGAGATCAGCGAGGCGCCGAAGCCCAGCGCCACCAGGCTGTCGATCACGATGCGCGAATTGATCGGATGGCCCATGATGATGACCAGGATGAAGAAATAGACGGCGACGCCCAGCAGCGCGAGGCCCGCCACCAGCATGCCGGTGATGGCGCCCGACTTGAAGGCGAGGTCCAGCCCCGCGGCCAGGCCCTGGCGGCTGGCTTCCGCGGTGCGCACATTGGCGCGGACCGAGACGTTCATGCCGATGAAGCCGGCCAGGCCCGAGAGCACGGCGCCCACCAGGAAGCCGACCGCGACGGTCGCGCCCAGGAAGATCCAGACAAAGGCGAAGAGGACGATCCCCACAGCGCCGATGGTGATGTATTGCCGCTTCAGGTAGGCGGAGGCGCCCTCCTGGATGGCCAGCGCGATTTCCTGCATGCGCGCATTGCCGGCCGGCTTGGCCATGATTTCCTTGGTCGTGATCCAGCCATAGGCGAGTGACGTCGCCCCCAGCAGGATGACCAGCAACAGGGTCACAGTGATCACGTATCTCTTTCCTCTCTTCCCGATCCGGCGGCTGCTTGACGGCCACCATTGACAGGGAGCCTAGGCCGCGTCGGATCAGGTATGCAACCGATGCACCCCTCGCCTCCCGCCGGTTTTTGTGGTTTGAGGGCGGTTCGTTTCCATCCCACGGCCCCTGGAGCCCCTGATGAACCTCGACGCGATCCCCATCGGCAAGAATCCGCCGCATGACCTGAACGTGATCATCGAGGTCGAGATCGGCGGCGAGCCCATCAAGTACGAGATGGACAAGGCCTCGGGCACGCTTTTCGTGGACCGCTTCCTGCACACCCCGATGCGCTATCCCGGCAATTACGGCTTCGTGCCGCACACGCTGAGCGATGATGGCGACCCGATTGACGTGCTGGTGGCGAACACCCGCCCCATCGTCCCTGGCGCCGTCATCAATGTGCGCCCCGTGGGCGTGCTGAAGATGGAGGATGACGGCGGGCATGATGAGAAGATCATCGCCGTCCCCTCGCCCAAGCTCACCAAGCGCTACGTGAATGTGCACGAGGTGACGGACCTGCCGCAGATCACGCTCGACCAGATCCGCCACTTCTTCGAGCACTACAAGGATCTGGAGCCCGGCAAGTGGGTGAAGGTCATCGGCTGGGGCAATGCGGCCGAGGCGCAGAAGCTGATCCTGGAAGCCATTGAGCGGGCCAAGACGGCAAAGTGAAGGGGTTGAGGGGCTCTGCCCCTCAAACTCCCAGGCAGGAAACCAGTTTCCTGCACCTTCGTTCGTGAACCAGAGATCTGGCGGGGGTCAGGCACCCCGGGCGCGTCTTGCAGGGCGGCGCCCCTCGAGACCCGCCTTGCCTCAGGCCAGCGCCCGGAAAGCCGCCACAAACGCCGCCACATCTTCTTCATCATTGTACACATGCGGGCTGATCCGCATGCGGCCCAGCCGCGGCGCCACATGTACCTGGCGCTCGGCCAGGGCCTCGATCAGCCCGGGGCGCATCCCGCCGGGGAAGCCCAGGCTCAGCACATGCGGGGCGCGCAGATGGGCGGCGGGGATTTCCACGCCCGTTCCGCCCAGGCCCTCGGCCAGAAGCCCCGTCAGCCAGGCGAGTCGCGCGCTGATCGCCGCATGGCCCCATTCCGCCATCAGGTCCATCCCGGCCGTGGCCATCTGCAACCCCATCAGATGGTCACGCTCGCCCATGTCGAACCGCTTGGCGCCCTCGGTGAAGCCGAGATCGGCCATATAAGGGGTGGCCTCCGAAGAGACGCGGCGGCGGGCAGAGCCGGTCTGCTCCAGCGGCACGCCGCCCTGCCAGCGCTTGGCGATATAGAGGAAGGAGCGGCCATAGGGGCCGAGCACCCATTTATAGGTGGGGAAGATCAGCACATCCGGGTCCAGCGCCTGGACATCCAGCGGCATCACGCCGGCGTGGTGCGTGGCATCCACCAGCAGCATGGCGCCGGCCTGGCGCTGCGCCTCGGCCACGGCGGCCAAATCCACCAGCCCGCCATCCGCCCAATGCACCGATGAGATGGAGATGAGGGCCAGCGGCGCCGCCCCCGGCCGGCTGATGGCCGCCAGCACCGCGGCGGTCCAGTCGCCATCCTCCGGCCGCGCCACGGTTTCCACGGTATAGCCGCCGCCGGGCGCATGTTGCAGCCATTCCAGCACGGGCGAGGAATGGTCATCGCCCAGCACCAGCACCCGGCTGCGGGCGGGGATCGGCAGGATTCGCCCGGCCACGGCCACGCCGTAGGAGATGGAGGGGATGAGCGCCACATCCTCGGGTGCCGCGTTGATCAGCCGGGCGGCGGCCGCGCGGGCGCGGGCGCATTGCCCGGCGATATGCTCGGCCGTGATGCCCCAGGGCCGGGCCTTCAGCGCGATGCCGGCCTGGCCGGCTGCCTGCACGGCGCGCGGCAGCGGGCTCCAGGAGGCGGCGTTGAGATAGGCGACGTCGCGCGGGATATCGAATTCATCGCGCTGGCAAGCGAGCATGGCGTCCTCTCCGGGATGGGAGAGGGAGCCTGCGCCGTGTGGCGGGCGCCAGCAAGCGGGGGGAAAGAGCCTCCGGCGGCCGGGGCCTCAGGCCCCGGACCCCTTTCCATGGATCGGGGTCTGGGGCCTCGGCCCCAGCCGCCGGAGGCCCTTTTTGCTTACTCGGCGGCAGCCACCGGCTTGGCCGTATCGCCATGCTTCGCGCCCTTGCGCGGGGCCTCATGAGCCATCTCACCCATCGCCTTCTGCACATGGGCGGAGAAGACGTATTCCGCCGGGCGCTGCTGGGAGAGATCGATCTCCGGCGCCATCGGGCCCTCGGTGCGCGGGCCGCGCAGCTGGGCGGTGACGGCCTTCCAGGGGCGCTTGATGGCATCGATCGCGGCCGTCGCCTCGAAGCCGGAATGGACCATGCAATCGGCGCATTTCTCGTAATTGCCGACGCCGTACTTGTCCCAGTCGGTGGTTTCCATCAGCTCGGTGAAGGTCTTGGCGTAGCCCTCGCCCAGCAGATAGCAGGGGCGCTGCCAGCCAAAGACATTGCGCGTCGGGTTGCCCCAGGGCGTGCAGTGATAGGTCTGGTTGCCCGCGAGGAAATCGAGGAACAGGGGCGAATTGCCCATGCGCCACTTCTTGGTGCCCTTATTGCGCGAGAAGACGTCGCGGAAGAGTTCCTTGGTCTTCTGGCGGTTGAGGAAGTGCTTCTGGTCCGGCGCCCGCTCATAGGCATAGCCGGGCGAGAGCATGATGTTGTCCACGCCCATCGCCGTCACGTCGTCGAAGAACTTCGCGGTGCGCTCGGCATCGGCGTTGTTGAACAGCGTGCAGTTGATGGCGGTGCGGAAACCTGCATCGCGCACCTTCTTCAGCGCCGCCACGGCGCGCTCATAGACGCCTTCCTGGCTCACGGCCCAGTCATGCTGCGCCTTGTCGCCGTCCAGGTGGATGTCCCAGATGAAGCGCGGATGCGGCTTGTAGGCGTCCATGCGCTTTTCCAGCAGCAGCGCATTGGTGCAGAGGATGACGATGCGCCCCTGGGCCAGCAGGCCCTCGACGACCTGCGGCATTTCCTTGTGCAGCAGCGGCTCGCCCCCCGCGATCGCCACCACGGGCGCGCCGCATTCGAGCGAGGCCTCCAGGCACTCCGCCACCGAGAGCCGCTTGTTCAGGATCTCGTCCGGGTAGTCGATCTTGCCGCAGCCGGCGCAGGCGAGGTTGCAGCGGAACAGGGGCTCCAGCATCAGGACCAGCGGGAAGCGCTTGCGCCCGGCCAGCTGCTGCTTGACCACATAGGCCGCGACCTTGGCCTGCTGTGCCAGTGGAATACCCATGCCGAATCCGCTCCGGTTCCGTCCAAGCCCGAGGCTCTAGCACGGGGAATGCGGCCCTGCGAAGGCATTGCAGTGGCAAGGCCTTGCGGTGGGGGCGTGGGGTAACATCTGGTCAGCGGGCAGCCAATCCTTGCCCGGCGCCCCTGGCGCGCCTAATCCATCGCCCACAGCGCCCCAGCGCCGAACCCGGAGCCCAGCCTTGAGCCACAGCGCCACGAGCCACAGCCTGAACGAGCTGGAAGCCCGCCTCTCCGGCAGCCTGGAGGACAACCTGGCGGGGCGGCTGCCCGATGCCGGGACGGTGGCCGCCGCCGATGCCCGCGCGCGCCATTGGCAGAGCCCGCACCAGGGCCGCCTCAAGCCCGGCTCGCCCGAGCACAAGCGCGCCATGTGCGCGATGTTCGCCGAGACCTTCAACCCTTACAAACCCAGCGTCATCGCCTGGCCCAAGCTCGATGCCGAGGCGCTGCAGCGCATCACGACGCTGCCCATCTGGGACATCGCGGTGCAGACCGAGGGCAAGGCGCGGCTGCGCATGTCCGCCTATGCCGCGACGCTGACGGACCCCGAGATGCGCGAGACCATCGCGCGCAATGGCTGGGAGGAGAATCGCCACAAGGAGGTGCTCTCCAAGCTGGTCGAGGCCTATGGCATCCCGCTGGCGCCCGAGCCCGAATACGTGCAGCCCAAGGACCCGGAATGGGCCTACATGGTCACCGGCTTCAGCGAATGCGTGGACAGCTTCTTCGCCTTCGGCCTGTTCGAGATGGCACGGCAATCGGGCTTCTTCCCGGAAGAGCTGACCGACACCTTCGAGCCGGTGATGCAGGAGGAGTGCCGCCACATCCTGCTGTTTGCCAATTGGCTTGCCTGGCACCGCGCCACCATGCCCATCTGGCGGCGCCCCTGGTTCGAGATGCGCGTCTGGGCCGTCTGGGTCTTCCTCGGCTATGAGCGCATGGGACTGGCCAAGCAGGTGGATGGCGACGGCAAGACCCAGGTGCAGGACAACAACTTCACCGTGACCGGCAGCAAGGCCGTGGCCGCCAAGGAATATTCCATGGCCGAGATCATGGACATGTGCCTGGCCGAGAATGACCGCCGCTTCGCGGGCTATGACGAACGCCTGCTGCGCCCCACCACCATGCCCTGGCTGGTGCGCCTGGCCCGCCGCTTCATGCGCACGCCCAAACCGGCCTGACATGGAAGGCGGCCTCGCCCCTGCCCTGCTGGAGGCGAGCGCGCTGGCCGCGCGCAGCGCCCTGCTGGGCGGGGCGGCCTTCCTGCTGGCGGTCTCCAGCCCGCTGGCGCGCCGCCTGCCGCCTGACCAATCCACGCTGCTGATGGTGCGGACGCAGCTTTTCCTCCGCCTCGCGGCGCTGGCGACCGCGGGGCTCGCGGTGGCGCAATTCCTCGGCGGGCAGTTTGCCGCACTGGGCGTGCTGCTGGCCGCGCTGACGATCCTGCTGCTGGTCCCGCGCGAGGGGCCGGCGCCGCGGCTGGCTGGCGTGCTTGTGGCGCTGGCGGCGGCGGCGCTGATCCTGGCGGTCAGCGGCGGGCGGCTCAGCCAGCTCGGCCCACGAAGCCTGACCACGGCCACCTTGCTGCGTGAGGCCGGGGCAGCGCTCTGGATGGGCAATCTGCCGCTGCTCTGGATGCTGCTGCGCGGCCCCTGGCCGGCCGCCGTGCCGCAGGCGGTGGGGATGCGCCATGCGGGGCTGATGCTCTTCGGCATGGCGCTGACCGGGGCAGGGCTGGCCGTGGCCTGGCCGCATCGCGCGCTGCTTTTCGGCGCCGAGGCCTTTCCGCTCTTTGCCATCACCGCGGCCTTCGTGGCTCTGGCGCTGCTGGCCGCAGGGCTGCGGCTCGGGCTGCTGGTGGCCGCTGGGCGCGCCGCGCCGGCCAGCCTCTGGCTGCCCCGGCTGCGCTGTGTGGTGGAGGCCGAGTTGCTGCTGGCGCTGGTGCTTTGCGGGCCGATCGTGGCGCTTTTCGTGCTGGCCGCGCAGGGGCTGACAGCCGTCGCCGCGCCGGACTTCGCAGCGCTGCTGCCGCGCTTCTCCCTCCATCCCGTCGGCCCGGCAGAGGCGGGCGGACTGGTGTTGCTGCTGATCGCGCTGCTGGCCTGGCTGCACCGCGCTGGGGGGCCTGCCGCCACGCGATTCGGGCCGTTGCTTCTCCTGCCGCTGGGCCTGGGCCTCGTGCTGCAGGCGGAGTCGGGGCTGGTGCGGGCGCTGGGCCTGCTGGTGATGAGCGCAGGCCTGGCCGAGGCCTGGGTGCTATGGCGCGGCGCCTCGGGCCTGGCCCTGGTGCTGCCCTTCGCCGTGATCCTGGGCGTCATCCTCATCCTGGCCAGCCAGCCGCCGGCCGCCGCGCTGCTGCCCTGCCTGCTCGCCACCCTCGCCTTGCTGATCCGCTGGGCGGAACTCCGCCTGCCTGCCCCCGGCGACCAGAGCCTGGCCGCCATCGCCTGGCCCTTCCTGCTGGGTGCGCTCGGCCTGGTGATGATCCTCGCGCATGGGGGCTGATCCTGCGGCCGGGCTCGGCCGGATCGTGGTCGCCCTGGTGCGACTCTCGCTGCGGCGGACGGCGGCCATGCTGGTGCTGCTGGCGCTTGCCACGGGGGCTGCCGGCTGGCTGACCGCCACGCGCTTCACGCTGGATTCCGACGTCACCAAGCTCTTCCCCCAGGACCTCCCGTGGCGCCTTGCCGAGCGGCAGATCGAGACCGCCTTTCCGCAGCGGCAGGACCTCATCGTCATCGTGCTGGACGGCGCGGATTCCCGCGCCGCCGAGGGCGCGGCCGTGGCGCTGGCGACGGCGCTGCGGGGGCAGCCCGGCCTGTTCCGCAGCGTGCGCCGGCCCGATGAGGGGGCGTTCTGGGCGCGGCACGGCCTGCTCTACCTGGAGCTGGACGAGGTGCGGGCGATCACCGAGCAGCTGATCGCCGCCCAGGGGCTGCTAGGCCCGCTGGCCGCCGACCCCAGCCTGCGCGGCGTGGCGGATGTGCTGCGCCTGATGGGCGAGGGCCTGGCGCGCGGCGAGGCCGAGCCCGCCCGCCTCGCCGCCCCGCTCGCCGCCTTTGC
>NZ_JAIEQY010000261.1 GCF_019747315.1 Roseococcus sp. | reverse complement strand
GCCGGCGCTGGGCTGGCTCGGCCTGGTCGCGCTGGGCGGCGCCGTGGGCCTCGGCGTCGTGCTGGTGAACCCGGGCTGGGCCGAAAACCTGGCCACGCTGGAGCGCCTGTTCCGCCCCGATGGCGCGCAGCATTCGGCGCGCGAGATCCTCTGGGCTGAGGCCTGGCGGCTGGGCGGCTTCGCCGGGCTGGGGCCGGGCGGCTTTCCGCCCGCCATCGGCGTGGGGCAGGATCGCGGCCTGCACCCGCACAACCACGCCATCGAGGCGCTGGTGGAAGGCGGCGCGGTCGGCCTCCTGCTGTGGCTGCTGATCTTTGGCGGGGCGCTGGTCCTGGTGCTGGCGCGGCTGCCGCGCGTGGCGCCGGAGCGCGCGGCGACGATCACGGCGCTGACCCTGCCGATTGCGATGACGGCCATGGTCTCGACCGATTTGGGCAACCGGATGGTGTGGCTGGCGCTGGGGTTGGCGCTTTCGCTGGCGGTGGAGGCGCGGGATCGATGAGGGCGCAGCGGGATTCAAGGGAGAGAAAAGGGCCTCCGGCGGCTGGGGCCGGGGCCCCAGACCCCATCCATGAAAGGGGTCTGGGGCCAATGGCCCCAGCCGCCGGAGGCCCCTACCAATCCTGGGGCAAGCGCGGCCTGGACATCGCGCTCGCCGGGGTGCTGCTGCTGGCGGCGCTGCCGCTGCTGCTGGGCACGGCGCTGCTGGTGGCCGCCACACTCGGCCGCCCCGTGCTGTTCTTCCAATGGCGCGCCGGCCGGAACGGCGAGGCGTTCCGCCTCGTGAAGCTCCGCAGCATGCGCGCGGGCGAGGGGACGGATGCCGAGCGGCTGACGCCGCTGGGCCGCGCCATCCGGGCCATCGCCCTGGATGAATTGCCGCAGCTCTGGCTGGTGCTGCGCGGGCGGATGTCGCTGGTCGGCCCCCGGCCGCTGCCCGCCGCCTACCTGCCTTTCTACACCGCGCGCGAGGCGACGCGGCTCAGCGTTCGCCCCGGGCTTTGCGGCCTCGCCCAGGCGCAGGGCCGCAACGCCGTGCCCTGGGCCGAGCGGCTGGAATGGGATGCGCGCTATGTGGAGCGCATCACCCTGGCCGGCGATCTGCGCATCATCCTGCGCTGCGCGCTGGTCCTGCTGCGTGGCCAGGGCGTGCATGCGGCGGGCGAGGCGACCATGGCGCCGCTCAGCGCAGCCAGAGGGGGTCCTTCACCTTCCTGAGGAATTCGGCGAAGGCCTCTTCCTGCCCGGGCGTGGTCTGCATGGGGCGCGGGGTGCGCGGTGCGCTGGCCTCGCGCAGGATGTTCTGCACCACGGGCGCGGAGCCCAGCACCAGGCCCGGCTGGCGGCCGCCCTTCAGCTCCAGATAGACCTCGGCCAGGAGCTTCACGTCGAGCAGCGCATTGTGGGTGGTGCGCTGGGAGAGATCGATGTTGTAGCGGCGGCAGAGCGCATCCAGGCTGTTCTGCGCGCCGGGGAAGGCGATGCGGGCCAGCGCCAGGCTGTCCACCATCCGCGCGGGGTTGAGCGTCGGGCGCTTGGCGCGGAACAGCTCGGCATCCAGGAACTTGAAGTCGAAGGGCGCGTTATGCGCGACGATGGGGGAATCGCCCAGGAATTCCAGCATGGCGTCGGCGATCTCGGGGAAGCGCGGCTTGCCCTCGAGGTCGGCGCGGGTGAAGCCGTGCACGCGGCTCGCTTCGGGCGGCACGTCGCGCTCGGGGTCCACCAGGGTGTGGAAAACCTTGCCCGTGGGCATGAGGTTCACGATCTCGATCGCCGCGACCTCGATGACGCGGTGGCCTTCGAGGGGCTCGAAGCCGGTGGTTTCGGTGTCGAGGACGATTTCACGCATGCGGCAGCCTCGGGAAGTGGGACCGAGGGGCGCCGCCCCTCGGGCACCCCGGCAAGAACCTCAGGTTCTTGCATCTCCGATCAAAAGAGGGGCGCAGGGGCTGTGAAAACCACGCAGGTTTCCACGCCCGCTGGGGGAGTTTGAGGGGGCAAAGCCGCCTCATGACGCGCGCACCAGTCGCCGCACCGCCGCCTGCGCGTGATGCCGCGACAGGCCGGTCCGGATCACCACATCCGCGCGCCGGCGCTTCTCCGCATCCGGCATTTGCCGCGCGCGGATGGCGTCGAGCCGCGCCTCCGTCATGCCGCCGCGCAGCAGCACCCGCGCGCGCTGCACGGCGGCCGGCGCCGAGACGACGAGGATGCGGTCGAACTCGCGCAGATCGCGGCGAGTCTCAAACAGCAGCGGGATGTCCAGCACCACCAGCCCTGCGCCACGGCCGCGCCAGCGCTTGAGGAAGCGCGCCTGCTCCTCCCGCACCAGCGGGTGGATGATCTGCTCCAGCCGCTTCAGCGCCTCGGGCTGGCCGAGCACGGCGCGGCGCAGCGCCTCGCGATCCGTGGCGCCGTCACGCTCGGTGCCGGGAAAGGCGCGGGCGATGGGGCGCACTGCGCGCCCGCCCTTGGCCTGGAGGGCATGCACCGCGGCATCGGCGTCGAAGATGGGCACGCCCAGGCGGCGAAAGGCGCGGGCGGCGGTGGATTTGCCCATGCCGATGCTGCCGGTGAGGCCCCAGATCTTCAAGGGTGGTTCCTCATCGCGGTGGAATATCGGCCGCGACGATGCGGCGGAGCTCGTCATCCACCAGGGGCGCCACGCCGAACCAGGCCTCGAAGCCCGGCCGCGCCTGGTGCAGCAGCATGCCCAAGCCATCCACGCCGGTCAGCCCGCGCGCGCGGGCGGCGGCGAGCAAGGGCGTCTCCAGCGGCACATAGACGATATCCGCGACGACGGCATGCGCGGGCAGGGGGGCGAGGTCGATCGTGAGCGCCGGTTGGCCAGCCATGCCGAGGCTGGTGCTGTTCACCAGCAGCGCGGCATATTCGAGCGGCGGCGTGGTGCTGACATGGACGGGCCCGCCCAGTGCCTGGGCCAGGGCCTCGGCGCGTTCCGGCGTGCGGTTCACCAGGGTCAGGCGCGGGCAGCCGGCATCGAGCAACGCGGCCGCGATGGCGCGCGCCGCACCCCCGGCACCCAGGATCACCGCCGGGCCGCGCCGCGGGTCGTAATCGGGCAGCGAGGCCAGGAAGCCAAAGCCATCCGTGCAATCGCCGATGATCCGGCCCTCGCGGAACACCAGCGTGTTCACGGCGCCGGCGCGATGCGCCCGGGGCAGCACCTCGTCGCACACCGCGAAGGCGGGTTCCTTGTGCGGAATGGTGACGTTCATGCCGCGGAAGCCGGCCGCCGCCAGGCCGCGCACGGCCATCGCGAAATTCTCCGGCGCGATGGGCAGCGGGACATAGGCAGCATCCAGCCCATGCCGCGCGATCCAGGTGCCATGCAGCAAAGGCGAGCGCGAATGCGCGACGGGCCAGCCCGCGACACCCGCCAGCATCGCGCGTCCGGTCAGCATCACGCGGTCAGCGAGGGAACCAGCGTCGCCTGCATCGCGGCGCAAAGGCTTTCCGAGCCATCCTCGGCGCGCATCCAGACCTCGGCGCGGGCGACGGTGAGCGTGCGGCCCAGCTTCAGCACCTCGGCGCGGGCGATGGCGAGCACGCCGCGCGCGGGGCGCAGGAAGTTCACCTTCAGCTCGGCGGTCAGCACCTCCTGGCCGGGCGGCAGCAGGGAGAGGGTGGCGTAGCCGCAGGCATTATCGGCCAGCGTGGTCAGCACGCCCGCGTGGAGAAAGCCCTGCTGCTGCGTCATGGTCTTGCGGAAGGGCGCCTCGATCACGCAGCGGCCGGGCGAGACCTCGGCGATGCGCGCCTCGATCACGCGCATCAGGCCCTGCTGGGCGAAGCTTGCCTCGATGCGGGCCTGGAGGTCTTTTTGTGGCATGGGCTTCACAGCTTCCAACCGGTGTGGATGGCGACGATGCCGCCGGAGAGATTGCGGTGCTGCACGCGTTCCAGCCCCGCCGCCGTCATCATGGTGGCGAGCGTCGCCTGGTCGGGGAACATGCGGATGCTTTCGGCCAGGTAGCGGTAGCTCTCCGCATCCTGCGCGATGCGGCCGCCAATGGCCGGCAGCGCCTTGAAGGACCAGGCATCGTAGAGCGGCGCCAGCGCGGCCACTTCGAGTCGGGAAAACTCCAGGCAATGGAAGCGCCCGCCCGGCCGCAGCACGCGCCGCACTTCCCGCAGCACGGCGTCCTTGTTGGTGCAGTTGCGCAGGCCGAAGGCCATGCTGACCTTCTCCACGCTCGCATTGGGCAGCGGGATATGCTCGGCATCGGCGCAGAGGAAGGAAAGGCCGCGCGCCAGCCCCTTCTTCAGCGCGCGCGACTGGCCGACCAGGAGCATCTCGGCATTGATGTCCGAGCAGATGACGCGGCCGGCGCCGCGTTCCAGGGCCAGGAAGGAAATGTCCCCCGTGCCGCCGGCGAGGTCGAGCAGCGCCTCGCCCGGGCGGGGCTGGATGGCGTTGACGAAGATGCGCTTCCAGGCCCGGTGCAGGCCGAGCGACATCAGGTCATTCATCACATCATAGCGGGGGGCCACGCTGTCGAAGACTTCGCGCACCAGCCCGGCCTTTTCCTCGGCGGGGACGTTGCGAAAGCCGAAATCGGCGACGGGCTCGGGGCGGCCAGTCTCGGGGCGGCCAGTCTCGGGGGGGGCGGTCATGCGGGCGGGTATAGCGGCCCCGGGGCGAATCTGCCATGCGGGTGAGGCCAGAAAGAGGAGGCCGCCATCCCCGAATTGCCCGAGGTCGAGACGGTGATGCGGGGCCTGGCCACCGTGCTGCAGGGCCAGGTGATCCGTCATGCCGAGACGCGGCGCGCGGGCCTGCGCTGGCCCTTCCCGGCCGGGCTCGCGGCCACGCTGGCCGGCGCGCGGGTGGAAGGCTTCCGCCGCCGCGGAAAATACATGCTGATGCGCCTCGAAGGGCGCGAGAGCGTGCTGATCCACCTCGGCATGTCCGGCCGCATGGTGGCGCGGCACCGGGATGCCGCGGTGGTGGCCCGGATGGGGCCGCAAGGCCTCGCCAGCGACGCCCGCGGCCACAACCAGCCGCCCGAGGCGCATGAACACCTGGTGATGGAGACCGAGGGCGGCTGGCGCGTCGGCTTCGTGGACCCCCGCCGCTTCGGCTGCGTGGACCTCGTTCCCCGGGACGCGGAGGATTTCCACAAGCTGCTGGCTGGCCTCGGCCCCGAGCCGCTGGAGCCCGGCTTCACCGTGGCGGCGCTGGAGGCCGCGCTCTCGGGCAAGATCACGCCGATCAAGGCGGCGCTGCTGGACCAGAAGGTCGTGGCCGGCCTGGGTAACATCTATGTGAGCGAGGCGCTGTACCGCGCCGGCATCTCGCCCCGGCGCCTGGCCGCCACCATCCCCGGCGCCCGGGCCGAGCGCCTGGTGCCCGCCATCACCTCCGTGTTGACCGAGGCCATCGCGGCCGGCGGCTCCAGCCTGCGGGATTATGTGCGGGCGGATGGCGAATTGGGCGTCTTCCAGGAGCGGTTCGACGTCTATGACCGCGCGGGCCTGCCCTGCGCCCGTTGCCCCGGCCCGCCGGGCTGCACGGGGATCACCCGGCTTGTGCAGGCGGGCCGATCCACCTTCTACTGCGCGAAACATCAACGCTGACCCGCGTCCGATGACCGCAGGGCCGCCTGGCCTGAAGGTCTGAATCGGCCGCGGCAACAAAGGGAATGCCTTTCATGGCTTATGAGATGATCCTGACCGAGACCCAAGGCGCCGTCGCCGTGATACGGCTGAACCGTCCGCAGGCGCTGAACGCGCTGTGTGACCAGCTGATGGGCGAACTGGGCGAGGCGCTGCGCGCCTATGACGCCGACCCGGCGATTGCCGCCATCATCCTGACCGGCTCGGAAAAGGCCTTCGCCGCTGGCGCCGACATCAAGGAGATGAAGGACCGCACCTACCCGGCCGTCTATTTCGAGGATTTCATCACCGCCCGCTGGGAGAGTGTCACCACCATCAAGAAGCCCGTCATCGCCGCCGTCTCCGGCTTCGCGCTCGGCGGCGGCTGTGAGCTGGCGATGATGTGCGACATGATCATCGCGGCCGAAAACGCCAAGTTCGGCCAGCCGGAGATCAACCTCGGCATCATCCCCGGCGCCGGCGGCACGCAGCGCCTGACGCGCGCGGTGGGCAAGGCCAAGGCGATGGACCTGGTGCTGACCGGCCGCATGATGGATGCCGCGGAAGCCGAGCGCAGCGGCCTCGTCGCCCGCGTGGTGCCGACCGACCAGCTCATGGCGGAATCCATGAAGGTGGCCGAGAAGATCGCCGCCCTCTCCGCCCCCGCGGTCGCCATCGCCAAGGAGGCGGTCAACCGCGCCTTCGAGACGACGCTGGCCGAGGGCGTGCGCTTCGAGCGCAAGATCTTCTATTCGCTCTTCGCGACCGAGGACCAGAAGGAGGGCATGTCGGCCTTCGCCGAAAAGCGCAAGCCTGCCTTCCGCAATCGTTGAGGCTGGACATGTGGTTCCCGTCTTGACGATGATGGGGGGAGGGGCCTAGACCCTCCCCTCCCGCGACGGTCCTTCCCGTCCCTGTCGTCCACTCCAGCAGCGATCGCATCACACCGCCAATGGCCAACAATGCTTCCGCGCGCAAGCGCATCCGTCAGACCGAGAAGCGCACCGAGCGCAACCGCATGCGTCGCTCGCGCGTGCGCACCTTCATCCGCAAGGTGGAGCTGGCGATCGAGGGTGGTGACAAGGAGAAGGCCGCTGAAGCCTTCAAGGTGGCCCAGCCGGAGATCCAGGGCGCCGTCACCAAGGGCGTGATGCACCGCAACACGGTGGCCCGCAAGCTGTCGCGCCTCTCCGCGCGCATCAAGGCGATCAATTCAGCCGCCGGCTGAAGAAAACTCGCACTCCTGACAAGTCGGGCGTCTTCGCTCGGAGGTATAGCATACCTCCGTGGCGAAGCTTTGTCTTATGCCTGGGCGTCAAGTTAATGCGGCATGATTGTCACACTCGCGCCCGATTCTCAGAAATCACTTGAAGTGACGCTTCATCCGGGCCGGGCTTGCGCGTTACACTCCCCGAGGTAAGGCCGATCCAACCCCGGGTTGGGGGCGGGTGAGGCCTTGTCATCTCTCAGGAAGTGGCTTTTGGGCGCCCCCGCCCTCAAAATGAAACAACCGATACGTGCCCCCGGTTGAAGGGGTGTGTTGAGAGACTGAGGACAGGGATGGATCAGGATACGGGCGAGACCCCCCCGCCCAATGCCGGAAAGATCGCCGCCTGCTGGGCGCGTGTGCGCACGCGCCTCCGGCAGGAGGTGGGTGACGTGGAATACCGCAATTGGCTGCGCCAGCTCAGCCTGGCGGGCGTCGAGGGCGAGGCGGTGGTGGTGAACCTTCCCACCCGCTTCCTGCGCGACTGGGTCCGTGACCATTACGGCGACCGCCTGCGCACCCTCTGCCAGGCCGAGATGCCGGGCATCCGCGTGGTGGAGCTGCGCGTGCAGAGCACCGCCCGCGTCGAGGCCCCGGTGCTGGAGCGCGAGGCCGAGGAACCGGCACCCCTGGCCGAGAGCCTGGCCCCCGCGGCCCCCGAAGTGCCGCGCAATGATTGGCTGGTGCCACTCGACCCGCGCTTCACCTTCGACAGCTTCGTCGTCGGCAAGCCCAATGAATTCGCCCATGCCTGCGCCCGCCGCGTGGCCGAGCGCCCGGCCCAGGCCGGCTTCAACCCGCTATTTCTCTATGGCGGCGTGGGGCTGGGCAAGACGCATCTGATGCACGCCATCGCGTGGTCCCTTCGCGAGCAGGATCCCGGCCTCTCCGTCGCCTACATGTCGGCCGAGAAGTTCATGTACCGCTTCATCGCCGCACTGCGCAGCCACAACACCATGGAGTTCAAGACGCAGCTGCGCTCGGTCCATGTGCTGATGGTGGATGACCTGCAATTCCTCATCGGCAAGGACAACACGCAGGAGGAATTCTTCCACACCTTCAACGCGCTGATCGACGCCGGCAAGCAGATCATCATCTCCGCCGACAAGGCGCCGAATGACCTCTCCGGCATCGAGGACCGCCTGCGCACGCGCCTCTCCGGCGGCATCGTGGCGGATCTGCACGCCACGACCTATGAGCTGCGCCTCTCCATCCTGCAGTCCAAGGCGAACAGCTCCGGCGTCGAGGTACCGCCGCGCGTGCAGGAGCTGCTGGCCCGCAAGATCGCCTCCAATGTCCGCGACCTGGAAGGCGCGCTGAACCGCGTGGTGGCGCATGCCAAGCTCTTCGGCCGGCCGATCACGCTGGAATCCGTGCCGGAGGTCCTCTCCGACATCCTGCGCGCGCATGACAAGCGGCTGTCGATCGACGACATCCAGCGCAAGGTGGCCGAGCACTACAATATCCGCCTGACGGAAATGGCCTCGGCCCGCCGCTCGCGCGCCGTGGCCCGGCCGCGGCAGGTGGCGATGTACCTGGCGAAGCAGCTCACCTCGCGCTCGCTGCCCGAGATCGGCCGGCGCTTCGGCAACCGCGATCACACCACGGTGCTGCATGCGGTGAACAAGATCACCGAGCTGATGGCCGAGGATCCGTCCTTTGCGGAGGATGTGACGCTGCTGCGGAAAATGCTGGAGATGTGAAGTGGGATTGAGGGGCGCCGCCCCTCAAACACCCCGGCAAGAACCTCAGGTTCTTGCATCTCCGATCAACAAGTGAAGGTGCAGGAAACTAAGTTTCCTGCCGGGGAGCCTGAGGGGCGGAGCCCCTCAGATATGCAGCGCCCGCCCATCCACCGCCAGCGCCGCCTCCTTCACCGCCTCGTTCAGCGTCGGATGCGCGTGGCAGGTCCGCGCCACATCCTCGGCACTCGCGCCGAATTCGATGGCCATCGCGATCTCGGCGATCAGCGTGCCGGCATCCGGCCCCATGATGTGCGCGCCCAGCACCGCGTCGGTCTTGGCATCGGCCAGGATCTTCACGAAGCCGTCCATGTCGCCCATGGCGCGGGCGCGGCCATTCGCGGTGAAGGGGAACTTGCCCACCTTGTAGGCTTGGCCGCGCGCCTTCAGCTGCTCCTCCGTCTCGCCGACGGAAGCCAGTTCCGGCCAAGTGTAAACCACGCTCGGGATGGCGTTGTAGTTCAGGTGCGGCTTCTGGCCGGCCAGCTGCTCGGCCAGCGCCACGCCCTCATCTTCGGCCTTGTGCGCCAGCATCGCGCCCGCGATGGCGTCGCCGATGGCGTAGATGCCGGGCACATTGGTCGCGTAATGCGCGTCGGTCTGCACGCGGCCGCGCTCATCCAGCGCCACGCCCAGCTCCGCGAGGCCAAGGCCCTCCACATGCGGGCGGCGGCCGATGGCCAGCAGCACGACATCGGCGCGGATCTTTTCCGCCTCGCCGCCGGCGGCGGGCTCGATCGTCACATCCACGCCGGTCGCGTCGGCGACCGCGGCGGTCACCTTGCTCTTGAGCTTGAACTTGAAGCCCTGCTTGGTCAGCACGCGCTCAAAGGCCTTGGAGAGCTCATTGTCCATCCCCGGCGTGATGCGGTCCAGGTATTCCACCACCGTCACCTTGGCGCCGAGGCGCCCCCAGACGCTGCCGAGTTCAAGCCCGATCACGCCGCCGCCGATCACCACCAGGTGCTCGGGCACCTGCGCCAGCTCCAGCGCGCCGGTGGAGGTGACGATGCGCGTCTCATCCACCTCGATGCCCTTGAGCGGAATGCTCTCGCTGCCCGTCGCGATGACGATGTTCTTCGCACCGTATTCCACGCCCGCCACCTCGACGGTGGAGGCGTTGACGATGCGCCCGGCGCCCTTCAGCCAGGTGACCTTGTTCTTCTTGAACAGGAATTCCACGCCCTTGACGTTGGCGCCCACCACCTCGGCCTTGCGGGCCTGCATGCGGGCGAGGTCGAAGGAGACGCCGGTCACCACGATGCCGTGATCCCCGAGCTTGTGCTTCGTTTCCTCGAAATGCTCGGAGGATTGCAGCAGCGCCTTGGAAGGGATGCAGCCGACATTGAGGCAGGTGCCGCCCAGCGTCGCGCGCTTCTCGACGCAGGCGACCTTGAGGCCGAGCTGTGCCGCGCGGATGGCGCAGACATAGCCGCCGGGGCCGGCGCCGATCACGATGACATCAAAGCTGTCTGACATGGGAAATCCTCAACCGCGTTCGGGCGCAAACTGGCGCGGGCGGGGGGCTGGCGCAAGGTGCGGGGTGGTGTTTGCGCAGCGCGGCCCCAACTCCGGCCGGAATCCAACAGGCGTGGCGCTGGCCAAGCCTGCCGGCCCATGCCATCTCCTCCGCAGCCCCGAGGAGCCCCGTTTCGCCATGCGCCGCTGGACCTGCCTGCTCGCCCTGCTGCTGCCGGCCTTCCCCCTGGCTGCGAAAGCGCAGCCGGTGGGGGCGCAACCGGCAAGCTGGGGGGATTGCACGGGCCGCGTCCTGGTCCTGGGCACCCACAGCCAGGCGGAGGGCGCGCTCTTCACCCATTGGGCGACGCTCTCCAATCCCGGGATGCGTCCCATCCGCGTGGCCATGCGCTGGGGCGAGGGGGCGGCGGGCGCGCCACAGCGGCTGGAGAGCGGGCGCATGCTCCGCCTGCGGCTGGGCGAGGGGGCGGCACGCCTCTCGCCCGAGGAGATCGCGGCGCAGCTGCGGCTGCTCTGCCAGCCCATCGCCACCCAGCCTTGACCGGCTTTTGATCAAGAGGCGCCACATGATCCGTTGTCTTGTCCTTCTGGTCCTCCTTCTCGGCGTGGCGCCCCCGGCGCATGCGCAGGCCAGCGGGGGAGGGGTGGATTGCCACGCGCATTTCTTCCCCGATCCCACCTATCGCAGCCGCCCGCTCGGCGACGGCCGCTACCTTTATGAGGTGGAGCTGGTGAACCGCGGCCAGACCGCCATCCGCTACACCTACAGCTTTGCCCTGCCCGGCAGCACATTCCCGGCCGAGGCGCTGCACGGCTACCTGCTGCCCCGTACCAGCACAGAGCATGCGCTCGGCACCGGGGATCGCAACCTCGGCGCCGCGGCAATTCAGGCCGCCACCACCCTGCGCTGCTTCTCGCTATAAGGGCTTGGCAAGCGCCCCTCTTCCATGGCCCAATCCCGAATGACGGCGCCGTAAGATGCGCCGAGCCAAATCGGAGGGATTTCCATGGGCCAACCCGTCACCGGGCTTTCACGCCGCCATGCGCTGGTCGCCGGCGGCGCCGCCTTGGCCGCCCCCAGCGTTGCCAGCGGCCAGGGCCGCTACCCCGAGCGCCCGATCCGCCTGATCATCCCCTGGGCGCCGGGCGGCAGCGCCGACGCGCAGCTCCGCAGCCTGGGCGAGCAGGTCGGTCGCCTGCTGGGCCAGCCAGTGGTGGCGGAGAACCGCGGCGGCGCCGGCGGCACGCTGCATGCCGTGCACCTGGCGCGCGAAGCGCGGCCGGATGGCTATACCCTCGGCCAGATGCACCTCTCGGTGATCCGCCGCCCCTTCCTGGTGCGCAGCCCGCAATGGGACGCAACGACGGATTTCACCAACTTCATCGGCCTGGCCGGCTGGCTCTTCGGCGTCGCCGTCGCCGCCAACAGCCGCTTCCAGACCTGGCAGGACATGATCACCTATGCCCGCGCCAATCCGGGCCGGGTGAGCTTCGCGACCTCCGGCATCGCCACGACGAACCATCTGACGATGGAAGACATCATGGCGCGCGAGCGGATCGAGATGACGCATGTCACCTTCCGCGGCGCCTCCGAGGCGGTGCCGCAGGTGCTGGGCGGGCAGATCGACATGATCGCCGACAGCAGCGTCTGGGCCGGGCCGGTGGAGGCCGGGCAGATGCGCCTGCTCAGCGTCTGGACCGCCGAGCGCGTGGCGCGCTTCCCCACCGCGCCGACGCTGCGCGAGCTGGGCTATGACCTGGTGGTCACGTCCAATTACGGCCTCTGCGGCCCGCCGCGCATGGACCCCGGCATCGTCCGCCTGCTGCATGACGCCTTCCACACGGCGCTGATGGGCCCGGAGAACACGCGGGTCCGCAACCAGTTCGACATGCCGCTGGTCTATCTCAACACCCAGGAATACCAGGAATTCGTCGTGCAGCGCGCCGCCTATGAGCGCGAGATGGTGACAAGGCTCGGCATCCGCATGGATTAAGCCGGCCAGGCCAACGGGAGGAAACCAAGAAAATGATCATCCAACGCCGCGCGCTGCTGGGCGGGCTTGCCGCCGCCCCGCTGGCCACGCCCGCCTTCGCCCAGGCGCGTTATCCGAACCGCACCATCCGCTTCCTCATCCCCTGGCCGCCCGGTGGCAGCCTGGATGCGCTGCACCGGCAGATGTTCGAGATTTTCCAGCGCGACACCGGGCAGAGCATCGTCATCGAGAACATGCCCGGCGCCCGCGGCACCCGCGCCGCCTTCTTCCTGACGCAGCAGGCGCGGCCCGATGGCTACACGCTGGCGCATCACCACCTCTCGATCCTGCGCCACCCCTTCCTGACGCGGCAGCCCACCTGGGATCCCATCACGGATTTCAGCTACATCATGCAGATCACGGGCTTCGTCTTCGGCACCGCCGTGCGCGCCGATCGCGGCTGGAACACGTTTGACGACATGATCGCCGAAGCCCGCCGCCGCCCGGGCGAACTCACCTATTCCACCTCCGGCATCGCCACCACGAACCACCTGGCGATGGAGGATATCCTGCGCCAACGCGGCGTGCGGATGGAGCACATCCCCACGCGCGGCGCGCAGGAGGGGGTGACCATGCTGCTCGGCCGGCAGATCGACATCGTGGCCGATGCGCAGTCCTGGCGGCCCCAGGTGGAGAGTGGCGAATTCAAGCTGCTGAGCGTCTGGACGCCCACGCGCCTCGCCTCCGCGCCCAATGCGCCGACGCTCACCGAACTGGGCCTCGGCCGCAGCGTGACCTCGCCCTATGGCGTGGTCGGGCCGAAGGGGCTGGACCCGGAGATCGTGGACATCATGCATCGCAGCCTGAAGAAGGCCTTCGAGGATGATGCCTCCCAGGCCATCATGCGCCGCTGGGAGAACCCAAACGAGTATCTGGGCCCGCAGGCCTATCTGGAATTCGCGCGGGAACGCGTGGCCTATGAGCGGGACACGGTGCGGCGCCTGAACCTGAGCATCGACTGAGGCAGCCAAACAGAAAAGGGCCTCCGGCGGCTGGGGCCACGGGCCCCAGACCCCTTGCCTTGGCGGCGGCGCGGGCGACACTGCTCCCATGCATGATCGTCTCGATACCTTGCTTGAAACCCTGCCGCGGGCCTATCCAGGGCCGGGCGGCGCCGTCGCCGTGCTGCGCGCGGGCGAGGTCCTGCTGCGCCACGCCTGGGGCTATGCGAATGCCGAGCGGCGCATCCCCTTCACGCCCGCAAGCCTCTTCCGCATCTGCTCCATCACCAAGCAATTCACCTGCGGCGTCATGCTCGCCACCTGCCCGGAGCCCGAGGCGCTGGACGCGGCCATCCGCGCGCGCCTGCCCCTTCTGGACGGGCCGGCCCCCGGTGCGCGCCACCTGGCCCACAATCAATCGGGCCTGCGCGATTATTGGGCGCTGGCCATGCTGCTGGGCTCGCCCGCCGAGGCGCCCTTCGGCGATGCCGAGGCCACACGCCTCATCGCCACGACGCGCAGCCTGCAATTCGCGCCAGGCACCCGCTTTTCCTACTGCAACCAGAATTTCCGCCTGCTCTCGGATGCGCTGGAAACGCACAGCGGCCGCCCCTTCGCAGAGCTTCTCGGCCGCCACGTCCTCCAGCCCGCCGGCATGGCAACGGCGATCCTCGCCGCCGACACGCGCGCCCTGCCGGATGGCACGGAAGGCTATGAGGGCAGCCAGTCTGCCGGCTTCCGGGCCGCCGAGAATCGCATCCTCTGGACCGGCGATGCTGGCCTGGCCGCCAGCCTGGACGACATGATCGCCTGGGAGCGTCACATCGACGCCACGCGCGACGACCCCGGCGCGATTTACAACCACCTCTCCGCCCCCGTGACCTTCGCCGATGGCGCGCCCGCGCCCTATGGCTTCGGCCTGGCCCGCGGGCGGGAGTTCGGCCGGGCCATCACCGCCCATGGCGGCGCGCTGCGCGGCTGGCGCAGCCATCGCCTGCATCTGGCGGAGGAGCGGATCTCCGTCGTCGTCCTGTTCAACCACATGGGCGATGCCGCCGGCGCCGCGCTGGACGCACTCGCCGCCATGCTCGGCGAAACGCGCCCGCAGCCCGATGCCTTCTTGCCCAGCCCGGCCTGGCTCGGCGGTTACCGCGAGCCGGAGACGGGGCTTTCCGTGCGCATCGACCAGGCGGCCCCCGGACGGCTTCGGCTGCGCTACGGCCAATCGGCCGAACCGCTCGACCTCCAGCCTGATGGCTCGGCGGGGCTGGCCCGCACCCGGCTGCATGCCGCGCCGGATGGGCTCTGGATGGAGCGCCCGCAGGACAATCACCGCGCGCGCCTGATCCCCTGCGAGGGCGTGGCCAGCGCGGACATCGCCGGGCGCTACCATTGCGCGGAGCTGGGGGCCGACCTCGTCGTCACCACCGCCGGCGGCGTGGCCTATGGCGGGTTTTCGGGCGCGTTGGGGCAGGGTCGGATGGAGCTGCTGGAGCCGATCGGGCCCGACCTCTGGGCGCTGCCCTGCCCGCGCGCGCTGGATTTCGCGCCGCCGGGGGACTGGACGCTGGGCTTCCATCGGGAGGGGGGCACAGTGAGCGGCGCGCAGGTGGGGTGCTGGCTGGCGCGGGGGGTGGAGTATCGGCGAGTGGAGTAAAAAATGGCCTCCGGCGGCTGGGGCCGAAAGACCCGAGACCCCATGAATGTTCTGGTCCGCTTTCCGTGAGTGACCCGGCCTTCGCCAAGGATTGGGGCCTGGGGCCTTTCGGCCCCAGCCGCCGGAGGCGCCTACTCCACCCCCATCGCCCAGAGCAGGATGCCCTTCTGCGCATGCAGCCGGTTTTCCGCCTCGTCGAAGACGACGCTTTGCGGGCCGTCCATCACCTCATCGGTGATTTCCTCGCCGCGATGCGCCGGCAGGCAATGCATCACGATGGCATCCGGCGCCGCCTGCTTCAGCAGCGCGCCGTTCAGCTGATAGGGCGCCAGCAGGTTATGGCGGCTCAGCGTCTCGCCATCCTTCTCATCGCTCATCGAGACCCAGCAATCCGTCACGACGCAGCGGGCCCCCTGCACGGCAGCGACGGGGTCGGTCGTCAGCTCGATCTTGGCACCCTCGCGCCGCGCCCAGGCGATCAGCTCCGGCGGTGGGGCCAGCTCGGGCGGGGTCGCGATGCGCAGCGTGAAGCCGAAGCGCGCCGCGGCCTGGATGAAACTCTGTGCGACATTGTTGCCATCGCCCGTCCAGGCGACGACCTGGCCGGCGATCGGCCCGCGATGCTCTTCGAAGGTCATGACATCGGCCATCAGCTGGCAGGGGTGGCTGATATTGGTCAGGCCGTTGATGACGGGGATCGTCGCATGCGCCGCGAGTTCCCGGATGTTCGAGACATCGGCGGTGCGCAGCATGATCGCGTCCACATAGCGCGAGAGCACGCGGGCCGTGTCCTTGATGCTCTCCCCGCGGTTCAGCTGGATTTCGCGCGCGGTGAGCACCAGCGGCGTGCCGCCCAGTTGGCGGATGCCGACCTCGAAGCTGACGCGCGTGCGCGTCGATGGCAGCTCGAAGATGAGTGCCACGGTCTTGCCGGCCAGTGGCTGGCCCGGGACTTCACCGCGCTTCGCCTTCTTGCCCAGCTCCAGCATGTGCCGCAGGGTGGGCGCGCCGAGATCCATCAATTCCAGGAAGTGCCGGGGGCCATCACCGCCCCCGGCCGTCGGCTTCAACAAGGCGCTCACTTGGCCGGCGCCAGGACTTCGGCAGGTGTGAGCGCCAGGCAGGCGCGGTCGAGGGCGGCGAGCGCCTCATCCACCTCGGCCTCGGTGATGATGAGCGGCGGCGCCACGCGCAGCACATTCATCCCGGCCGCAACCGTCAGCAGCCCCTGCTCCACGCATTCGGACTGCATCGCGCCGTTGTTCACCTCGGGCGTGAGGCGCAGGCCGAGCAGAAGCCCGGCGCCCTGCACACCCAGGATCACCCGCGGATGGCGCTCGGCCAGGGCCAGCATGCCGCGCCAGAGATGGCGCGCCACGCGGTCCACCTGGTCCAGGAAGCCCGGCGCCAGCACCACGTCCAGCACGGCATTGCCGGCCGCACAGGCGAGCGGCCCGCCGCCATAGGTGGTGCCATGCGTGCCGGGCTTGAGGTGCTTGGCCACCGCCTCCTTGGCCATGACCGCACCCAGCGGGAAGCCGCCGCCAATGCCCTTGGCCGAGGACATGACGTCGGGCTCGATGCCCGCCCATTGATGCGCCCAAAGCTTGCCCGAGCGACCCATGCCGGTCTGCACTTCGTCGAGTGCCAGCAGCAGCCCGAATTCGTCGCAGACGGCGCGCAGTTCGCGCAGGAAGCGCAGGTCGGCCGGGCGGACACCACCCTCGCCCTGCACCGGCTCGATCATGATGCCGGCGGTGGCCGGCGTGATGGCGTCGCGCACGGCGTTCATGTTGCCGAAGGGCACATGGTCGAAGCCCTCGACCGCCGGGCCGAAGCCGGCCAGGTACTTCTCATTGCCGGTGGCGCTGAGCATGGCGAGCGTCCGGCCATGGAAGGCGCCCTCGAAGCAGATCATCCGGAACTTCTCCGGATGGCCGTTCTCGGCGTGGTATTTCCGCACGGCCTTGACCATGCCCTCATTGGCTTCCGCGCCGGAATTGCAGAAGAACACGCTGTCGGCGAAGGAGGCCGCCACATGCCGCGCGGCCAGCTTCTCGGCCTGGGGCACGCGGTAGAGATTGCTGACATGCATCACCTTCGCCGCCTGTTCGGCGATGGCCTTGACCAGATGCGGGTGGCCGTGGCCGAGCGAGGAGGTGGCGATGCCGGAGCCGAAATCGAGGAATCGTCGCCCCGCATCCGTCCACACAGTGGCGCCTTCGCCCCGCTCGAAAGCGAGATCGGCACGGTTGTAGGTCGGCATCAGGGCGGGGATCACGCTTCAGCGCTCCTCTGGGTCCATCTCCTCCGCGAAATGCGGCGGGAAACCTCCAGCTTGACGCAAAACCGCGCGGAAGCAAGCCTCGGAACGCGATAACCGGGCTTTACCGCCCGCCGGCGCCCGCGGCGGGTCCGCCGCTCGGCAGGGCCTGGCCGCCCGGCGCGGGGCCGACGCGGCCCACATTGCCGAACAGGGCCTGGAGGATGCTGCGCTCGGTGCCCGGGCTCGGCGTCTCGCGCTCGACGAAGTTCACGCTGGGCATGTCGCCCTGGTTGAGCTGCCGCACCTCGGCCACCGTCCCGGCCGGGCTGAAGGCGACCACCACCACCCGGCGGGAGCGCACGCCCATGGTGCGCGCCGGCCGCTGCTGCGTCACCGCGCTGATGTAGTACCAGTTGTCATCCGAGAAGGTGCCCGCATGGCTCGGGCTGCCCAGCAGGGCCTGCACATCGGCGCGGGAGGAGACGCCCGGGGTGAGCTGGGCCAGCTGCTCGTCAGACACGGCATGGCCGCGGTTGACGATGGGCGTGGTGAAGACGTCGCGCGGCCGCTCGGGCAAGGGCGGGAGCCAGGCGCAGCCCCCCAGCGCCGGAAGGGCCAGGAGAGCGAGGAGGCGGATGTTGACCAAGGCAGGGTGACGGGCCATGTCCCGGCTTAACGTCACCCGGCCCTCGCGGTCAATGCGCCCGTCAGGGCGTGTCGCCGTGCGAGCCCCTGTCAGGAATTTCCGCATCATGGGCCTGCTCGGCCTGTTCCGCCGCCGGCCGCATGAGCGGACCGGCTTCGAACTCTACGGCGCCGCCGTCGCCGCCGCCCGCGCGCCCGGCTTCTACGCCGAGACCGGCGTGCCCGACACCGCCGCCGGCCGATTCGAGCTGGTGAGCCTGCATGTCGGCCTGCTGATCCGCCGCCTCCGGGCCGAACGGAACAAGACCGCCGATGACCTGGCCCAGGCCGTCTTCGACGCCATGTTCGGCGACATGGACGTGAACCTGCGCGAGATGGGCATCGGCGACCTCAGCGTGGGCAAGCGGGTGAAGATGCTGTGGGAGGGTTTCCATGGCCGCGCCCAGACCTATGCCGAGGCGCTGGACGCGGATGACATGCCCGCCCTGGCCACCGCGCTGGAGCGCAACATCTGGGTGAAGGAGGAAGCGCCCGCCGGTGCCGGCCTCACCCTGGCCGAGCATGCCAGGCGCCTCTCCGCGCTGCTGGCCGGGCAGGATGTCGCGGCCCTGCTGCGTGGCGAGGTGCGCTTCACATGAGCCACGAATTCTCCCACCGCCTGCCCCTGGCCCATGTGCCCTCCGGCGGGCTCGCCCTGCGCCTGGCACCCGGGGCGGAGGAGCGCGCGGCCCTGGCCCGCCGCTTCGACCTCCTCGCTTTGCATGACTTCGTGGCCGAGCTGCGCCTGACCCCGGGGCTGGAGGGGGTGGTGCATGTGAAGGGGCGCCTGATGGCCGAGCTGGAGCAGGCCTGCGGCATCACCCTCGCCCCCGTGCGGCAATCGGTGGAGGAGGCGGTGGCCTGGCGCCTGCTGCCCGAGGGCATGGAGCCCACGGATGGCGAGGATGACCCCGACGACATCGAGACCGAGCAGAACACGGCCGATCTGGGCGAGGCGCTGGCCCAGCAGCTCTCGCTGGCGATCGACCCCTATCCCCGCGCGCCGGGCGCCGAGCTCTCGGCGGGGCTTGATGATGGGGGCGCGCATGGCCCCTTTGCAAAGCTGTTGACCCTCAAGCCGCCGGGGTAGGTTGCGCGGAGGGAAGGATGGGTGCTAATCGCCCTCCCTTCCTGCCGCTGCCTGGCCGCTGCGGGCCTTTTCGCTTGGGCGTTCCGCGCCCCTCACCTCTGCCTGGGTGCGCCGGTCTTCCGCCGGTGGCCCATACCCTGTTGAAAGGCTGGCTCCATGGCCGTCCCGAAGAAGAAAGTCTCCCCCTCCCGCCGCGGCATGCGCCGCAGCCATATGGCGCTGGTGAAGGAGGTTCCGATCGAATGCTCCAACTGCGGCGAGCTGAAGCGCCCACACCACATCTGCTCCTCCTGCGGTCATTATGACGGCCGCGAGGTCGCTGCGGCCGATTCCCTCAAGGGCGTGGTGCGCGGCTAAGCTGGTGGGCAGCGGGGCGATCCGCGCGTGAACATGGCGGCACCCGCTGAAGGGGGCCTGCGGCGCTTTTCGCTCGCCGTGGATGCAATGGGCGGGGATCACGCGCCGGACTGCGTCCTCGATGGGCTCGAAATGGCGGCCGAGCGGCACCCCAAGGCGCAGTTCCTGCTGGTGGGTGACGAAGCCCGCCTGCGCGAGGGGCTGAAGAGCCGCCCGCGCGCCGCCAAGCTCTGCGTCATCCGCCACGCGCCGGATGCGATCCCGGGTGACATGAAGCCGACCGTGGCGCTGCGCCAGGGTCGGAACTCCTCCATGCGCCTCGCCATCGACGCGGTGGCCAAGGGTGAGGCCGCGGGCGTCGTCTCCGCCGGGAATACCGGCGCGCTGATGGCCCTGGCCAAGATCGTCATCAAGACCATGCCCGAGATCGGGCGGCCGGCGCTGGCCGCCATCACCCCCTCGGCGCGGGGTGACGTGGTCATGCTGGACCTCGGCGCCAATATCCAATGCGATGCGCGGAACCTCGTGGAATTCGCCATCATGGGCGATGCCTTCGCCCGCGCCGTGCTCGGCCTGCCCAGCCCCAGCATCGGCCTGCTCAATGTCGGCTCCGAGGAGCTGAAGGGCGATGACCGCGTGCGGCAGGCGGCCGAAGTGCTGCGCGAGGGCCATGCCGGGATCAACTTCCACGGCTTCGTGGAAGGCCATGACATCGCCGCCGGCACGGTTGATGTGGTCGTCACCGACGGCTTCACCGGCAATGTCGCGCTCAAGACCGGCGAGGGCGCGCTGAAGCTGATGCGCGACCTGCTGCGCCAGGTCTTCACCTCCTCCATCCCGGCCCGCGCCGGCTATCTGCTCGCGCGCCCGGCGCTGGAGCGGCTGCGCGAATGGATGGACCCGCGCCGCTACAATGGCGCCATCCTGCTCGGGCTGAACGGCGTCGTCGTGAAGTCGCATGGTGGCACGGATGCCACGGGCTTCGCCCATGCCATGGATGTCGCCATGGACATGGTGACGCATGGCTTCACGCAGAATATCCGCGAGGGACTGTCACGCCTCGCCACGCATGCTGCCCCCTTGGCCCCCTCCATGGTCGCGGGCCCCGCGGTCATCGCTCAGCAGGACTGATCCGCCTTGACTCGTCGTTCCGTGATCGCCGGCTGCGGCGGCTATCTTCCCCCCGATATTCTCGACAATGACGCCCTGGCGGCACGCTACGGGCTCGATACCACCGATGCCTGGATCCGCGAGCGCAGCGGCATCACCCAGCGCCATCTGGCCGGCCCCGACGATACCTGCGCCTCGCTCGGCGCCGAGGCCGCGCGCCGTGCCCTGGCGCATGCCGGCGTCACGGTGGGGGAGGTGGATGCGATCATCGTCGCCACCGCCACGCCGGACCACGCCTTCCCCGCCACGGCCGTGCGCATCCAGGCGCTGCTGGGCATGGAGCGCGGCTTCGGCTTTGACATCTCGGCCGCCTGCACCGGCTTCGTCTATGCGCTCTCCGTCGCCGATGCGATGATCCGCGGCGGCCAGGCCAGCACCATCCTGGTCATCGGCAGCGAGGTCTATTCGCGCATCCTGGACTGGACCGACCGGGGCACCTGCGTGCTCTTCGGCGATGGCGCGGGCGCGGTGCTGCTGCGGGGCGAGGAGGGTGAGCGCGGCGTGCTCTCCACCCATCTGCACGCCGATGGCCGCCATGGCGACATCCTGCTGGTCGAGGGCACCACCGGCCCGCTGCGCATGGCCGGGCGCGAGGTGTTCAAGCACGCCGTGAACAAGCTCTCCAGCGTGGTGGATGAGGCGCTGGCGGCCAATGGAATCGGCCGCGAGGATGTGCAGTGGCTGGTGCCGCACCAGGCCAACATCCGCATCATCGAGGCGATGGGCAAGAAGCTCGGCCTGCCGCGGGAGCGCGTGGTGGTGACGGTGGACCGCCATGCCAATACCTCGGCCGCCTCCGTGCCGCTGGCGCTCTCCGAGGCGGTGCATGATGGCCGCATCCAGCGCAATGACCTGGTGCTGCTGGAAGCCATCGGCGGCGGGCTGACCTGGGGCGGGGCGCTGGTCCGCTTCTGATCAGGCGGCGGGCTTGCGGCGCACCCGCTCCGCCACCCGCGCCGCACCCTCATTCACCCAGGCCGGCGCCGTCCCCTCCTGCCGGGCGCAGCCCAGCAGGAAGACCGCCACCATCAGATAGGCGAACGCGACGCCCGGCGTGACCGCGAAGCCCACCGCCGGCCCGTGCATCAGGCCGAAGAAGGTCATCCCCGCCGCGGCCACGGCAAAGGCCGAGGCCTTCACATAATCGCGCTCGATGATGAAGACGGCGATGGCACCCAGCATCAGCCCGCCGAGGATCGCGCCCTCGCCCATCACGGCGAGCCCTGGATAGAGCACGCCCATCCCCACCAGCTTGTCCATGCCGACCGCGGCCGCGCTGGTGCCGGCGGCGCCGAGCGCGCCATCGATCAAGGTCTTCGCCCAATGCGCGAGGTGGGGGGTGAGGGCCAGCACCACGGCCGGCGCATGGCCCTTCGGCACCTCCTGGAAGGCCTGGGCGCCGATCAGCATGCCGATATAGAGCAGGATGGGCGCGATCGCGACGACCGGCACCAGCGCCAGCAGCACGGAGGCGATGCCAAGCCAGGTGAAGACCAGCACGGCGACGCCGGTTGCTGCCGAATAGCCGATGCGCCCGCCCATGGATTTCCAGCCGGGGTGGCCGATATAGACCGCGTTGATGAAGGGGTTGCCCATGCAGCAGCCGATCAGGCTGACCACGCCATCGGCCGTCAGCACGCGGGTGGTGGGGTAGTGGTCGCCGGCGGCCTCGGCGCTTTCCACATTGTCCAGTGCCTCCACCAGGTCATAGATGCCGAAGGGAATGGCGGTGACCAGGATGATCCCGATGAACTCGAAGCCGCTGAAGACGAGGCCAAAGGCCGGCAAGGGAATGTGGAAGCCGATCTGGCCGAAGGAGGCGCCGAGCGCCGAGAGCCCCACGCCACCCACGCCGAGGCCGATGGCGGCACTTCCCCAGGCGATGACCAGGCCGAAGGCGATGGCGACCAGCCCCGCCGGGATGTTGCGCGGATAGCGAAAGCCGCCGAACCAGGCGACGAGGATCACCGCGAAGCAGATGAGGCCGAGGATCGGCGTCATGAACATCTCCAGCGCCGGGCGCATGGCGATGAAGCTGACGGAGACGCCCGCGAGCGTGCCGAGCAGCGCCGCGCGCGGCGTGATGCGCCGGATCCAGGGCGCGGCATAGGCGCCGAAGATCAGCACGAAGCTCTGGATGAAGACCCAGGTGAGCCCCGCCGCCCAGCCCTTCATCGGATCGCCCGTCAGCCGCGCGATGGGCATCATGATGACCAGGCAGACCACGAACATGTGTGGCACCGAGATGCCCGAGGGCAGGGCGCAGACATCGCTGCGCCCCGTCTCCTTCATGAGGCGCCAGCCCATATAGGCGTAGTAGCCGGTGGAGAGGAACATCATCAGGCCCGCGGCGGGCAGGATGCGGCCGAAGACGATCTCGTCCGGCATGCCGACGACGAAGCGCAGCAGCCCCGTCAGCACCAGCAGGTTCACCAGGATATTGGTCCCGAAGCCGAAGAGGGCGTTCCAATCCCCCGGCGTCCAGAGCTGGGTGCGCGTCAGGCT
>NZ_JAIEQY010000301.1 GCF_019747315.1 Roseococcus sp. | reverse complement strand
CCCGCCGCCGCCCAGGAATGGCCCGCCGGCCCGGTCCGCGCCGTGGTGCCCTTCGCCGCCGGCAGCGCCACCGACATCGTGGCGCGCCTCTTCGCCGAGCGCATGCGCGAGGTGCTGGGCCAGCCCGTCGTCGTCGAGAATCGCGCCGGCGCCTCGGGGCTGATCGGCGCCGAATTCGTCGCGCGCTCGGCGCCCGATGGCATGACGCTGCTGTTTGGCACCAACTCGACCAATGCGGCCGCCAATGCGCTGTTCCGCAGGGTGCCCTTCGACATGGAGCGGGATTTCGTCCCGGCCTCGCTGCTGGCTTCCGTGCCGCTGCTGGTGGCGGTGCCCGCCAACAGCCCGCACCGCACGCTGAATGACCTGCTGAACGCCGCCCGTGCGCGGCCCGAGGCGGTGTCCTTCGCCTCGGCCTCCTCCTCGCAACGCGTGGCGTCCGAGATGCTGGCCTCCATGGCGGGTGTGAAGATGCTGCACGTGCCCTATCGCGCCTCGCCCGCTGCGGTGCAGGACCTGATCTCCGGCCGGGTGGACGTCTTCATCGCCGACCAGGCGGTGATCCTGCCGCCGGCCCAGGGCGGGCAGTTGCGCGTGCTGGGAGTGACGACGCGCACCCGTTCGCCCCAACTGCCCGATGTGCCGACGGTGGCCGAGGCCGGCAACCTGCCGAATTACGAGCTCTTCGCCTGGTTCGTGCTGGTGGCGCCCGCGGGCACCCCGGCCGCCGTGCTGTCCCGGCTGAACGCCGCCGTCCGCCACGCGACGCAAAACCCCGAGCTGCGCCAGCGGCTGGAACAGACACTGGGCATGAGCGTCACCCCCTCGACGCAGGAGGAGGCCGTGGCCTTCATGCGCAGCGAGACGGCGAAGTGGACCAATGCCATCCGGGCGGCGGGGATTGAGCCGGAGTAACCGAGGAAAAATGGCCTCCGGCGGCCGGGGCCTCGGGCCCCGGACCCCAGCCACGGAGCTGGCCTTGCCGGGCGGGATGGCTTCAATTGTCGGCTCGCGCAGCAGGAGAGTGCCGGCATGATCCTCAATATTCGCCACAGCGGCCGCGCCCTCTGCGCGCTCGGCTTCCTCCTGGCCACGCCCAGCCTCGCCCAGAACCGCGAAGCCCAGGGCGAGGGCCAGATCTACCGAGAGCTGCTGGGGCAGAACCCCAATGCACCCGGCCGCGCCACGCCGCCGCCGGCCAGCGCCACGCCCGGCCAGGACGCCCGCGTCACCCCGCCCCCGCCCAGTGGCACGCCCGGCCAGGATGCCCGCGCGACCGACCAGATCCTGCGCGAATTGACCCCGCCGTCGCGCTGAGGCCTCAGGGCCGCAGCACCACGCGCCCCACGGCGCGGCGCCCACGCACCTCCGCCATCGCCTCGCGGAATTGCTCCAGCTTGTAGCCGGCATGCACCTCGGGCCGCAGCAGCCCGGCAGCCCACCAGGTCATCAGCTGGTCCCACAGGGCCCGTACGCGCGGCGCATGCCCCTCCCGCCCATCGCCCGGCGACCAGCCGAGATAGGTGCCCCAATTGAGCCCGGCCACGGTGATGTTCTTCAGCAGCAGGATATTGGCGGCCACGCTGGGGATGCGCCCGGCGGCATAGCCCACGGTGACCAGCGTGCCGCCATCGGCCAGGCAGCGCAGCGATTCATCGAAGACATCGCCGCCCAGCGTGTCCAGCACGCAGGCCACGCCGTCGCCGCCGGTCGCCGCGCGCACCGCGTCCCGGAAGGGGGCGGCGCTGTCCAGCACGAGGTCGGCGCCGCGCGCATGCAGCATGGGGTGCTTGGCCGCGCCCGCGCGGGCGATGACGCGCCCGCCCAGCGCCTTCACGATCTCCACCCCGGCCAGGCCCACGCCGCCCGCCGCGCCATGCACCAGCACCCAGTCGCCAGGCCCCACCCGGCCGCGCCAGATCAGCGCCGAGGCCGCGGTGGGATAGCTGATCGGGAAGGCCACGGCGGGTTCGAGCGGCAGGCCCTCGGGGATGGGCACCACATGGATGGCATCCACCACGCATTGCTCGGCGAAGCCGCCCCAATCCAGCGCCGCGAAGACGCGCGTGCCCACGGGCAGCGGGCCTTCCAGCACCGTGCCCACCACCTCGGTGCCCGGGGCGAAGGGCAGGGGCGGCTTGCGCTGATACTTGCCGGCGACCACGAGTTGCACGGCGAAGGAGACGCCGGCCGCCGCCACCTGGATGCGCATGGCACCCGGCCGCATCGGCGGGGGCGGGATGTCCTTCACCTCCAGCGCGTCGAAATCGCGCCAGGATTCACAGATCAGGGCGCGCATCATTCCCCCTTGATGTCGGCGTCGCGGATCAGCGCGCCAAAGCGGTCATATTCGGCGCGCACGAAGCGGGCAAAGGCCTCGGGCGTGCTGGCCACCGGCTCGGCGCCCATGGCCAGGAAGCGCGCCTGCGCCTCGGGCGTGGCCAGCACGCGGGCCACATTCTCCTGCATCCGGGTGGCGAGGGCCGCGGGCAGGCGGGGCGGGCCCCATAGGCCGTACCAGGTGGAGATCTCATAGCCCTGCACCGTCTCGGCCACGGTGGGCAGATCCGGGTTGGCCGGCAGGCGCTGCGGCGTGGTGACGGCGAGCGCGCGCAGCCGCCCTGCGCGGATATGCGCGGCCGAGGAAGCCAGGCTGTCGAACATCAGCTGCACCGTGCCGCCCAGCAGATCCTGCAGCGCGGGGCCGGAGCCGCGATAGGGCACATGCACCATGTCGGTGCGCGTCATCAGCTTGAACAATTCCCCCGCCAGATGCGGCGCGCCGCCGATCGAGGAGGAGGCGTAGGAGAGCCGCCCCGGCTGGGCGCGGGCGAGCGCGATGAGTTCGGCCACGCTGCGCGCCGGCACCGCCTCATTCACCACGAGGATCAGCGGCACCTTCACGATCTCGGTGATGGGGGTGAAATCGGCGAGGCTGTCGAAGGGCATGTTGCGCTGCAGATGCGGCACGATGACATGCGCCGAGGCATTCACCAGGAAGACCGAGCCATCCGGCGCGGCGCGCGCCACCTCGCCCGCGCCGATGGAACCCGCCGCGCCGGGCCGGTTCTCGACGATGGTGCCGGGCAGCCCGGCCGAGGTGACCCGGGCGACAAGGTCGGTCGGACCGCCGGGCGGGTAGGGGACGACGAAGCGTGTGGGCCGGTCCTGCGCCAGGGCGGGCGCCGCCAGCAGGGGTGTGGCCAGGATGGTCCGTCTTGTGGCGTGCATTGGCCTCCCTTTCGCAACTTCGATTTTGGGCGATGATAGGGGCAACCCGGAGGAACACCATGGCCAAGCCTTATGAGGGCCTCATCGTCCTGGATGCCGCGCAGGGCATCGCCGGCCCCTATTGCGGCATGCTGCTGGCGCAATCCGGGGCCACCGTCATCAAGCTGGAGCCGCCCAAGGGGGATTGGTCGCGCGGGCTGACCACGCGGGCCGGCAGCCACAGCGTGATGCACACCGCCTTCAACCGCGGCAAGCGCAGCCTGGTGCTGGATCTTGCGACGCCCGAGGGCCAGGCGCGCGTAGCGAAGCTCGCCGCCCGCGCCGATGTGTTGATCGAGGCCTTTCGGCCCGGCGTGGCCGCCCGCATCGGGCTGGGGCCGGAAGCGGCGAAGGAAGACGCCGTCTGTGTCTCCGTCTCCGGCTTCGGGCAGTCCGGCCCTTATCGCGAACGGCCCTGCACGGATGGCATCGCCCAGGCCTTTTCCGGCCTGGTCTCGGTGAATGCGGGCGCCGATGGCGTGCCGCACAAGACCGGCACGCTGGTGGTGGATGTGGTCACCGGCATCTCCGCCTTCGCCGCCTGCCAGGCCGCACTGGCCGAGCGCGCGCAGGATGCGGCGGCCGGCCGGCCCGGGCGGCGGCGGCATCTGGATGTCTCGCTGATGCAGACCGCGGCCTCGCTCCTGGTGCTGCCCATCTCGGAGGCGGGGCTGCTCGGCCGCATGCCGGGTGAGCTGAACGTGCCCGCCGGCAGCTATCCGACGAGGGATGGCGCCTGGGTGATGTTCGCCCTGGTGCGGGAGGAGGAGTGGGTTGCGCTCTGCAAGCAGATCGGCCGCGAGGATCTGCTGGCCGATCCGCGCTTCACCGATTTCAAGGCCCGCTTTGCCAACAAGCCGGCGCTGGTGGCCATCCTGCGGGAATTGTTCCTGACGCAGGACGCCGCGCATTGGGTGGCCTTGCTGCAGGCGGCGCGGCTGCTTTGCGACCGCGTGAACACCCCGCTGGAATTCCTGGCGGACCCGCATGTGCAGGCGGTGGGCGCGGCGCCCCTGCTGCAGCAGCCGGAGCTTGGGGCATTGCCCTTCCCGGCCATTCCCGGCCTCGGTGCCTGGGAGGAACCCGCGCCGGCACTCGGCGAGGACACCGAGGCCCTTCTGGCCGAATGGGGGATTTGAGCATGGTGATGGACGCCCAGGGCAATCGCGCCAGCTTCGCCTCCGAGGAGGCCGTGCGCGCCTTCGACCACATGGTGGAAGGCTTTCTCAAATACCGGCTGGACACGCCCCTGCGGCTCAAGGCCACCTTGCAGGCCGACCCCGAGGCGCCGCTGCCCGTCATGATGAAGGCGGGCTTCGCCATGCTGGCCTACAAAGCCGCGCATGTGCCCGCCGCCCGCGCCGCGCTGGACCAGGCCCGCAAGCTCGGCGGCAATGGGCGGGAGAAGATGCATCTCGCCGCGCTGGAAGCCTGGGCCGATGGCGGGCAGGACCGTGCCATCGCCATCTGGGAGCGCATCATCGCCGAGCACCCGCGCGACATCCTGGCCTTCCGTTTCCACCACTTCGCCGCCTTCTGGATGGGCAAGGCGCCGGCCATGTGGAGCGCCGTCGAGGGCGTCATGCCGCATTGGGATGGCGATGTGCCGGGTTATGGCTCCGTGCTCGCCTGCCGCGCCTTCGCCAATGAGGAAGCGGGCAACCTGCTGCTGGCCGAGCATGCCGGGCGCGAGGCCATCCGCCGCGACCCCGCCGATCTCTGGGCCGCCCATGCCGTGGCGCATGTGCTGGAGATGCAGGGCCGCCGGGCCGAGGGTATCGCCTGGATCACCGGCCTCACCCCGCATTTCGAGGGCGGCAACAACCTCATGCACCACATCTTCTGGCACCAGGCCATGTTCCACCTGGAGCGCGGCGAGCATGCGCAGGTGCTGCACCTCTACGACCAGGGCTTCCGCAACCTGGACAGCCCCGTGACGCAGATGCAGCCCGATCTCTACATCGATTGCCAGAACGCCGCCTCCATGCTGTTCCGCCTGGAGCGCCAGGGCGTGGATGTGGGCAACCGGTGGGAGGAGCTGGCCGAGAAGGCCGAGGCACGGATCGGCGATTGCCTCTCGGCCTTCACCCTGCCGCATTGGATGATGGCGCTTTGCGCCACTGGCCGCTTTGCCGCGGCCGAGCGCATGCTGGCGGCCATGCGTGACTATGCGGCCAGCGCCACCCCCGGCGAGAATCCCCGCGTGGTGCGCGAAGCGGCGTTGCCCTGCTGCGAGGCGCTGCTGCTGCGTGCCCGGGGCGAGCCCGCGGCGGCCGTGGCGGTGATGCGCCCGGCCCTGGGTGGGATGCATGAACTGGGCGGCAGCCATGCGCAACAAGATGTGCTGGAGCAGCTCTTCCTGGATTGCGCCCTGGCGGCCCAACTCCCGGCGGATACCGATTTGATCCTGGAACGGGTTGCGGGACGCTGGCCGACGCCGCCGGAACGCCGGGCGGGCTATGCAAAGGCGGCGCGGCTTCGCGGTTGAGGATCAAATTCCCACAACCTGACGCTGCCCTGCTGCGAATCCGTGTTCTGAGGCTTTCATTTCCGGGTTTGATGGGGTAGATACTGCCCCATGGTGATAGAATTTGACGCTCGCCATGCCGGTCAGAATGTGGTTATGAGCGCCGGGTACGCTTCTGCGCCCGGGTGCCGGGTTGTTCAGACCAAGCCCAGGAAAGGGTCTTCGCCGTTGCTGCGCATGAAATGGCTTCTCTCCGCGATGTTGCTTGGCCTTCTGCCGGGCTGCGACATGCGCATGCCCGATGTCGGCTCCATGCTGCCCAGCCTTTCCACGGGCGCTTCCCTGAGCGCGGTGGAGGCGCCGGTGGTGGCGGTGCCGCGGGGCGCCGATGCGCTGGCGAATTTCGCGGCGACGGCCCAGCCTGGCTCGGTCGGCACCGTCAATGGTGAGCGCGCCCGGCTGAACCGCGCCTACAACGCGGCCAGTGGCCGGGAGTGCCGCGAGGTGATCCTGGGCTTCGGCAACAGCGAGCGCAGCGCCGTCGCCTGCCGCGACGCGAACGGCAATTTCGTCTCCTCCCAGCCCTTGCTGCGCGGCAGCCTCAGGTAGCGCCGGGCCATGCTCGACATCCAGCGGGAGCCGAGCCTGATCGAAGCGATCCAGGCGCGCGGGCGCGTCATGGTCGCCTTGATGATCCGTGAACTGCACACCCGGTTCGGGCGGGAAAACCTGGGCTATGTCTGGCTGTTCGTGGAGCCGGCAATGCTTGGCCTGGGTGTGGCGGTCTGGCAGTGGCTGGTGCAGGGCTCGGCTTCGATGCCCGGCGAACTCAACAAATTCAGCTTCTTCCTGGTCGGCTACATCCTGTTCTACCTGTTCCGGACACTCGTCAGCCGCTCGCCCACGGGCCTCGCCTCCAATTTCCAGCTGATGTACCACTCCCGCGTGACGATCGAGGCGGTGATGTGGGCCCGCACCGTGCTGGATACGGCCGCGGTCGCGGTCTGTATCGCCGTCTTCATCGTGCTGATCGGCATCACCTTCGGCGATTGGCCGGCCGATCCGCTTCAGATGATGATCGGCGTGGGCTTCATGGGCATGCTGGCGCATGGCATTGGCCTGATCTTTCTCTCCATGACCGCGATCAGCCCGGGCGTCACCGACCGGCTGGTGCACCCCTTCACTTACCTGTCCATTCCGTTTTCCGGCATGTTCTACATGGCCTGGTGGCTGCCCGGCAGTTTCCAGGAGGTGCTGCTCTGGTTCCCGCTGCTGCACATCATGGAATTCGTGCGCGAGGGGCAGTTCGGGCGGCGCGTGCCGGCGATGTACGACCTTCCCTACCTGCTCCTTTGGATCGTCGCGCTTAACTTCATCGGCCTCGTCGCCCTGAAGGCCGCCAAGCCGCGGCTGGAGACATAGGGCGCCATGCTGCAGCTCGAGAATGTTTCCAAGAGCTTCACCAAGAACGGCTTCACGCGTGAGGTGCTGTCCGACGTCAACGCCACCTTCCTGCCGGGGGACGCCGTCGGCATCCTGGGCCGCAACGGCGCGGGCAAGAGCACGCTGATGCGGATCATGGCCGGGGTGGAACAGCCGACCAGCGGCCGCGTCCGCCGACGCATGAGCATTTCCTGGCCCATGGGCTATGACGCGGCAGTGCACAATTCCCTCACCGGCGCCGATAATTCCCGCTTCATCGCGCGGCTCTACAACCGGCCGGTGGGCTGGGTGGAGAGCTTCGTGCAGGAATTTTCCGAAATCGGCGATGATTTCCACCGCCCGGTGAAGACCTACTCTGCAGGCATGAAGGCGCGCCTCATCTTCGCGCTCTCCATGGCGGTGGATTTCGACTGCTACCTGATCGACGAGGTGATCGCCGCGGGTGACGCCCGCTTCAGCGAAAGATGCCGCCAGGCACTTCTGGCCCGCAGGGGGCGCAGCGCCCTGATCCTGGTCTCGCACCAGATGGATACGGTCCGCTCGCTCTGCTCACATGCTGCAACCCTGCAGGAAGGGAGGCTGATATTCCATGAAGATCTGGACCAAGCTTTCGCCGAATACAAGCAACTCTAGCCCGGCTGCGCGCCCCGCGGGGGCGCAGCCGCGGCCGGCCATGGCAGAGCCGCGCCCGGCCTCGTCGGCACGGGTGGCGGAGGCGCCCCGCAGCAGGGCTCTCAACCCGTCGACGGCCCGCGCCCCGGCCGCGCGTCCCGACCTCGGCGTGGCCGACCGCTTCTCGGGCCGCCACCTGGGCGCCGTGGGCGGCCGGCCCACCGCCCGGCGCACGCTGCGCGAATGGATGGCCGATCACCCCTTCACCATGTGGGTGGTCGTGCCCTCCCTCCTGGCGGCGTTCTACCTGTTTTTCATCGCGGCACCCCAATATGTGAGCGAGGCGCGCTTCACCGTCCGCGCGCAGCAGCCGCGCGCGGCCGCGGGTGGCGTGGGTGGCGAGATGCTCGGCTCGGCGGGCTTCATCACATCCCCCGAGAACATCGCCAGCGTGCGCGCCTTCCTCCTCTCGCATGACTCGGTGCGCAAAACGCGCGAGGTGATGGACTTGGTGGAGGTGTTCCGCCGCCCCGAGGCGGACCCCCTGTTCCGCCTCTGGTGGGCCAACCCCACGGCCGAGCGCCTGCGCTCCTGGTTCCGCTGGCAGGTGAATGTGGATGTGGACCCGACCACCGGCATCACCGAAATCCGCGCCTGGACCTTCCGGCCGGCAGATAGCCAGGCCCTGGCCGCCCGCCTCATGGAGATCGGCGAAGAGCTGGTGAACGAGATGAACGGCAAGATCCGCGAGGAGGCGATGCGCGTCGCCCGCGTGGAGCTGCGCCGTGCCGAGACGCGGCTGACCGACGCGCGTGTGGCCCTCACCATGTTCCGCCAGCAGGAGCGCGCGGTGGATCCCACCGCCACCGCCAGCGCCGCGGTGACGACGATCAGCAGCCTCGAAAGCGACATCGCGCGCGCGCGCACCGAATTGCAGACGCTGCAGGGCTTCGCCCGGCCGAACAGCCCACAGATCATCAACCTGCAGAACCGCATCCGCGGGATGGAGGCCCAGGTGGCGGAGGAGCGCGAGCGCATCGCCGCCGCCGGCACCGGCGTGACCGAGCTGATGGAAACCTTCGCGCGGCTGAACGCCGAAGTCGCGCTGGCGCAGCAGCAGCTGGAGGCCAATGTCATCGTGCTGGACCGCGCCAATTCGGACGCCGCCCGGCAGGCCATCTTCCTGTTGCGCATCGTCGAGCCGAACCTGGCCGAGCGCTCGCTGTTTCCGCTGCCCTATTGGTTGAGCATCTACATCTTCCTGTGCCTCAGCATCGTCTACGGGCTGGCCTGGCTGATCCTGACTGGAATGAGAGAACATGCGCGCTGACATCCTCCATCGCCTGGCGTTCGCGGCTGCGCTGCTCTTCAGCGGCGGGGCCGGGGCACAGGGCCTGTTCGGCAATCAGATTCCGGCCGGCCTCGCGGCCGCCGCGGCCGGCGGCGGTGCCGCCGCGCCCGGCACCACGTCCCCTCTGGGCGGGCTGCCGGGCGATCCCGGCACCAACCGCCTGGGCAGCACCACCGAGGCCGAGGCCGGCGCCCAGGCGGCGCTGCCGCTCGGCGAGGTCAACCGCGCCATGGGCCGGCCCAGCGCCGTCTTCGGCGCGGGGCTCTTCCAGCTCGGTGCCTCCGCCTCCTCCGAAGCGCCCAACCCCAACTACATCCTGACGCCGGGCGACCGCGTGACGGTCCGCGTCTGGGGGGCCGTCGAGTCCGAGCAGACCGGCGTGATCGACCCCGCCGGCAATTTCTTCCTGCCGAATGTGGGCCCCATCCCGATGGCCGGCACCCGCTCGGGCGATATCCAGACCACGGTGGAAACCGCGGTGCGCCGCCTCTACACCCAGCAGGTGCAGGTCTATGCGACGATCCTCTCGGCGCAGCGGATCGGCGTCTTCGTGACCGGCTTCGTGCGCACGCCCGGCCGCTTCGCCGGCAGCGCCGCGGATTCGGTGATCGATTTCCTGGTGCGCGCCGGTGGCGTGGACCCCTCGCGCGGGAGCTTCCGCGAGATCTCCATCCTGCGAAATGGCCGCCAGGCGGCCAGCGTGGACCTCTACCGCTTCCTGCTGGATGGCCGCCTGCCCGCCCTGCGCCTGCAAGAAGGCGATACCCTCGTCGTCGGCCGCCAGCGCGCCCTGGTGGGCGCCACGGGCGGTGTGCGCAACAACTTCCTCTTCGAGGTGCCCGGCCAGATCATGACGGGGCGCGAGCTGATCGAATATGCCCGCCCCCTGCCGAGTGCCACCAACGCCATCATCCAGGGCAGCCGCGATGGCCGCCCCTTCTCGCGCTACGTGACCTTGAGCGAGATGCAAAATGTCCGGCTGAACGACCAGGACGTCGTCACCTTCATCACCGACCGGCCGACGCAGACCGTGCGGGTGACGGTGGAGGGCAGCCGCATCGGCCCCTCGGTGCTGGTGATGGATCGCGACGCGCAGCTCTGCAACGCGCTCGACTATATCGAGGTGGACCCGGTGCTGGCCGATACCGCCAGCGTCTATATCCTGCGTGCCAGCGTCGCCGCCCAGCAGGCCCGCGCGCTGGCGGAATCAGCCGACCGGCTGGAGCGCGCGCTCTTCCTCGCGGTCTCGCCGACCACGGGCGTCGCCGCCATCCGCTCGGCCGAGGCGCAGCAGATCTCCGCCTATCTCCAGCGCGCGCGCCGCACCGTGCCGGAAGGGCGCGTCGTGGTCTTCAGCGGCGGGCGCTGCAACAGCATCCGCCTCGAGGATAATGACATCATCGTCATCCCCGAGCGGCGCGAGACGGTCTTCGTGACCGGCGAGGTCGGCGTGACGCGTGCCGTGCTCTGGCGCCCGGGCCTGACGGTGGCGGACCTGGTCCGCGAGGCGGGTGGCCTCACCGCGCGGGGCGACATGCGCAACCTGATGATCCGCCGCGCCTCGGGCGAGGTGATCCTGGATCCGCGGGAGCCGCCCCGCCCGGGTGACGAGCTGATCGCCCTGCCGCGCCTGGACCCGCGCTACCTGCAGATGGCGACGGACATCATGCAGGTGCTCTTCCAGGCGGCCTTGGCGGCCCGGGTGTTCCAGAATTGAGGCAGGCCGCGGCCGGCGCGTGGTGCGGGCCGGCCGCGGCCCGTCCCAGCCCTGCCCAGGCATCCCGGCCCGGGACGCGTTCCAGCATTGCCGTATTTTAGGTTGACCATCATCCCGTGTTGCGGTGCACATAAGAGGAAGGTTGCATGAGGTTTGATGGGATGCGGGTTTCCGGCGCGGCTTTTCTCCTGGGTGGCGTGCTGCTGGCCTTTTCCGCGCAGGCGCAAATGGGCCCGGGTGGGCCACCGCCCGCCGTCGGCGTGGTCGAGGCCCGCCGCCAACCCGTAACCGAGAGCACCGAGTTCATCGGACGCGTCGAGGCGATCAATCGGGTGGACCTGCGCGCCCGCGTCACCGGCTTCCTGGAGGAGCGCCTCTTCCAGGAAGGCACCGAGGTGGATGAGGGCGCCGTGCTGTACCGCCTGGAACGTGCACCCTTCGAGGCGCAGCTGGACCAGGCGAAGGCGAATGTTGCCTCGGCCGAGGCGCAGCTGACCAATGCCCGCATCTCGCTGGCCCGCGCGCGCGAACTGCGCACCACCGGCACCGGCACGCAGGTGGCGCTGGACAATGCCCAGGCGCAGGAGCGCACCTCGGCGGCGACGCTGCTGGGCGCCCAGGCCGCCGTCCGCGTGGCGGAAATCAACCTGGCCTACACCACGATATCCGCGCCCTTCGCCGGCGCCATCGGCCGCTCCACCTTCACCCCCGGCAATGTGGTGAGCCCGGCGAGCGACCCGCTGGCCACCATCGTCAGCCAGGACCCGATGCGCATCGCCTTCACCATCCCGCAGCGTACCTCGCTGGAACTGCGCGCCCGCTATGAGGGCCGGGGCGGGGCTTCCGCCGTGGTCGTGCGAATCCGCCAGGTGGATGGCTCGCTCTATCCTCTGGCGGGACGCATCGACTTCATCGACACCCAGATCGGCCGGGACACGGATTCAATCCTGGTGCGCGCCAGCATTGCCAACCCGATCCGCACCGGCATGCAGCGCAACGACATCGGCGCCCGGCAGCTGATCGACGGCCAATTCGTCACCGTGCTGCTGGAAGGGGCGGAGCCGGTGATGGCCGTCACCGTTCCGCGCGTCGCCGTGGCACAGGACCAGGGCGGCTTCTTCGTCTTTGTCGTGGATGCCGAGGGCCGCGCCCAGCGCCGCAACATCACGCTGGGCCGCAGCACGGCCGAGACGGCGGTGGTGGAGAGCGGCGTGCAGGTGGGTGACCGGGTGATCACCGAGGGCATCCAGCGCGTCCGCCCGGGCCAGCCGGTGAATGCCGCGCCCGCGGGCGCTCGCCCCGGAGCCGCGCCCGGAGCCGCGCCGGGAGCGCCCCCCGGACCCTCTCCCGGACCCTCTCCCTCTGGCAGCCGGCCGGGCTGAGCGCGCATGTTCTCCGCCATCTTCGTCCGCCGACCGCGCTTCGCCATCGTGATCTCCATCGTGATGACGCTGGCCGGCGCGCTCTCGATGTTCAACATCCCGGTCGCGCAGTTCCCGGACATCGTGCCCCCCGTGGTGCAGGTGACGGCGCGCTATCCCGGCGCCTCGGCCGGCGTGGTGGAACAGACCGTCGCGCAGCCCATCGAGAGTGCGGTGAACGGCGCGGACCGCATGCTCTACATGCGGTCCAACTCGGGCAGCGATGGCAGCTACACGCTGGCCGTCACCTTCGCGCTCGGCACCAATCCCGACATCAACACGGTGAACGTCAACAACCGCGTGCAGGGCATCCTCGCGCGCTTGCCGCAGGAGGTGCAGCGCAGCGGCGTGACGGTGCGCAAGCAATCCTCGGCCGTGCTGCAATTCGTCGGCGTCTCCTCGACCAACCCCGAGCATCCGCCGCTGTTCCTCTCGAACTACGTCACCATCAACATGCTGGATGCGCTGCGCCGCCTGCCCGGCGTGGGCGATGTGCAGATGTTCGGTGCGCAGGACTACTCCATGCGCGTCTGGTTCGAGGTGGACCGGCTGAACAACCTCAACGTCTCGCCCACCGAGATCATCAACGCGATCCAGGCGCAGAACATCCAGGCGGCGGCCGGGCGCATCGGCGCGCGCCCGATCGGCGATGACCAGCAATTCCAGTTCAACATCCAGACCCAGGGCCGGCTGATCACGCCCGAGGAATTCGGCGCCATCGTCATCCGCGCCAATCCCGATGGTTCGGTGCTGCGCGTGCGCGACGTGGCGCGGGTGGAGTTGGGCGCGGCCAACATGGATGTGGAGGCGCGGCTGAACGGGCGCGCCAGCATCACCATGGGCATCTACCTCTCGCCGGGCGCCAATGCCGTGCAGGTGGCGCAGCTCGTCACGCGCACGCTGGCCACCATGGGCCAGCGCTTCCCCGAGGGGATGTCGAGCACGGTCATCTACGACACCTCCACCTTCGTGACGGACACGATCTATGAGGTGATCAAGACGCTGATCGAGGCCTTCCTCCTCGTCGTCATCGTGGTCTACCTGTTCCTCGGCTCGCTGCGCGCCACCATCATCCCGACCATCGCGGTGCCGGTCAGCCTCATCGGCACCTTCGCGGTGCTCTTCGCGCTGGGCTATTCGGCCAACACCATCTCGCTGCTCGCCATGGTGCTCGCCATCGGCATCGTGGTCGATGACGCCATCGTGGTGGTCGAGAACGTCGAGCGCGTGATGGAGGAGGAGCCCGAACTCACGCCGGCCGAAGCCACCAACAAGGCGATGGGCGAGATCACGGCGCCCATCATCGCCATCACGCTGGTGCTGCTCTCGGTCTTCGTGCCGATCGGCCTGATCTCGGGCGTCTCGGGCGTGCTGTTCCAGCAATTCGCGGTGACCATCAGCGTCGCCATGATCATCTCCGCGATCAATGCGCTGACGCTCTCGCCGGCACTCTGCGCCATCGTGCTGCGGCATGAGGGGCCGAAGCGCGGGCCGATCAAGTATGTCCTGCGCGCCATCGACAAGGTGCGGGACGGCTATTCCTGGATCGTGGCGCGGCTGGTGCGGGTGGCCTTCCTCTCCATCATCCTGACCGGCGTCTTCGCCTACGGCATCTTCTCGCTGGGGCAGCGCACCCCCTCGGGCTTCCTGCCGAACGAGGACCAGGGCGCCTTCTTCGTCCAGTTGCAATTGCCCCAGGGCTCCTCCGTCGCCCGCACGCGCGAGGCGGCGATCCAGGTGGAGAATTTCCTCCGGCAGAACCCGGCCATCGAGAACATCCTCTCGATCATCGGCTTCTCCTTCATCGATGGCGGCGCGCAGTCCAACGCGGCCTTCCTGGTCGCGCGCATGAAGCCATTCGAGGATCGCAAGACGGTGGAGGCGAGCGTCTTCACCGGCATCCGCTCCATCTTCGGCTTCGCGGCCGGCTTCCGCACGGCCAATGTCTTCGCCTTCAACGTGCCGCCCATCCTGGGCCTCGGCACGGGCGGCGGCTTTGAATACCAGCTGATGGACTATGAGGGGCGGGACCCGGTGGAACTCGGCGGCGCCTCGATGGGGATGATGGTGGCGGCCAACCAGGATCCCCGCCTGGTCGGCGTCTTCACCACCTTCTCGCCCACCACGCCCTCGCTCTACCTCGACATGGACCGCGACAAGGCGCAGGCGCTGGGCGTGCGCATCAGCGATGTCTTCACCACGCTGCAGGCCTCGCTCGGTGGCTTCTATGTGAATGACTTCAACCTCTTCGGCCGCACCTGGCAGGTGAACATCCAGGCGGTGGCCGCTGATCGCGATGATATCCCCGATATCTGGCGCCTCCAGGTGCGCAATTCGCGCGGGCAGATGGTGCCGTTGCGCGCCTTCGCCGATGTGCGCGTGGTCCTCGGGCCGCAGACCATCCAGCGCTACAACAACACCCGCAGCCTCACGCTGAACGGGCAGGGCCGGCCGGGAATCTCCTCCGGTGATGCGATGATGGCGATGGAGCAGATCTCGAACCAGATCCTGCCCACGGGCTATGGCTTCGACTGGACGGGGACGGCCTATCAGGAAAAGCAGGCGGCGGGGCAGACCGGGGCACTGATCGCCCTCGCGCTGCTCTTCGCCTATCTGTTCCTGGTGGCCCTGTATGAAAGCTGGACCATCCCCGTGCCGGTGCTGCTCTCGGTCGCGGTGGGCGGGCTTGGCTCCTTCACCGCGCTCGTCATCGCGGGGCTGCCGCTGAACGTCTATGCGCAGATCGGCTTGGTCGTGCTCATCGCGCTCGCCGCCAAGAACGGCATCCTGATCATCGAATTCGCCAAGGAACAGCGCGAAAAGGGCCTGCCCATCCAGGAGGCCGCGGTGCTCGGCTCCAAGATGCGGTTCCGCGCGGTGATGATGACGAGCTTCGCCTTCATCCTCGGCCTCGTTCCCCTGGTGACGGCGACGGGCGCCGCGGCCCTCTCGCGGCAGGCGGTGGGTCTGCCGGTGTTTGGCGGCATGCTGGCGGCTTCGCTGCTCGGCATCTTCATGATCCCGATGCTCTATGTGGTGTTCCAGTCCCTGCGCGAGCGGCTGAAGGGCATGCTGGGAATGGGCAAGACGGAGCCTGCCCGGGCGCATTGATCCGGGCCGGGCCGCAGGGCATGAAAAAATTGCGTGGGGGCGGGCCGGCTGCTAGTCGTCTTGCCGCCTATCCCGGCCGGGTCTGCGACAAAATCTCGATGAACAGCCACCACTTCACCACCCATGGCCTGCCCCGCGGCGACCAGTTCGCGGCCTGGTGCGGCTGGTTCCATCCGGTCTTCGACGTGCCGGCTTCGGCCGAGGCTCAGGCCGGGGGGTTCCTGGCGGAGGCGCGCATCTGGCCGCTCGGCCAGGCGGCGCTGAGCCAGGTCACGGCGCCGCGCATCCGGGTGGTACGGGGGCCGCGCAACCTGCGGCGCGATCCGGTGGATCACTGGAACATCACCATCGGCCAGGCGGAGACCCGCCTGGTCTGCGCTGGGCGCGCCCGCGTCATCCCCGGCGGCACGCCCTTCGTGATCTCGCTCGGCGAGACCATCGAGAGCGGGCGCGAGGCGGATGAGCGGCTGCAGCTCTACCTCCCGCGTGACCATTTCGGCCATCTGGCGCCGCTGCTGGACCGGATTCGCGGCCTGCCGCTGGAAGGGCCGCAGGGGCGCCTGCTGGCGGATTACCTGCTGCTGCTGGGGCGCTCCGTCCCCGGCCTGGCGCCCGAGGACCTGCCCCGGCTGCAACCCGCCATCCAGGCCATGCTCCAGGCCTGCCTGGACCCCGCCGCGCTGCGCGGCGAGGCCGCCCAGGCGCAAGGCGACCTGACGCGGATGGAGCAGATCCGCGGCGCCATCCGCCGCCAGATGCACCGCGCCACGCTCAACGCCACCACCCTCTGCCGCGAAGTGGGCATGTCCCGCAGCCAGCTCTATCGGCTGCTGGAAGGCGAGGGCGGGGTGGTGCGCTACATCCAGCGCTTGCGCCTGCTGGCGGCGCATGCCGCGCTCAGCGACCTCGGCGATGGGCGCTCCGTTGCCGTGATCGCGGAGGCGACGGGGTTCTACGATCCATCCGCCTTCAGCCGGGCCTTCCGGCGTGAATTCGGGCTGACGCCGACGGAGCTGCGGCTCGCCTCGCGTGCGGGGGAGGTGCCGGCGGTCATGCCTGTGCTGCCGATGGAGGGCGCTACGCTGAGTGGGTATTTGCGGGGGCGGTAAGGTAAAATTGGCCTCCGGCGGCCGCCCATTCTTCAAAATTGGGGCCCCAGACCCCGATTTATACGTTGAAGCGGAAGAGCATCACGTCGCCGTCGCGGACGATATAGGTCTTGCCCTCGACGCTCATCTTGCCGGCTTCTTTCGCACCCTTTTCACCGCCCAGCGCGATGTAGTCGTCATAGCCGATCGTCTCGGCGGCGATGAAGCCGCGCTCGAAATCGCCATGGATCACGCCCGCCGCCTGGGGGGCCGTCATGCCGCGCGTGATGGTCCAGGCGCGCGTCTCCTTGGGGCCCACGGTGAAATAGGTGATGAGGCCCAGCAGGTCGTGGCCCGCACGGATCACGCGGTCGAGGCCGCTGTCCGAGAGGCCCAGCGTCTCCAGGAATTCGCCGCGATCGGCCTCGGCCATTTGCGCGATCTCGGCCTCGATGGCCGCCGAGACGACGACGGCGCTGGCCTTCTCGCGCGTCGCGAAATCCAGCACACGCTGGCTGTGGGCGTTGCCGGTGGCGGCGGCACCTTCCTCGACATTGCAGACATAGAGCACGGGCTTGGTCGTCATCAGGCCGAGGCGCTTGGCGGCTTCTTCCTCGCCCTTGGGCACGGCGGTGCGGGCAGCGCGGCCGGCCTGCAAGGCGGGCAGCAGCGCTTCGACGAGCGCCAGTTGCGCGCCGGCCTCCTTGTCATTCCCGCGCGCCTTCTTCTGCAGCGTGGGCACCCGCTTTTCCAGGCTGTCGAGGTCGGCCAGCATCAGCTCGGTCTCGATGGTCTCCATGTCGCGCAGCGGGTCCACGCTGCCATCCACATGGGTCACATCGCCATCCTCGAAGCAACGGAGCACATGCACGATGGCGTCCACCTCCCGGATATTGCCGAGGAACTGGTTGCCCAGCCCCTCGCCCTTGGAGGCGCCGCGCACCAGGCCCGCGATATCCACGAATTCCAGGCTGGTGGGGATGATCTTCTGGCTCTTGCCGATGGCGGCCAGCTTCTCCAGCCGCGGATCGGGCACCGCCACGCGGCCGATATTGGGCTCGATGGTGCAGAAGGGGTAGTTCGCGGCCTGGGCGGCCACGGTCTGCGTCAGCGCATTGAACAGGGTGGACTTGCCGACATTGGGCAGGCCCACGATTCCACAATTGAAGCCCATCGGGTCAGTTCCGTTCCGGTCTCTTGAGCATGATCCGCGCAGGCGGCATCGCCGAAGCGGTGAATCATTCTCACAATGAAGGGTTCAGGCGAGGAGGTTGGCCAGTTCCTGCACGCGGATCGAGGCCGCGATGCGGGCGGAGGCATCATCCGTCGGCAGGGAAAGGGCGGCGGCGCGCAGCAGCGGCACCAGCACGCCGGGCGCGAGGCCCGCGCGCCTGGTGGCATTGCCCAGCGCAGTCGCGATCTCGGCCGCCGTGCCGCCGGGGGCAAGGAGGTCGGCCGCTTCCAGCAGCAGGGCGGCGCGGCTGGCGGCCTCGGCGGCGGCCTGCCCCACGGCCTTGCCGCGGCGAATATCGCTGATCGGGCCGGGATCGCCCGCGCGGGGCAGGCAGGCTGTGAGTCCGGCGGCCGCTTGCGCTTCGGTCGCCGCGAATTGCCGCAGCGCCTGGGCGATGGCGGCGGCCGCGTTCAGCAGATCCTCGGGGCCGGGGCCGCCGAAGAATTCCTCAACCACCATGGGTTCCATCAGCCGGTCTCCTGGGTGAGCAGCGCCACCCGCGTCATGAATTCGGCCGCCTTGCCCTCGGCGAGCAAGGGGGCGGCGTCGGCCAGGGCATCGAGCAGGGGGGAGACCCAGCCCTCATCCTTGGCGAAGTTGCCCAGCACATAACCGCTCACGCGGTCCTTGTGGCCGGGATGGCCGATGCCCAGCCGCACCCGGCCGAAATCCGGCGTGCCCAGCGCGCGCTGCATGTCGCGCAGCCCATTATGCCCGGCCGTGCCGCCGCCCTGCTTCACCCGCATCTTGCCGGGCGCGAGGTCGAGCTCGTCATGCCAGGCGGTGATGGCGGCGGGCGCGATCTTGTGAAAGGCACTGGCGGGCTTCACCGCCTCGCCGCTCAAATTCATGTAGGTTTGCGGCTTGAGGAGATAGACCTTCTGGCCGGCGAGGCTGCCCTCGGCCAGTTCGCCCTTGAACTTGGACCGCCACGGGGCGAACCCGTGGCGGCGTTGAATGGCGTCCAGCGCCATGAAGCCGATATTGTGGCGCTGCTTCGAATGTTCCGGGCCGGGATTGCCCAGGCCTACCCAAAGCAGCATCGCTCAGATCCGATCCGTTTCGGGCCGCTTGGCCCGAAACGGTGAATCGGCTCGGCAAACCACCTTACTTCTTCTTGGCGGGCGCCTTGGCGGGGCCGCCCGAGGGGGCGGCAGCCTTGCCCGGGGGCAGCTTCTGCTTGGTCGCCTGCACTTCGGCCGGGGCCGCGACCACGATGTCCTCGACCACGGTGGGCGCGGCGACGGTCGCCACCACGAAATCGCGGCCGGTGATCACGGGCTTGGCGCCGAAGCTGTCCTTCACGGCGGACCAGCGCAGGCTGTCACCGATCTTGGCTTCCGCCAGATCCACCTCGAAGCGCTCGGGCACCGTGTCGACGTCGGCCATCACCTCGATCTCGCGGCGGACGACGTTGAGCACGCCGCCCGTCTTGATGCCGGGGCAGATGTCGTCGTTGAGGAAGCTGACCGGCACCTTCACGCGGATGCGGGCGCCGGGGGCCAGGCGCTGGAAGTCGATGTGCAGCGGGCGATCCGTCACCGGGTCGAACTGGACATCGCGCATCAGCGCGCGCTCCGTCGGGCCGTCCTTGACGGCCACTTCGTACAAGTGCGACTGCCAGCCGCCCTTGTGCATTTCCTTCATGATGTCGCGGGGATCGAAAGCGACCAGCGTCGCCTCCTGCTTCGCCCCATAGACAACACCGGGGACAAGCCCCTCTCGCCGGGTCGCGCGCGCCGCCCCCTTACCGGCACGCCCGCGCGCCGCGGCTTCGATCCTGATGGTTTGGACCATGCCAAAGCTCCTAAAACGGGTGTGATTCTGCGCCATGCGATGGGCGCACGGCGAGAGGCGGCCTCCAGGGGTGCCGCCGTGGGGTCGGGGTTTACGGGAATGCGGGCGCCCCGCCAAGCCCTGATGGCTGCGCCTGCGCGGATGCTGGCCCGCGCGCGGCGCGGAAGGGCTGCAATCCCGTCAGCTTTTGTCGCCCCCGCGCGCAACCTGCGGCGCCCTCGGGCGCTCCCGCTTTGCAACAGGGAGCCCGCCCATGAAAGCCCTCACCTGGCACGGCAAGAGCGACATCCGCTGCGACACCGTGCCCGACCCACGCATCGAAAACCCGCGCGATGCCATCATTCGCGTCACCGCCTGCGCCATCTGCGGCTCGGACCTGCACATCTTCAATGGCGTGATGCCGGGCATGCAGCATGGCGACGTCATGGGCCACGAGACGATGGGCGAGGTGGTGGAGACTGGCTCGGGCGTCGGCAACCTCAAGGTGGGGGACCGCGTGGTGGTGCCCTTCACCATTTCCTGCGGCGAGTGCTTCTTCTGCCAGCGCGGCTTCTATTCGGGCTGCGAGCGCAGCAACCCCGACCACAAGGCGGCGGAGAATCTCTGGGGCCATTCGCCCGCGGGCCTGTTTGGCTACACCCATCTCCTCGGCGGGTATGCCGGCGGCCAGGCGGAATATCTCCGCGTGCCCTATGCCGATGTCGGCCCCATCAAGATCCCGAGCCACATCACCGACGACCAGGCGCTCTTTCTCTCCGACATCTTCCCGACCGGCTACATGGCCGCCGAGTTCTGCGACATCCAGGAGGGCGACACCATCGCCATCTGGGGCTGCGGGCCGGTCGGGCAATTCGCCATCCGCAGCGCCTTCCTGCTGGGCGCCGGGCGCGTCATCGCGATCGACACCGTGCCCGAGCGGCTGGAGATGGCCCGCGCCGCCGGGGCCATCACCCTCGATTTCCACGCGGAGGATATCTACGAGCGCATCCAGGACCTCACCCAGGGGCGTGGCGCCGATGCCTGCATTGACGCCGTCGGCACCGAGCCCGATGCCACCTCCGGCTTCGATGCCATCGTGGATCGCGTGAAGGTCGCGACCTTCATGGGGACCGACCGGCCGCATGTGCTGCGCCAGGCGATCCATTGCTGCCGCAACTTCGGCGTCGTTTCCATCGTGGGCGTCTATGGCGGGCTGCTCGACAAGATCCCGATGGGCTCGGCCATCAACCGCGGCCTCACCTTCCGCATGGCGCAGACGCCGGTGCAGCGCTACCTGCCCGGCCTGCTGCGCCGGATCGAGGAGGGCGAGATCGACCCCTCCTTCGTCATCACCCACACCGCCTCCCTCGACGAGGGGCCCGATCTCTACAAGACCTTCAGGGACCGCAAGGAGGGTTGCATCAAGGTCGTCCTCAAACCCTAGGGAGATCCTGCCATGCCCCAGAAGACGCTCGCTTTGGTCACCGGAGCTTCCTCCGGGATCGGCTATCATCTGGCCCGCATCTGCGCGGAAGCGGGGCATGACCTGCTGGTCGCCGCCGATGACGCCGACATCCACGACGCCGCCGAGAGCTTCCGCCGCGAAGGCCAGCGGGTGGACGCCGTCGAGGTGGACCTCTCGACGATCGAGGGCGTGGACGAGCTGCTGGAGGAGCTGGAGGGAAGGCGCGTCGGCCTGCTTTTCGCCAATGCCGGGCGCGGCCTGGGCCATGGCTTCCTCGACCAGGATTTCGGGAAGATCCGGCACGTCATGGACACCAACATGCTGGGCACGCTCTACCTGCTGCACCGCGTGGTGGGCCAGATGCGGCAGGCGCGCCAGGGCCGCGTGCTGATCACCGGCTCCATCGCCGGCTTCACGCCCGGCGCCTACCAGGCGGTCTACAACGCATCCAAGGCCTTCCTCGACAATTTCTCCTTCGCGCTGCGGCATGAGGTGAAGGAGCACGGCATCACCGTCACCTGCCTGATGCCGGGGGCCACCGAGACCGAATTCTTCGATACCGCGCAGCTGCGTGACACCGCGATCGGCCAGTCGAGGAAGGATGATCCGGCGGATGTCGCCCGCGCGGGCTATGACGCCATGATGCGCGGCGATGGCGACATCGTGACGGGCTGGATGAACAAGCTGCAGTCCGCCATCGCCAATATCACCCCGGCCCAGTGGCTCGCCGCCGGCCATGCCAGGGCCGCCGCACCGGGCAGCGGCAAGAAACCCGCCTGACGCGGGAGTCCGGGCCCGCAGGCATGCGCGCGCATCGCTTGCCATCATTCATGACCAAGGGGTTAACACTAGCCCGCCCCGGAATATGGCGGGTAGCATGATATTCTTGTCATGCAACCCGCCGGAGTCGCCTTGCCTCGTCGTCTCGCAGCACTCCTGGCCACCACCGCACTGATCAATCTGGGCATGGCGGCTCCGGCCTGGGGGCAGGGCGGCGCGGGAGGTTCGGGGCTGGGCGGCGCCGGGGGGATCACCAGCAACTTCGCCGCAGGTGATCCCGGCACGGCCGATGCGTTGAATGGTGGTGGCGGCGGCGGTGCGGGTGATACGGGCGGGCCTGGCGGCACCGGCGATGGCGCGGGCGGTGCGGGCGGCGCCGCCCCGGGCGCGGCAGGCAGCGCGGG
>NZ_JAIEQY010000393.1 GCF_019747315.1 Roseococcus sp. | reverse complement strand
AAATCCTCGGCCGCCCGCGCCTGCATGCGCGCGGGGATTTCCTCGGTGAGGAGTTCGATCAGCAATTCGGGCACTAGATGGCGGCTTTCACATCGGTTTGGGCGAAGTCATCGCCCTTGAAGAGAAGGGGTTCATGGCGCGCCCGAGCCAGCGCATAGGCGAAGCAATCGCCGAGGTTCAGGGCGGCCGGATGCCGCCCCTTGCCGAATTGGCGCCAGCCCTCGCGGGCCAGCGCCGCGTGTTCGGCGGTGAAGGGAATGACCCGCGCGGCGATGCGCTGCAGGAGCGCGTCCAGCCTGGCCGCGCCCGCGGCCCCGCCCCGCCCCTCACAGACCATATAGGCCTCGACCAGCGTGGCGGCTGAGACCGCACAATCGCCCGCGACCGCCAGGGCTGTTTCCAGCGCCGGCGCCTCCGCCTCCTCATACAGCATCGCGAAGAGCGCCGAGGTGTCGAGGATCACTTGGGCAGGCCGTTCTCGTCATAGAGATCCGAATGGTCGCTCGTGGTCCCGGGCGGAAACAGCTTCGAAGCGCCGCGCGTGACCTCGCGGATCGCGGCCAGGCGCTGCGCCACGCGTTCCGCGTCCTGCGCCTCGGCGGCGTCGACGAGTTGGCGCAGCGCGTCAGTCACGCTGGTCTGGCGCTGATCGGCGATGCGGCGAAGCTTGCCGATCAGAACCTCGTCCTTGATGTTCAACTGCCCCATGGTAGAACCTCCACTTACGTTCTACCCTAAGCCGCGTCCCGCAGCCAGCTTTCGCAGCAGGCCTTCGCCAGCGCGCGCACGCGGCCGATATAGGCAGCGCGCTCGGTCACGCTGATCGCACCCCGCGCATCCAGCAGGTTGAAGCGGTGGCTCGCCTTGATGCAGTGGTCATAGGCGGGCAGGGCCAGATGCTGCGCCACGAGGGCGTGGCATTCCTGCTCGGCCTCCTCGAATTGCCGCTTCAGCAGCGCCACATCGGCATGCTCGAAATTATGCGCGCTGTATTCGCGCTCGGCCCGCAGGAAGACGTCGCCATAGGTCACGCCATGGCCGTTGAAATCCAGGTCATACACATTCTCGACGCCCTGGATGTACATGGCCAGCCGTTCCAAGCCGTAGGTCAGCTCGCAGGAGGGGACCTCGCAGGGGATGCCGCCCACCTGCTGGAAATAGGTGAATTGCGTCACCTCCATCCCGTCGCACCAGACCTCCCAGCCCAGGCCCCAGGCGCCCAGCGTCGGGCTTTCCCAGTCATCCTCGACGAAGCGGATATCGTGCAGCGCCGGATCGAGCCCGAGCTCCCGGTAGCTGCCGAGCAGCAGGGCCTGCGGGTCCCGCGGGCTCGGCTTCATGATGACCTGGTACTGGTAGTAATGCTGCAGCCGGTTCGGGTTCTCGCCATAGCGGCCATCGGAGGGCCGGCGCGAGGGCTGCACATAGGCCGCCCGCCAGGGCCTGGGGCCCAGCGCCCGCAGCGTGGTCGCCGGGTGAAAGGTGCCGGCACCCATCTCCATGTCATAGGGCTGGAGGATGAGGCAGCCCTGCGCCGCCCAATAGCGATGCAGGGTGAGAATCATGTCCTGGAAGCTGAGCGGCTTTGTCATGCCGCGCCTTCTAGCCCGGGCGGACGGCATCCGGGAAGAAGCGCACGCCGGCCGAAGCCGCGCCACCGCCGATCCCAATGGGCGCCCCATCCGCGCGCCAGCAGGAGGCGCCTTCCATCATCCCATCCTCGTGGAAGCGGATCGCCCCCATGCCGCCGGCCACATGCGGCACGGCCAGCGGCTCATGCCCCATGGCGGCCAGCGCGTTCCGCGTCTCGGCGCCGAAGCCGGGCTCCATTTCCAGCGGGCCGCCCATGGTCCAGGCGCGGGGTGCTTCCACCGCCTCCTGCACGGACATGCCGTGATCCACCAGGTTCATCACCGCCTGGAAGGTGGAGGCGAAGATGCGCAGGCCCCCCGGCAGCCCCAGCGCCGCCCAGGGCTTGCCCTCCTTGCGGAGGATCAGCGGCGACATCGAGGTGGTGACGCGCTTGCCCGGCTCGATGGATTGCGCGAGGCCGGGGCGCGGGTCGAACAGCGCCATGTAGTTGTTCGGGATCAGCCCGCTCTCGCGCAGCAGGATCTTGGCGCCGAAGAGGCTGTTGATGGTGTGGGTGCAGCAGGCGATCCGCCCTTCATGATCGGCCACCGTGATGTGGGTGGTGTTGGCGCTCTCGCGGTTGGAAAGCCCCGCCGCCCATGTCTTGGCGCGTGCCAGGTCCAGGAAGGCACGCCGCTCGGCCGCGTATTCCTTGCTGATGAGCTTCGCCACCGGCACCTTCAGGAAGGCCGGGTCCGCCGTCGCCACCGCGCGGTCGGCGAAGGCCATCTTCAGCGCCTCCGCGATCAGGTGCAGCGTCTCGGGCGTGCCGAAGCCGCTGGCCGCGATGTCATAGGCCTCCAGCAGGTTCAGCATCTGCACCACATGCACCCCCCCGGCCGAGGGCGGCGGCGGGCCATAGACCTCCACGCCGCGATAGGTGCCGCGCACCGCCTCGCGCCGGATCATCTTCGCCGCCGCCAGGTCATCCGTGGTGATGATGCCGCCCTTGCGCGCCAGGTCATGGCTGGTGGAGGTGCCGAGATCGCCCTGGTGCAACGCATCGGCACCCTCGGCCGCGATGGCGCGCAGCGTCTCGCCGAGCGCGCCATTCACCAGCCTCGCGCCCACGGCCAGCGGCGCGCCTTCGGGAAGGAAGAGCCGCGCCATGCCGGAATCCAGCCGCAAATCGCCCGCCGTCTCCTGGATGCATTCGTTGAGATAGCCGCTCACGAGAAAACCGCGCTCGGCGAGGCGGATGGCCGGCGCCACCACATCGGCCATGGACAAGCGCCCATGCCGCTTCAGCGCCGCCTCCCAGGCCAGAAGATTGGCCGGCACCGCGACGGATTGGCCGCCATGGCTCTGTTTCCGCGGATCACGCCCCTCGAACATCTCGGGGCGCGCCGCGAAGGGCGCGCAGGCCATGCCGTCCAGCACCTCATGCGTGCCGTCGGGATGCGCCAGATGCATCAGCCCGCCGCCGAAGAGGCCCACCATCATGGGCTCGCACACCGTGAGCGCCAGGATGGCGGCGACCGCGGCGTCCACCGCATTGCCCCCCTCGGCCAGCATCTGCGCGCCCGCGGCACTCGCCGCCGGGTGGTTGGTGACGACCATGCCGCGCGCGCCGGTGGCCGGCTGCTTGCGAGGGGTGAAACGCGTGCCCGCGCGGGCTTGCCAATCGCTCATCGGGGAAGGCTCGCGCGATGGGGGATGCGCCGCAAGGGGGCCGCGCCGCGTCGGGGGGCGTGCCCCGCTCAGAAAGCGCGCGACAGCCCCGCATAAACCGCCCGCCGCGGCAGGAATTGTGGCGCGCCCACCCCGATCCCCGAGCCATCGCGCAGCTGCACGGTCTGGTCCGTCAGGTTGATCAGGTCCACGCGGGCGGTCCAGGTGCCGCCGTCAAGGGCGCGGAATTCCTGGGCTAAGCCAAGATTCATCGTCGTATAGCCCGGCTGCTTCTCGCTATTGGCGAAGCCGCGCCGCAGCCCATTGCCATAGAGCAGCGTGGCCGAGGCGCGCGCGCCATCCCAGGGCCGATAGCTCGCGCCGGCCGAGCCGGTGACCAGCTGGTCATGGTCGGTGCGCACATACTTGCCCGCGATATAGGCCAGCTCTTCCGGATCGAAGTTGAACTGGCTGGTGCGGATCTGCGTGCCCGTGGCGCGTGAGAGGGTGAGGTTGGCGTAGAGGCTCAGCCGCTCGGTGTTCCATTGCCCGGTGAACTCCACGCCATAGGTCTGGCCGCGGGCGTAGTTGAACGGCGTGAAGACCAGCGCCCGGCCGAACTGGCCGAGATCGAGCATGTCGGTCGCCTGCTTGTACCAGGCGTTGCTGCCCAGGGTGAGCTGCGGCGTCACCCGTTGCGACACGCCGGCCGAGAAGTAGTTGCTGCGCTCGGGCCGGGGCGTGTTGCCGGTGGTGCCGGGGGGTGCCCCCGTGGTGTCGGCGAATTGGCTGAGCGTGAAGGGTGTGATGAGGTCCTGCGCCGGTGGCGTGAAGTAGCGCGCATAGCCGAGCGTGAGCGTGGTTCCATCCCAGGGCCGCCAGACCGCGTTGATGCGCGGCGAGACCTGGCCCGCCTGCACCGCCTGGTCGGCATAATCGCCGCGCAGGCCGAAATTCAGGGTGAAGCGGTCGGTGAGGCGCCATTCATTCTGCACATAGGCGCCATGGAGCCAGGAGGTGCGGCGGTTGCTGCTGGAGACGGGGAATTGCGCGTCCAGCACCTCGCCATCCGCATCCACCGGGAAGACGAAGCTGGTGTTCCAGGCGCGCACCCGCTCGGCCATGCTCATCACGCCGAAGCGCAAGGTATTGCTGGCATTCAGCTGCCAGGAGGCATCGGCCTGGAGGCCGGCGGCCTGTGACTGCCGTTGGATGTTGGATGCGACGCCGTTGAAGGCGAGCTCGCCCTGCACATCGGGCAGGTAGCTGGTGGAGGAGCGGCGCGCGAAGGCGGCGAGCTGCCAGTCCAGCGCCTCGCGGCTGCCTTGCAGCGCCAGGATGCCGAACTGGTTGCGCTCCCATTGGCGGGCGTTGAGGCGCGCGCTGTTGAAGTCGGTGATGCCGTTCACCGGGAATTCCTGCGGCTGGCCCGGATTGTTCGGCATCTGGAAGCGGTTGGCCGAGGCGCCGCCGATGAAGCTGATCCGCGTGGAATCATCCACCAGGCGGGAGACGGAGAGCAGGCCGCGCAGCTGGTCCGTGCGGTTGTGAATGGAGTCGTAGGAGCCGGTCGGCGGCTCGATGCCTTGCAGGCTCTGCCGGTAGGTGCCCATGGCGAAGACATCCCAGCCGTCGAAGACCCCGGCATAGCCCAGTGAGGGCTGGAAGGTGTTGAAGCTGCCGCCATAGACGCTGGCCCAGCCGCCCGGATTGCTGGCGCCCGAGAGCAGGTTCACGTCAATCACCCCGCCCGTGCGATAGCCGAATTGCGCCGGCAGCGCCCCGGTGATGAGCGAGAACGACCGCACGCCGCGCGCGTCGAGATAGGCGCCGAAGCCCTGGATCCCCTCGGGGATGGTCACGCCATTGATGCGGTATTGCAGGTTGCGGTGCTCACCGCGGATGTGGATCTCGCCGAAGCTGTCCTGCACCACACCCGGGAAGGTGAGGAGAAGCTGGTTGATCGGCGTCTCGACGCCCTGGGGCAGCCCCTCGATGGCGTTGCGGTCGAGGGTGGAGACGGTGGCGCCGAGGGTGGGCGAGATGGTGCCCCGCGCCTCGTCCAGGCGACGAGCCTGGACCACGGTGTCCGGCACCGCATTGGCGGTTTCCGCGGCCAGGGCGCCGGGCAGCAGGATGGTGGCGAGCGGCAGGGCGGCCACCGTGAAGCGACGGGAGGGGCGGAGGGAGAGGGGCATTGGACGAACTCACAAGGGATCGTCCGCAACGTTATTTTATAACATTGGCCATGCCAAGAGGGGGGGCGGCGGCGCTGCATCCCATTCCAGCAAGGCGGCCTCTGTGCCCAGGGCTGCCAGCAGCTCGGCCGGGTCGGCCGGGCCCTGGACGGGTGGCGGCGGCGTCAGAAGGGGCGCGGGCGGCGAGGTCAGGCCCGGGGGCAGCGGCAAGACGACGGGAAGTGCCGGGGGGAGGGGCAGGGGGGGAGGAGCCGGCGCGGCGAGCGGCATGAGAGGCGGTGGCAGCGCCGGCTCCGGGGCACTGCTCCCACTGGGCGGCAGGTCTGGCGCAGCGGGCAGCTCCGCCGCGGGCATGGGCAGCGCACCGAACTCTGGCGCACCGAACTCTGGCCCGTCGAACTCTGGCCCGTCGAACTCTGGCCCGTCGAACTTTGGCGCGGCGATCTCGGTCGGCGGCGTGAGGGGCCCCGCCCCAACGCCGGGCTTGGGGGCTTCGGCAGGGAGGGCGATGGCTGGCGGCGCGCCGCCGGGCGCGATGGCAGGCGCCTCCAGCGGAGGGAGGCTGCGGCGGAAGGGCGGCGGCTCGGGCGCCGGCTGGGCGGTCCAGGCGAAGGCGAAGTCCTGCGGGAGGGCGAAGGACGAGGCGACGCGGGGGAGGGGCGCGAGAAGCATGACCCCTCGATACAGCCACCGGGTGCAAATGGCAACCCTTTTTTAACAGAAAAAGCGAAAATTAATCGTTATGAGAGAAAAAAGAGACGATCTGCGCGCGCAGGTTGCGCCCCGCCCGCCGCCCGGACGCCACCCCAGAGCGAAGCCGCCACAGAATCCACAACCAGGACGTCGTGCCGTGCCTCGATCTCCTGCGCGGTCGGCAGGCCACGGAAATTGGTGCAGTGGATCACCACCGCCTCGGTCGGCTGCTCCGCCACCGCCGCTTCCATCAGCGCACCAACCTTCACCGCGTCATGCAGGGCGAAGCTGTAATTGCCGGGATCTTCCAGATGCCGCTCCGCCGTCACCTCGAACCCTTCGCGCGCCAGGTTCGCGATGATCGCGGCCTGCACGTCGCTGAGATAGGGCGTGACCAAGGCGAGCTTGCTGAGGCCCGCCAGGCGCAGCGCATCACGCAGGGCCAGCGTCGCGGTCGTGGCCGGAATGCCGGTGCGCGCGGTGATGGTGGCGCAGAGCGCCTCATCCTGCGCGAAGCCGAGCCAGGAGCCGGAGGTGCCGGCCCAGCAGATGGAATCCACCTTGGCATCGGCCAGCAATTCGGCCGCCGCGAGCACCGGCGCCGGGTCGAATTGCTGGTTCGCGTCGGCACCCAGGTTGATGGCCAGCACCCGGAACCGCGCGAAATGCGCGGTGATCCCGGGGGTGTCGCGCAGGAGCCAGGCCATGGCCGGCTCGAGGACGGTGTTGGAGGAGGGGGTGAGGAATCCGAGGCGCATGCGCCCCGTTAACCCCTTAACCGCCCCCTCTCAACCACCGGGCGTGAAGTTCTGCGCATCCTGTCCGCGCGTCGCCCAGCCGGTGGTGCGCCGCTCGATGAACTCGGCGATCCAGTAGAGCATGATGCCCATCATCCCCGTCACGATCAGCCCGGCAAACACCAGCGGCACGTCGAAGCGCGAGGAGGCCACCATCATCAGCCGCCCGATGCCCGCATTGGGTGCCACGCTTTCCGCGATGATGGAGCCCACGAAGGCCACCGTGATCGCGATCTTCAGCGAGGCGAAGAAATAGGGCATGGCGCGCGGCAGGCCGACCTTGCGGATGATGTCGGAGGGCTTGGCCCCCAGCGCCCGCAGCACATCCCGCAACTCGGGTTCCACCGTGGCGATCCCGGTCGCGACATTCACGACGATCGGGAAGAAGCTGATCAGGAAGGCGGTGATGATCGCCGGCCAGACGCCGATGCCGAACCAGATGATCAGCACCGGCACCACCGCCACCTTGGGGATGGAGTTGAAGGCGATCAGCAGCGGGTAGAGCCCCTTGTAGACCAGCGTGGAGGAGCCGATGGCCACCCCCAGCAGCAAGCCCGCCACCACGGCCAGGCCAAAGCCCGCCAGCGTGGAGAGCAGGGTGTGGATGCTATCATCCAGCAGCGGCCGCCACCATTTCACCGCCGCGGCGAAGACGTCGGTCGGCGCCGGCAGGATGAAGGTGGAGATGCCGAAGACCTCGGTCGCCACCTCCCAGAGGATGAAGGTGCCCGCAATCACCAGCCAGGGCAGCCAGGCCTGGAGGGTGCGGCGGCGGCGGGCGGAGGCGGCCAGCGCCTCGATGCGGGTTTGCGCCTTGCTCGACATCAGGTGACCTCCTCGCCCTTGCGGGCCAGCGCGATGAAGCCGCGCAGCTCCGCCACCAGCTTGGTGAATTCGGGATCCAGCATCGTCTCCTGGCTGCGCGGCCGCGCGAAGGGCACGCGCCGCTCGGCGATGATCCGGCCCGGGCGGGCGCTCATCACCAGCACGCGGTCGGCCAGGTAGCAGGCCTCGCGCAGGTCATGCGTCACCAGCACCACGGTCGGCCGGCGCGCCATCCAGACCTGCTGCAGCACGTCCCAGAGATCCTCGCGCGTGAAGACGTCGAGCGCGGAGAAGGGTTCATCCAGCATCAGCAAGGGCGGCTCATGGATCAGCGCGCGGCAGAGGCTGGTGCGCTGCTGCATGCCGCCCGAAAGCTGATAGGGCTGCTTCTCGCCGAAGCCTTCCAGCCCAACCAGCTTCAGCAGATCCAGCGCCTTCTGCTCGTATTTCGCGCGCTCCGAGCGCAGGCGCTTGCGGTGCTCCGGCACGATTTCCAGTGGCAGCATCACATTCTCGAGGATGGTGCGCCAGGGCAGCAGCGTCGGGTTCTGGAAGGCCATGCCGACCAGCGAGAGGGGGCGGTCCACCTCCTCGCCCGCCACCACCACATTGCCATCCGTCGCGGGCCAGAGGCCGGAGACCAGGCGCATCAGGGTGGATTTGCCGCAGCCCGAGGGACCGACGACCGAGATGAACTCCCCCTTCTGGACGCTCAGGCTGCACTCCTGCAGGGCCAGCGTGCCTTCGACACCGCCATAGCGCATGGCCACTCGGTCAATTTCAACAAAGGGGCGCGTCATGCGGGGCTCCGGGTGATCCAGGGGTCTCGTCGGCCATCAGAGCTAGCAGCGCGGCCGGCCGCTTCCCACCATGGGGAAGCGGAACTAAGCGCCTCCGCGCGCCGGCATGCCTGTTTCCCGGGCGGCGGCCGCGCGCCGCCGCCCGGGAAGCGTTCAGATGCGGCGCTGGTCCACGGCCGGCAGGAAGTCCGGGACGTAGAATTGCCCGGCCTGGATGCGCGCCGGCAGGTTGAAGGCGCCCTCCACGGCGGTGATGCCCGCCTGCATCCGGGCCGTGTCCACCGCCGAGATCCCATTGGCGCGCAGATTGGGCGTCATGATCACGCGCTCGACGTTCAACTCGTGGCGCTCCATCTCCAGCGCCGCATCGGTCAGCGGCTCCACCTGGCGCAGCACCTGGATCATGCCGGCCGGGTTGGCCAGCGTGTCGCGGAAGCCGCGGATCAGCGCGGCGACGGCGCCGCGCACCACATTGGGGTTGCGCTCGGCGAAGGCGCGGGTGGTGAGCAGCGCGCCGCCATACAGGTTCAGCCCGTGGTCGTAATACATCATGACGCGCTGCTGCGGGATCGGCAGGCCGATGCCCTTCAAGGCCAGCGCCGAGGTGGTGACGAAGCCCGTCACCCCATCCGCCTCGCGCCGGACCAGCATCGGCTCGCGCAGGGCTGGCGCGACCGAGAGGAAGGTGACGCGGCTCGCATCCACCCCTGCCGCCTGGGCGAAGGCGGGGAAGAGCTGACGCCCCGCGTCGAAGTCCGGGGCGGCCAGGCGGCGGCCCTCCAGGTCCTTCGGCGTGCGGATCGGGCCATCGGCGCGGGTGATGACGCAAAGCGGCGCGCGGTCGTGCAGCACGGCCACGCAGATCAGGCCGCTATCGGGGTTCTGCGCCAGGAAGCGGATGGCCGGGTTGATGTCGGCATAGCCCATCTCATGGCTGCCCGCGACGAGCGCCGGCGGCACGCCGCCCGAGCCCTGCCCGCGATCAATCTGCACCTCGACCCCCGCCTCGCGGAAATAGCCGCGCTCACGCGCCACCAGGGCGAAGGCGTTGGGCGCCTGGAAGGCCCAGTCCAGCGTGAGGCGCAGGCGCGGGGCGGGCTGGGCGCGCAGCACCCCAGGGGCGGCGAGGGGTGCTAGACCCGTGGCGAGGAGGAGGGAGCGGCGCGGCGTCATGGCGGATTCCTGAGCTGGGATACCGCCTCTCCTTGCAGGAATCCCACAGGTTTGGGCAAGTGTGGTTTGCGCGCCGACCGCCGATGCGGCGATTGCTGCCATGCCGGACTCGCCCCATTCTGGCGCAAAGAAATCAGGAGAAAGCCATGACCGGAGTGCCCGACATCTCGCCCACCGATACCTGGGCCGCGCTGGAGCGCGACCCCAACGCCGTGCTGGTGGATGTGCGCACCGATGCTGAATGGAATTTCGTGGGCGTGCCGGACCTCTCGGGTCTGGGCAAGCAGGTGGTGCTGATCCCCTGGCAGGTCTTCCCGGGCATGCAGGTGAACGGCCATTTCGTCGAGCATCTGCGCAAGGCCGGCGTCACGGCCGAGAGCCACGTCTTCTACATCTGCCGCTCCGGCGCGCGCAGCCTGGCGGCCGGCCAGGCCGCCCAGCAGGCGGGCTTCCCGCATGCCTACAACGTGGCCGACGGCTTCGAGGGCCCGGTGGACCATGAGGGCCATCGCGGCCATGTCGCCGGCTGGAAGGCGGACCAGCTCCCCTGGCGGCAGCGCTGAGCGCCTCAGGCGTCGGCGCGGATATTCGCCGCGCGGATCGCCTCGCCATAGAGGCGGAACTCGCGCTCGCAGCGCGCGCCCAGATCCTCGGGCGTGCCGGGTGCCGCGCGCATGTCGCCGGCCGCCAGGCGCTCCAGTGCTCCGGGGATGGCGAGTGCGCGGCGATTGGCCTCGACCAGGCGCTCGATCACCGGGCGCGGCGTGCCGCGTGGCGCGAAGAGGCCGAACCAGTTGTCGAAGGCGAAATCGGGCAGGCCGACATCGGCGGCCAGCGGCACCTGCGGCATGATGGCCGAGCGCGCCGCGCCGAAATTCGCGACCGAGCGGAGGTTGCCCGCGCGGATGTGCTGCTCGAACTGGATCACGGTGTCGAGGCCGATGGGCGTGCGCCCGGCCAGCATGTCCGGCACCATGGCGGAGGCGCCACGGAAATGGACGGCCTCGATCTCCACGCCCGCCCGGCGCCGCCACAATTCCTGCACCACATGGCTGATGCCGCCGGCGCCTGACGTCGCGAATTTGTGCCGGTTCGGCTCGTGCCGGAGCTGCGCCACCAGCGTCGCGTAATCGCCGGGCAGCGAGGGGTGCACCGCCAGCAGCAGGCCCGTCAGCGTCATCAGCGAGACGGGAATGAGGTCCCGCATCGGGTCCACCGGCATGCGGTCATAGGTGTGCGGGTTGATGACGATCTGCCCGACATTGGCGACCAGCAGCGTGGTGCCATCGGGTGCCGCGCGCGCCACCGCCTCGGAGGCGAGGTTGCCCGCCGCTCCCGTGCGGTTCTCGACCGGCACGGGCTGGCCCAGGAATTCGGAAAAGCCCTGGCCCGCGACGCGCGCCACGGTGTCGGTCGGCCCGCCCGCGGCGAAGCCCACGATGAAGCGGATGGGGCGGTCCGGCATGGCGGTCTGCGCGAGTGCGGGGGCGGCGAGAAACGGCCATGGCAGGCCGGCCAGCAGCGCGCGGCGCCGCAAGTGGAAACGAGGCATCCTGGAAGCTTCCTGACAGATCGGGCGCCGGTTTTCCGGTCGCTTGGAGCGATCAGTTGGGCGCGCCAACGCCCCGGACAAGGAGAATGACGGCGTAAATATTAAGTAAATGTAATGTAAATTCGTGACACAGCCGCGCCCGTCACGCCGCCAGCGCGTCCCCTGCCACCGTCGTGCGGAACATCAGGCGCAGATATTTCTCGTGATCGAAGAGGCTCGCCGTGTGCAGCGTGCAGCGATTGTCCCAGATGACGAGGTCGCCCTCCTGCCAGGCGTGGCGATAGACGAAGCGCTCCTGCCCCGCATGTTCCATCAGCTCCTCGATCAGCGCGGCGCTTTCCTCCACGCCCATCCCCTCGATATGGCTGATCACCGCCGGGCAAAGGAACAGCGATTTCACGCCGCTGACCGGATGCGTGCGCACCAGCGGATGCGCCACGGGCGGGAAGGCGCGGCGTTTCGCCTCGTCCATCGGCGCGCGGCCCGGGGTGTGGCGCCGATTCCATTCGGAGAGGGTGTAGAGGCAATGCACGCCGCGCAGCCCTTCGATCCGCGTCTTCAGCGCCTGCGGCAGGGTTTCATAGGCGGAGACGGCGTCGAGGAACCAGGTCTCGCCGCCCTCGGGTGGGCAGATGGCGCCATAGAAGAGCGAGGCGGTGCTGGGCACGTCGCGGAAGCTGCTATCGGCGTGCCATTGCTCCACGCCGCGGGCGAAATTGGCGGTGATGCCATCGGCCGCGTAATTGCCGACGCAGAAGATTTCGGGATGGGCCGGATGCACGGCGGAAGCGGCGGCGTGATGTTCGAGCGGCCCCATGCGCCGGCTGAAGGCGACCTGCGCCGCCGGGTCATTCGGCACGCCGCGGATCAGCAGCACATGATGCTGGTGGAAGGCGTCCAGGAAGGCCGTGAACTCAGCCTCGGGCACATCGCCCGCGATGCGAAGGCCGGTGAGTTCAGCGCCGAAACCGGCGGCGAGCGGGCGGATGCCGAGACTGGCGGACATGACATTCTCCGGGGCGAGGCGGCGGGCCGGATGACGGGCGGGCCGCTCTGACCGGCGGCTCGCCGGCAGTATGGGCCAGCCGCCGCCCGGCGCGAAGCCGCCTGTCGTCCCTCATTCCGCCGGAACCGCCTCGGGCCGCAGGGGCGCGGCCTGCGTGGCCGGCCGCTTCCGCCAGGGCAGGGCCAGCGCATGCAGCGCCGGCACCAGCAGCAGCGTGGCAAGGGTCGCGACCGCGAGGCCACCGATCATCGCAATCGCCATCGGCCCCCAGAAGACCGATTGCGTCAGCGGGATGAAGGCGAGGATGGCGGCCAGCGCCGTGAGGACCACCGGCCGCGCCCGGCGCACCGTGCTGCCGATGATCGCCTCCCGCAGCTCGATCCCGGCTTCGAGGTCCTGCTGCACCTGGTCCACCAGGATCAGCGTGTTGCGCATGACCATGCCCGCGAGCGCGATGACGCCCAGCAAGGCGACGAAGCCGAAGGGCGCGCCCATCAACAGCAAGGCGCCGGCGGCGCCGGGAATGCCCAGGGGGGCAGTCGCCATCACCAGCGCCATGCGGCCGAGGTTGCGCAGTTGCAGCATCAGCAGCGCCATCATCACCGCGACCATCACCGGGAACAGCGCGAAAAGGCTGGCATTGGCCTTGCCGGCTTGCTCAGTCGCGCCGCCGACCTCCAGCCGGTAGCCGGGCGGCAGGCTGGCGATGAAGGGCGCCAGCGCCGGCATGGCGGCCGCCGTCACCTCCGGTGCCTGAAGCCCTGGCTGGATGTCGGAGCGCAGCGTGATGAAAGGCTCGCGGTTGCGGCGCCAGAGGATGGGCTCCTCCATCACCGGAACCAGGCGCGCCACCTGGCTGAGCGGCACCGGCCCGCCCGGCGTGGCCAGCGAGAGATCGCCGAGACGGTCGAGCGCCGCGCGCTCCTCCGGCACGGCGCGCAGCCGCACCTCCACGCCGCGCGTGCCCTCGCGGATCGTCGTGGCCGTCACGCCCGAGAGCAGCGTGCCCATGGAGGTGGCGACGGCCTGGGGCGAGAGGCCCAGCTGCGCGATGCGCTCGCGGTCCAGTTCGAGGCGCAGCGCGGGGGCGAGTTCGCTCCAGTCGGTCTGCACATTGCGCGTGCCGGCCACGCCGCGCAGCAGCGGCACCGCGTCATCGGCCAGGTGGCGCAGCTGCATGGGGTCGGGGCCGAGGATGCGGAACGCCACCGGGAAGGGTACGGGCGGGCCGAAATCCAGGCGCGAGACACGCACCCGGGCCTCGGGGAAGGCGCCCGATTCCTCGATGGCGATCAGCCGTTCGAGCAGGCGTTCGCGCGCCGGCACGTCGCGGCTTTCGATGATGATCTTGGCGAAGGCCTCGTTGGGCAGGTCAGGGTTCAGCGCCAGGAAGAAGCGCGGCGCGCCGGCGCCGAGATAGGTGGTGAAGTGCGAGACGTCGAAATCATCGCGCAGCGTCGCCTCGATGCGGCGTGCCACCTCATCCGTCGCGGCGAAGCTGGCGCCCTGGCGGAGGTTGATGTCCACCAGCAATTCGAGGCGCTGCGAGGCGGGGAAGAACTGCTTCTTCGTCATGGCCATGCCCGCCAGGCCAATGCCGAGCAGCACGACCATCACGCCCAGCAGCGCGAAGCGATGATCCACGCACCATTCGACGCCGCGCCGCAGCGCGCGATAGCCGCGCGTGGCATGCGCATCATGCGCCGGGTTGTGCGGTGCCGCCTTGAGCAGCTTCGCACCCAGCCAGGGCGTGAAGGTGACGGCAACGATCCAGCTCGCGATCAGCGCGGCCCCCACCACCCAGAAGATGCCGCCCGCATATTCGCCCGAGGTGGAGGCGGCGAAGCCCACGGGGATGAAGCCCGCGACCGTGACCAGCGTGCCGGTCAGCATGGGCCCGGCCGTGGTGGTCCAGGCGAAGCCGGCGGCGCGCGTGCGCTCCCAGCCCTGTTCCAGCTTCACCGCCATGGCCTCGATCGCGATGATTGCGTCATCCACCAGAAGGCCGAGGGCGAGGATCAAGGCGCCGAGCGAGATGCGCTCCAGCTCCGTCCCGCGCCACACCATGAAGAGAAACACGAAGGAGAGGGTGAGCGGCACGGCGAGTGCGACGATGATGCCCGCGCGGAAGCCGAGCGAGAGGAAGGAGACGAGCAGCACCACGCCGAGTGCGGCCGCCAGCTTGATCAGGAATTCATCCACGCTCTCGCGCACGATATGCGGCTGGTCGGCCACCGCATCGAGGCTGAGGCCCAGGGGCAATTCCCGCCGGATCCGCGCCAGCTCGGCCTCCAGCCCGGCGCCGACGCGCAGCACGTCGAGCCCCGGCTGCTTGGTCAGGCCGATCAGCACGGCGGGTTCGCCGAGGTGCCGGATCGCGCGCTCGGGCGGGTCCGCGAGGCCGCGCGTGATGCGCGCCACATCGCCCAGGCGGATGGTGCGGCCCTCGGCGGAAAGCGGCAGGGCGGCCACGCTGTCCAGCCCGTCCAGACCATCGGGCAGGCGCAGGTTCACGCGGGTGCTGCCGGTCTCGACCGTGCCGGCCGGCGTCACCGGATTGTGCCGCGCCAGCGCGTCCAGCACGGATTGCGGCGTGATGCCGAGGGTGGCCAGCCGCGTGTGGCTGATCTCGACCTGGATGCGCTGCGGCTGCTCGCCAAACAACGTCACCTTCTCGATGCCGGGCAGGCGGCGCAGCCGGTCGCGCAGGCGCTCGGCCTGGCGGACCAGCTCGGCATTGTCGGCGCCGCGCAGCGCCAGCACGGCGGAGAAGACGTCGGAATACTCATCGTCGAAGAAGGGGCCCTGCACGCCCTGGGGCAGGTTCTGCCGCATGTCGCCCACGCGCTTGCGCACCTGGTACCAGAGGCCGGCCACGGCGTGGGGCGGCGTGTCGTCGCGCAAATTCACCGTGATGGTGGCCACACCCGGCCGGGAGAAGGTCTGCAGCACATCGAGCCAGGGGAGTTCCGTCAGCTTGGCCTCGATGCGATCGGCCACCTGGTCCTGCATCTCCTCGGCCGTGGCGCCGGGCCAGGCGGCGGAGACGACCATCACCTTCAGTGTGAAGGCCGGGTCTTCCGCGCGGCCGAGCTTTCCCCACGCCCAGGCGCCGGCCAGCAGCAGCAGCACCATGGCAAAAAGGGTGAGCTGCCCCTGGCGGATCGCACCCTCGGATGGGTTGAAGCGGCTCATCGCATGCCCCCGGCGAGGCGGGTTTCCACCGGGCGGACGCGGCTGCCGGGGTCGAGCAGCTGTGCGCCCATGGCGATGATGCGCGTACCCTCGGCCAGGGGGGCGCGGATGGTGGCCATGCTTTCCGACAGGCCAAGCACCGTGACGGGTGCCGCCTCGATTTTCCCGCCTTCCAGCACCAGCCAGACCATGGGGCCGCGGCCGCGGTCATGCAGGGCGGCAAGCGGGATGCGGGCGCTGGGTGGCGCTGCCTCCCCCGCCAGATGGATGGTGGCCGTCATGCCAAGGCGCGCCCAATCCGGCGCATCGGGCAGCGAGAAGCGCGCGGCATAGGTGCGCATGTTGGGATCGGCCTGGGCGGCGATTTCGCGAAGCTGGACGGGCAGCGTGACCTCGGGCCGCGCCCAGAAGCGGGCGGTGGCGCGCGGGGCGCTGAGGGCATTCTCCGGCAATTGCACCAGCACCTCGCGCTCGGCGGGGTCGGCCAGGCGCAGCACGGGGGTGCCCTCGGCCACCACCTGGCCGGCCTCGGCCATGATGGCGGTGACGCGGCCGGCTGAGGGGGCGCGGAGCTCGGCATAGTCCAGGCGGTTGCGGGCGAGGTCGCGCTGGGCGCGGGCGGCGGCCAGGCGCTGGGTGGCGGCGCGCGCGGTGGCCTCGCGCTGCTCATGGAAGGCGGCGGCGACATGGCCGGCGGAGACCAGCGCGCGGGAGCGGGCGGCGTCATTCACCGCCTGGGCGGCGGTCGCTTCGGCGGAGAGGACATCGGCCTCCGCGGCACGCAGCGCCAGTTCCAGGTCACGCGGATCGAGTCGGAAGAGGAGCTGCCCGGCCGTGACCTCGGCGCCCAGGTCCACGAGGCGCTCGGAAATCCGGCCACCGGCCCGCAGCGCCACATCCGCCTCGCGCCGGGCGCGGACCACGCCGGTGAAACTCGGGCCCGAATCGGCCGGCAGGTGGCGGATTTCCGCCACCTGGACGGGGCGGGGGGCTTCCTCGGCCGGGGGGGCGGCGGTCTTGGCCTCGGGCAGGCAGGCGGTCAGCAGCAGCAGGAGGAGGGGCGAGGGACGCATGGCTGGGCTCCGTGAACAGAGCCATAATGACTATTCACTGACGAAAATCAATAATCATCAGGAGTCATTTTGCGAGGCCGGCGAGGAGCAGGTCCATCGCCGCCCGCTGCTGCGCCTCCAACTCCTCGCGCGTGTGGCCGCGCCCCAGGCAATCGGCCAGCAGAATCGGGTGGGTCCAGAGCATCAGGCAGTGCTTCAGGGTCATCGCCGTCGCGGCGGGATCGAGCGTGCGGAATTCGCCCGCCGCCATCCCTTGGCGCAGCAGTCCCTCCCAGACGGCGAGGACGCGGGCGATGAAGCCTTCGATCACGCCCCAATGCTCGGTCATGGCGGCACCCACCATGTCGTGCATGCGCTTCTCGGTGAAGAAGAGCTCCACATCGCGCAGATAGAGGTGCCGGGCCGTGGCGCGCAGGCGCTGCGCCGCGCTGCCCTCGCCGGTGGCGATGACCTCAAGCTCGCTGCCCACAATGTCCAGCAGGCGGTGGGTGATGGCCTCGTTGATCGCGCTCTTGGAGGGGAAGAAGCGATAGACATTGGCCGGCGACATCGCGCAGGCCTTGGCGATATCGGCCACCGAGGTCTTCTGGTAGCCGATCTGGCGGAACAGCGCCTCCGCCGCATCGGCAATGCGGGCGCGCGTGGCGGCCTGCGGGTCCATGATATTCATGGTCGGTCCCTGAGACAAATGGGAAAAATCATCAGTCGACATTGGGGCGCCGATGGCTCCGATGCAAGCCCCTTGCGGAACGATCCCGGCCGGGCATGCTCTGGGTCAAACCCGGAGGATCTGCCATGCCGCTGCCGCTCGTCACCGAATATCTCTTCTCGATGGACCTGTCCGTGGGAGCGCCCCAGATGGTGGGCAAGGGGCCGGATGGGCATGATCTGCGCGTCGTCGCCGTCACCGGCGGCACGGTCACCGGCCCCGCCTTGCAGGGCGAGATCCTGGGCGGCACGGCGGCCGACTGGCTGCGCGTGGAGGCCGATGGCACCGCACATATCGATGTGCGGCTGACCATCAAGGCGGCCTCGGGCAGCCTGGTCTATGTGCAATATGGCGGCATCCGCACGGGCGACCCCACCGTGCTGGCCCGCCTGGCCGCCGGCGAGGCGGTGGACGCTTCGGAGTATTATTTCCGCACCACGCTGCGCTTCCAGACCGGCGCCGCGGACCTCGCCTGGATGAACCGCGTCATCGCCATCGGCACCGGCCAGCGCCCGCCCTCGGGCCCGCGCTATGACGTCTATGCCGTGCGATGAGCGACCTTCCCGCCCGCGTTGAGATCACCGAGGAAGGCCCGCGCGAGGGCTTCCAGATCGAGCCCGGCCCGATCCCGACGGCCGACAAGATCGCACTGATTGACGCGCTCTCCGCCACCGGCGTCTCGCGCATCCAAGTGGCGAGCTTCGTCAGCCCGAAGATCGTCCCCGGTTGGGCGGATGCCGAGCAGGTGGTGGCCGGATTCACGCCGCGCGCGGGCGTCGCCTACAACGCGCTCTGGTTCAACGCGGCCGGCCTGGCGCGCGTGCAGGCCTTTGCCGACCGGCTGGTGATCGAGGGTTCCATCACCGTGACGGGTTCGGAGGCCTTCACGCGCAAGAACCTGAACCGCAGCCATGCGGAGCAGCTGGAGGTGCAGCGCAAGCATGTGGCGCAGCACCAGGCGGCGGGGGTGGCGATGACGCGCGTCTCGCTCCAGGCTGCCTTCGGCTGCAACTTCTCCGGCGCCGTCAGCACGGCGCAGGCGATGACCGCCCTCTCCGACGCCATGGCGATCGCCGCCGAGACCGGCTGCGCGGTCGAGAAAATTTCGCTGGCCGACAGCATGGGCTGGGCCAATCCCCTCCTGGTCGAGCGGCTGGTGGGCGCGGTGCGGGATAAATTCCCGGGCCCCAAGCTCTCGCTGCATCTGCATGACACGCGGGGCCTGGGGATTGCCTGTGCGGCGGCCGGGCTGCGGCTGGGTGTCTCGGCCTTCGATGCGGCGGTGGCGGGGCTGGGCGGCTGCCCCTTCGCCGGCCACCCCGGCGCGCCCGGCAATATCGCGACGGAGGAGCTGGTTTTCCTGTGCGAGGAGATGGGGGTCGCGACGGGCATTGACCTGGACGCCCTGATCGAGGCCGCCAAGCTGGCCGAGCGCATCGTCGGCCACCGCCTGCCGTCCAACCTGCTGCGCAGCGGTGGGCTCGCGGCATTCAGGCCCGCGGCGTAGTCCGGGCTTCCTCCGGCGTCAGGGGCTGGTACGTCACTGGGTGACGGCCGCGTGGGGAAGGCTCGGCCCGCGCTGCGCGGTGAGGCCGCCCCGCGCGGCGGCAGCCAGGGCCGGCCACGTGCTGGCCGGCTGCGGCGGGATGGGCCAATGCGGCTCGGGCAGGGCGCCAAGGGTCGGCCGGCTGAAGAAGAAACCCTGCTGCAACTCAACCCCCATGTCGCGCAGCACCGCGTATTCGGCCGCTGTCTCGACCCCCTCGCAGATCGCGGTGATCCCCAGCTCGGAGAGAATGCGCAGCGTGCCCCGCAGGATGGTCCGCTTGGCGCTGTCCCTGTCGATGTCGCGCACCAGCTCCATGTCGATCTTGACGATGTCGGGCTGGAACCTTGTCAGCAGGTTGAGCCCGGCATAGCCAGCACCGAAATCATCGATGGCTGTCCGGAAGCCCATCGCCTTATAGGCGCGCAGGATGTGCAGCAGGTGTTCGGTGTCCACGCGCTCGGATTCAGTGAATTCGAAGATGATCCGCTCCAGCGGCAGGCCGACGCGCAGGGCCGTGGCGAGGGTCAGGCGAATGCAGGCCTTGGGCTCATAGACCGCATTGGGCAGGAAGTTGATGGAAAGGGAGGCCTCGCCTTGCGTGAGGCCCAGGGCCGCGGCCTGCTCGATGGCCGTGGTGCGGCAGAGCTGGTCGAAGGCGTAGCGATCCGCCTCCGTCACCTGGTCCAGGACCCAGCCTGCGCCTTGGCCGCCGGCACCGCGAACCAGGGCTTCCTGGGCGAAGACATGCCCCGTCCTGGTGTTCAGGATCGGTTGGAACGCCATGGCGATGGGGATGTCGAACCCCACGCCATCGCGGCACGCTTTGCATTTGGCATGAGTATCCACTATCCCCTCCGACCTGGCGGAGGCGGGAGGATAGGCGCCAGGTCTTGATAAAGCGTTTCCCCGCGCCGCTACCCCAGCACCGCCGAAATCCGCCCCACAGGCGGAATGGAGGCCGACCACTTCTGCCCCGCGACGGGCGGTGAGCCCGTGGCCAGCCCTGCCACCACCAGCACCGCGCCGGCCGGCAGCCCGCCCCAGCGGATCGCCTCCGCACCCGCCTGGCGCATCAGCGCGGCGAGCGGCGCGCGCAGCGGATAGGGCCGCGTGCCGGTGAGGCCGAGGCGCGCTTCGCTCTCCTCGGGCAGCGCCCCGATCCAGCGCTTGCCCACCAGCACGAAGCCAAGCCCGCCAAGATCGGCGAGCTGGTGCGCTGCATCCGGCGCGCCCTGGGTGTAGCGCGTGGCGGCGATGTCCAGCACCGGGTGGAAGGCGGAGAAGACCGGCAGGTCCCGCTCCAGCGGCTCGGCCAGGATGCCCATGATGCCGGCGGAGATTCTGGGCTGGCGCAGGGCGGCGAGGGCGATGGGCGTGCCCACCCGCAGCATCCGAGCCTCGACCATGGGCGCCGAGAGCAGCGTCAGGCCATCCGGGCCGGGGGCGAGGCGCACGCCGCAGACGGGCAGGGTGAGGGCTTCGACCAACTCGGCCGCGATGGCCTCGCCCGCCGCCTGGTCGGCGGGGGCGAGGTCCTCGGGGAAGGGGGCCAGCGAATGCCCGGTCTCCCAGGCATCGCTGAGGAATTTCGCCGCCTCGGCCGCGCTCATCGGAGCGGCGGCAGTTCGGGCATTTCCTCTTCCTGGAAGCCGCCTGCCGGGGGCGCCTCCATCGAGACGGCCGGCGGCCCGTGGTCACCGCCATAGAGTTGCTCGGGCAGCCAGGTGACCAGGCCGGGGAAGGCATAGACCATCAGCATCGTGAAGACGACGATGTAGATGAAGGGCATGCAGCCCTTGAAGATATCCTCGATCTTCACGTGCTTGGGCGCGACACCCTTCAGGTAGAAGGCGGCCATGGCGACCGGCGGCGAGAGGAAGCTCGTCTGCAGGTTCAGCGCGATCATGATGCCGAAGAAGAGCGGGTCCACGCCGAAATCATCCAGCAGCGGCAGGAAGATCGGCACGAAGATCACGATGATCTCGGTCCATTCCAGCGGCCAGCCGAGGATGAAGATGATGGCCTGGGCCAGCAGCATGAAGGTGAAGGTGTTGAGCGGCAGGCTCTTCACGAACTCCTCCACCACGCCCTGGCCGCCGAGATAGCCAAACACAGAGGAGAAGATGTAGGAGCCGACGAAGAGCCAGCAGACCATGGCGCTGGTCCGCGCCGTCAGAAACACGCTCTCCTTCAGCTTCTGGAAGGAGAAGGAGCGATAGGCGAGGGCCAGGATGATGGAGCCGAGCGAGCCCATGGCCGCGGCCTCGGAGGGTGTGGCCAGGCCGGTCAGGATGGCGCCCAGCACCATCGAGATGAGCAGCGCCAGCGGGAAGAAGCTGGTCAGCAGCGCCCAGACCAGCTTGCCGAAGGGCACCTGCACCGCCTCTGGCGGCAGGCGCGGGGCCACTTCCGGCTTCACGATGGCGATGCCGATCGCATAGGCGATGTAGAGCCCGGCCAGCGTGATGCCGGGGATGAAGGCGGCGGCGTAGAGCTGCACGACCGAGACGCCGGCCGTGGCGCCGTAGAGGATCAGCATGATCGAGGGCGGGATGAGGATGCCCAGGCACCCGCCCGCGCAGACCACGCCGGAAGCGAGCTTCACGTCATATCCGGCGCGCAGCATCGCGGGGAAAGCCAGCAGGCCCATCAGCGTCACCACCGCGCCCACGATGCCGGTGGCCGTCGCGAAGAGCGCGCAGGTGGCGAGTGTCGCGACGGCGAGGGATCCGGGGATGTTGCCCGAGGCCATCTGCAAAGCGCGGAATAGCCGGTCCAGGATGTTTGCGCGCTCGATGATGTAGCCCATCAGCACGAAGAGCGGCACGGAGATCAGCACGTCGCTGCTCATCACCGCATAGGTGCGCTGGATCAGCAGGTCGAAGACGCGCTCGCCCATGCCGAGGAAGCCGAAGAACAGGCCCATCGCCATCAGCGTGAAGGCGATGGGGAAGCCCAGCAGGATGAAAAAGAGGAAGAGGATGAGCTGCGTCAGGCCAAGGCCGGCATCGGAGATCATGGTGGGTTAGCGTCCCTTGACCGAAAGTGCCGCGTCGGCGTTTTCCGCCAGCTCGCGGGCGAGTTCCTCGGGCGATTTCTCGGCCGCCTTGGCGAGGATGATCTGGTCCAGTTCCTCCACATCGGAGAGGCGCCGCGGCCATTCGCCGGAGCGCACGCAGCGCACGCAGCGCACCACCTCGACCAGGCCCTGCAGCAGCATGATGAAGCCGACGACGGGAATGATGCCCTTGAAGGGCCAGATGATGGGGCCGGAGGGTGAGAACATGCTGCGCTCGTTCTGCATCCAGCTCAG
>NZ_JAIEQY010000297.1 GCF_019747315.1 Roseococcus sp. | reverse complement strand
ATCGAATGGCCGGCCTACGAGACGGGCGACGTGATGTTCGTGGCCGGCGACATGAAGGAGAAGCTGGTCTTCTACCCCATCGGCCATGGCAGCACGGCTGAGACGCGCCTCACCAACTGGGTGATCTGCGCGCAGATCGGCGATGCCTCGCGCCCGCCGCCGCGCCGCGAGGATTGGGCGCGGCCGGGCCAGCTGGAGGAGGTGCTGCCCCATGTGCAGCGCTTCCGCGTGCCGGGCCTTGATGTGGAGGCGATGGTCCGCGCCACGCCGGAATTCTTCGAATACCCGATGTGCGACCGCGACCCGCTGCCCTTCTGGACGCGAGGCCGCGTCACGCTGCTGGGCGATGCGGCGCATGCCATGTATCCCACCGGCTCCAACGGCGCCTCCCAGGCGATCATCGATGCCCGCCTGCTGGCGCGGCTGCTGGCGGAGCGCCCGGTGGAGGATGCGCTCGCCGCCTATGAGGCCGAGCGCCTGCCCGCCACGCGGGAGATTGCGCTCTCCAACCGGCGCGGCGGGCCGGAGCGGGTGGTGGATGTGGTGAGCGAACGCGCGCCAGACGGCTTCACCGACCTCAACGCGGTGATCGCGCATGAGGAATTGGCGGCCATCGCGCGGGGCTATGCGAAGCTGGCGGGGATGGTGAAATGAAGATCGAGATCACCCGCACGGGCGATATCCGGCATGTCGTCGTCGCCAATCACGGCAAGCTCAACACGCTGAATTCGGAGCTGTTGCTGCAACTCGCGGCCAGCTTCGATGTGGAGGACGACATCCGCGCCGTGGTGCTGACGGGCGAGGGCGATCGCGCCTTCATCGGCGGCGCCGATATCCGCGAGATGGGCGCCGTCACCACACCCGAGCAGGGCCGCGCCTTCATCGAACGCGTGCATGGCGCCTGTGCGGCCATCCGCGCCTGCCGCGTGCCGGTGATCGCGCGCATCCAGGGCTGGTGCCTGGGGGCGGGCCTCGAGATCGCCGCCGCCTGTGACCTGCGCATCGCGGCCGATGTCGCGAAGTTCGGCATGCCCGAAGTGCGCGTGGGCATTCCCTCCGTGGTCGAGGCCGCGCTGCTGCCGGGGCTGATCGGCTGGGGCCGCACCCGCCGCCTGCTGCTGCTGGCCGAGACGCTGGATGCGGCCACCATGGAATCCTGGGGCTTCCTGGAGCGCGTGGTCGCGGCCGAATTGCTGGATCCGGCGGTGGAGGAATGGCTCGCCCTGCTGCGCGAGGCCGGCCCCGTCGCCATCGCCAACCAGAAGGCGCTGATCCGCGCTTGGGAGGATTTGCCGCTCAGCCAGGCTATCGCGGCGGGCATCCCGGCCTTCGCGAAATCCTGGGAGACGGCGGAGCCTAGCGCGATGATGGGGCATTTCCTCAACCGCAAGCGGTAACCCGCCGCGCCGCTCGGGCGAAGGGCATTGAGGCCGCCATCCCGGCGGCTGGAGGCCCCGGCCCATGCTCGAAACCCGACTTCCCGTCGCCCTGCTGGTCCTGCGCCTGACGCTCGGCGTCTTCCTGCTGCAATGGGGCGTCGAGAAATTCGTGGTGCCCGGCACCACGCTGGCGATTTTCCGCAACTTCTACGGCTTCGATCCCGGCGCCCTGGTGCTGCCGGTGCTGGGGGTGCTGCAGGTGGCGCTGTCGCTCGCGCTGCTGGCCGGCGTCAAGCCACGGCTCACCTATGGCGTGGCGCTGATCCTGCACAGCATCACGACGCTGGTGACCATCCCGCGCCTGCTGGCGCCTTGGAACCCGGTCAGCAACCACCTTTTCATCGCCGGCGTGCCGGTTCTCGCTGGCTTCTTCGCGCTCTACCTCCTGCGCGATTGGGACCGCTGGCGGATCGGCGGCGCTACCCTCGCAAAGCCTTGATCTGCGCGGGGTAGCTCGAAGGATCGGTCCGCACATCAATCAGGCGTGGCCCAGGTGCGGCCATCGCTTCGGCCAGCGCGGCGTCCAGGCCGCTGGCATCGGCGACGCGCCAGGCGGCGCCGCCCATGCCGCGCATCACCGCCGCAAAATCCACCATCGGCCAGTCCAGCGCGCCCTCGGGCAAGTCCCGCTCGCCCTTCTTGATGTCAATGAGCGAAAGGGTGGCGTCATTGAACACCACAACCGTCAGGTTCACGCCCATGGCGGCGGCGGTGGCCAATTCGCCGATCGCCATCAGCAGCCCGCCATCCCCGGTGAAGGCGACGGCGCCGCGCACGGGGTCATGCCAGGCGGCGGCGATGGCGGCGGGCAACGCGTAGCCCATGCTGGCCAGGCCGTTGGAGATCAGCAAATCGCCCGGGCGTTCCGCCTGCCAGAAGCTGGTGCAGGGGAACATATGCGCCCCCGCATCCACGCTGACGCGCGGGTCGGCACCCAGGCGGCGGCAGGCATCCTGCGTGACGCGCACGATGTCCGAGGGCGACATGCCGCGATTGCCGCCCGGCGCGTTCTCCAGCGCGGCGAGCCAGGCGGCGCGCAGCGCACCGAGGCGCCCCTCCGGCCAGGTGCTGCGCGGCGCATCCTCGGCCAGCGCCGCGGCCGCGATTTCCCAGGCGCCGATGATGGCGAGTTCAGGCTTGCGATACTCCATCTCCCGCGCCGCGCAGGCGAAGTCGAGGATGGGCGCCGCATAGCGCCAGGGCTGGCCCACGAATTCCACCGGATCGGCGCCGGCCAGGATGATGAGGTCCGCCTCGCGCAGCAGCGGCGCCTCGGCCTCGCCACCCGTGAAGACGCCGCCGAAGAGCGGGTGGGAGTCGGGCAGCACGCCCTTGGCCTTGTAGGTGACCAGCGCGGGGCATCCCAGCGCCTCCACCAGCCGGCGCGTGGCGGCGGCGCGGGCTGGCTCGGTCGCTTCCAGGCCGATGATGATGGCGGGGCGGGCAGCGCCCGCCAGCAGGCGCCGCGCCTCGGCCAGCGCGGCGGTGGAGGGGGCTTCCAGCAACCTGGGCACCCAGGCGGGGCCGGGGGAAGCGGGCGCGCGGGCCGCATCGCCCGCCAGTTCCAGATAGCCGGGGCCGCGCGGGGCGCCCATCGCGGCGGTCAGCACGCGATGTGCCTCGGCGGCGCCCACGCCGCGGGCCCGCGTGACGGGTGCCATCATCGCCGCCTGGTCGAAGAGCTGGTGCGTCACATAGCGGCTCTCCCGCACCGCGAAGCCATCGGCCACAAGGATCACGGGTGCCCGCTCCAGCGCCGCATTGGCCATGCCATTGGCGGCATTGGAGACGCCGGGGCCGCGTGTGGTCAGCAGGCCGACCGGCTTGTGCGTCAGCTCCGCCAGCGCCGAGGCCATGATGCCCGCGCCATTCTCGGTGCGCGTGAGGATGAAGGGGATGCCCTGCGCCTTGGCGGCGGCGATCAGATCCAGGCTCGAACCCCCGCCAGGCACGCCGAAGATGGCGGGCATGCCAGCCTCGGCGAAGCTTTGCACCATCGCTTCGGCGCCGGTGTTGAGGTGCGGCTGGTCGTTCATGGCTTTCTCCCTGAAGGGGCCGAGCATAGGCACCTGCCCGCGACTTGGGCAGAGCCGTGGCGAGCGGTGCGCTTTGTGCGCCGGGCTGGCTTGTGTGGAGCGCAAGGCTTTGGCAATGCTCGTGCAGACTGCCGGGATCAGGGTTCATGACGCTGCCAGCCTTTGATGAAATGGGATCGGGCGGATCGCTCCGCCCCGCCTTTGCCGCGATCGCCGCTTGGCTGCGCGAGACACCCCAGGCGGCCCTCATGGCCAAGCGCGCCGAGGCGGAGGTGCTGTTCCGCCGCGTCGGCATCACCTTCGCCGTCTATGGCGAGGGCGGTGATCCCGAGCGGCTGATCCCCTTCGACATCATCCCCCGCATCCTCGCACGGGCCGAGTGGGAGGGGCTTTCCGCCGGCCTCACCCAGCGGGTGCGGGCGCTGAATGCCTTCCTGGCCGACATCTATGGCAAGCAGGAAATCCTGCGCGCCGGCCGCATCCCGGGGCACCTGATCACGGGCAATGAGCAGTTCCGGCCAGAGATGCAGGGCTTCGAGCCGCCCGGCGGCGTCTACACGCATATTGCGGGCATCGACCTGGTGCGCACCGGGCCGGACCAGTTCTACGTGCTGGAGGACAATGCGCGCACGCCGTCGGGCGTCTCCTACATGCTGGAGAATCGCGAGGCGATGCTGCGCCTCTTCCCGCGCCTCATGGCCCGCCATCGCATCGCGCCCGTGAACCGCTACCCCGAGGATCTGCTGACGACGCTGAAGGCCGTGGCGCCCGAGCGCGCCGGGCCCAACCCCACCGTCGTCATCCTCACCCCTGGCGCCTTCAACAGCGCCTATTACGAGCATTGCTTCCTGGCCGATGAGATGGGCGTGGAGGTGCTGGAAGGCCCTGACCTCTTCGTCGAGGACAAGATCGTCTACATGCGCACCACCGCGGGCAAGAAGCGCGTGGATGTGATCTACCGCCGCATTGACGACGACTACCTGGACCCCGAGGCCTTTCGCCCGGACAGCATGCTGGGCGTGCCCGGGCTGATGTCGGCCTACCGCGCGGGCAATGTCACGCTGTGCAATGCGCCGGGCTGTGGCATCGCCGATGACAAGGCGATCTATCCCTACGTGCCCGAGATGATCCGCTTCTACCTCGGCGAGGAACCGAAACTCGCCAACGTCCCCACCCTGCTCTGCGAGCGCGAGGCGGACCGCAAGGAGGTGCTGGCCAATCTGGACAAGCTGGTGGTGAAGCTGGCCCAGGGCTCGGGCGGCTATGGCATGCTGATCGGCCCCCACGCGACCCAGGCCGAGCGCGATGAATTCGCCGCCCGCATCAAGGCCCGCCCGCAGGACTACATCGCCCAGCCGACGCTGGCCCTTTCCACCGTGCCCACGCTGGTGGAGGCCGGCATCGCGCCCCGCCATGTGGACCTACGGCCCTTCGTGCTGAGCACGCGCGACAAGGTGCGGATCGTACCGGGCGGGCTGACGCGCGTGGCGCTGCGCGAGGGTTCGCTGGTGGTGAATTCCTCGCAAGGCGGCGGCACCAAGGACACCTGGGTGCTGGAGGCCGAGCCGGGCACGCAGTCGCAATCTCAATCCGGCGGCGGTTCGCAATCCCAGTCCCAGTCGCAATCCTTCGGGAGTGCCGCCGGATGCTGAGCCGCACCGCTGACAGCCTGTTCTGGCTCGGCCGCTATACCGAGCGCGCGGCCAATGTCGCGCGTGGCCTCTCCGTCGCCTCGCGCATGGCGGGGCTGACCGCCGAACTCAACGCCGAGGGCGATGAATGGCGCTCGCTGCTCGTCGCGGCCGGATGCGAACCGGGCTTCTTCGCCAAGCATGACGAGGTCACGCAGGAAGCGGTGATTGATTTCCTGGTGCGCGACCCAGACAACCCCTCCGGCATCATCCCCTGCTTCGCCGCCGCCCGGCACAATGCGCGCACCGTGCGCACCGCGCTGACGGTGGACATGTGGAGTGCCATGTCCGACAGCTGGAACCACCTGCGGCAGATCGAGCCCGCGGATTTCCAGGGCGAGAAGCTGCCGGGCTTCCTGGAATGGGTGCGGGAGCGCGTGCTGCTGTTCAACGGCGCCTCCATGGACACCATGCTGCGCGGCGAGGCGTGGCTCTTCGTCCAGCTCGGCACTGCGCTGGAGCGCGCGGACAACACAGCCCGCCTGCTCGACGTGAAGCATGAGCTGCTGGAAAGCCCGGATGAGACCACCGTGGCGCATGGCCAGTGGCAGGCGGTGCTGCAATCCGTCTCGGCGCTCCGCGCCTATCACTGGGTCTATCGCGACCGCCTGGCCCCCGCCCGCATTGCGGAGCTGCTGATCCTGCGGCCCGAGCTGCCGCGTAGCCTGGCCGCCTGCTACAACCGCGTCTGCGAGGTGCTGGAGGGCATCGCCATCGAGCAGGGCGGCCGCCGGGGCGAGCCGCACCGCATGGCCGGCGAGATCCAGGCCCGCCTGAAATTCGGCCGGATCGAGGACGTCATGTCGGCCGGGCTGCATGACTATCTCACCAGCATGATCGTCAGCGCCGCCGAGCTGGGGCAGGCGGTCGAGGCCTTCTATATCCGGGCCTGATCGGGCATCCTCCGCGCCAGGCGGGCGGAGGCAGGATGATGACCTATTGCGTGGGGCTTTCGGTGGATGAGGGCATCGTCATGCTCTCGGACACGCGAACCAATGCGGGCCTCGACAATATCTCCACCTTCTCGAAGATGTTCGCCGTGGAGCAGGCGGGGGACCGTGCGCTGCTGCTGGCAACAGCGGGCAACCTCGCCATCACCCAGGCGGTCTGGAATCATCTGCAGGCGGGCGTCTGGCACAATGGGTTGCTGCAGAAGCTGACCGACGTGCCGGACATGGTGGTGGCGGCGCAGCTGGTCGGCGCCGCAGTGCGGCTGGTGGCGCAGCAGGATGGCCCCTCCCTTTCGGCGCAGGGGCTGTCCTTCGATTGCAGCCTGCTGCTGGGCGGGCAGATCGCGGGCGGGCCGCCGCGGCTTTTCCTGGTCTATTCCGCCGGCAATTTCATCGAGGCGACCGAGGACACGCCCTTCCTGCAAATCGGCGAGCACAAATACGGCAAGCCCATCCTGGACCGTGTGCTGACGCCGCGCACCTCGCTGATCGAGGGGGTGGCGCTGACGCTGATCAGCATGGACAGCACGCTGCGCTCGAACCTTTCGGTGGGCATGCCGCTCGACCTCGGCGTGATCCGGACCGATGAGCTGGCCACCTGCACCCGCCGGCGCATCACGGATGAGGATCCCTATTACCGCACCATTCGCGATGGCTGGTCGCAGGCGCTGCGCGATGCCTATCAGGCGCTGCCACGGCCCGATTTCGTGCTGTGATGATGGACAGGCGCGGGTGCGCGACGCCATGCTGCCGGCAAGGAGAGCCGACATGATGTGGACCCGCCGTTCCAGCCTTGGCCTGCTCGCCGCACCGGGGATCGCCCGCGCGCAATCCGGCCCTTGGCCGAACCGGCCGATCCGCATGATCGTGCCCTTCGGCACGGGCGGGGGCTCGGACATCACCATGCGCCTTCTCGCGCCGAAGATCGCGGCAGCGCTGGGGCAGAACGTGATCGTGGAGAACCGGCCCGGCGCGGGTTCCACAGTGGGCACGGATTTCGTCGCGAAATCGGCGCCCGATGGCTATAACTTCGTGCTGGCGACGCTGTCCTCCACGGGGCTCGCGGTCGGGCTCTATCGCAACCTGCCCTATGATCCCGTGCGGGATTTGACGGCGATTTCGCCCACGAATTTCATCCCGATCTGCCACACGGTCACCACGCGCGGGTTGCAGGTGCGCGATACGGCGGACTGGATCGCGCAGTTGCGCGCGCAGCCGAATCGGTTTTCCTACGGCAGCAGCGGCATCGGCTCGTCGGGGCATATCGGCAGCGCGAGCTTCCTGGCGCAGACGGGGACCCAGGCGGTGCATGTCCCGTATCGCGGCGGCGGGCAGGTCTATGCGGCGCTGATCGCGGGCGACATCCAGTTCACCAGCGACATCCCGAGCCAGGTGCTGCCCTTCCACCGCGATGGCCAGGCGCGCACCCTCTTCGTCGCGACGGATGAACGTTCCACCCTGATGCCCGAAGTGCCGACGGCGGCCGAAGTGGGCTTGCCCAACTACAAATCCTACTCCTGGTTCGGGATTTTCGGCCCGGCGAACCTGCCGCCCGCCATCACGGAGCGCATGTGGAGCGCGATCGACCAGGCGCTGGCGGACCCAGATGTGGCGCGGCGCTTCAACGAGATGGGCACGCCCGCCATGCGGGGCTATTCCCCCGCGCGGTTCGCGCAGTTTGTCCGCGATGAAATTGCCCTATGGGTCCCCATCGTCCGTGCGTCAGGTGCCACGGCCGACTAACGGGTTCCAAGGGCCTTTCGGCCTTTGGCGGGAGGAGGTTCAAGAGGGCAGCGCCCTCCTCAATCCGCGTAGCTGGGATCCTGCTTGTCGAGGACGCGCTTGAGCGCCGCAAAGTGATATTCCGGCCCGGTCATCGCCATGGTCGGGTCCTTCCAGCTCCGCTGCGCCTTCATCTTCTCCAGCACCTCTTCCTTCACGAAGCGGCGGCGGGCGTTGGCCCACATGGAGAACATCTGCGTCCGGCAGGCGCGCTCCAGATAGTAGAGTCGGTGATAGGCCTGGGCGACGGAATTGCCGGTGACGACAACGCCGTGATTGGCCAGCATCAGGATGGGCTTGCCCTGCATCAGGGCGGCCATGCGCTCGCCCTCCTCATGCTCGATGGCAAAGCCGTTGTAGTCGTAGTCGTAGGCGATGCGGTCGTGGAACTGCAGCGCGCTCTGGCCCGTCATCTCGATGGTCATGTCCTCGAGCTGCGAGATGGCGGTGACGTAGGGCATGTGGGTGTGCAGCACGCACTCGGCACCCGTGATCTCATGGATCGGCGCATGGATGCAGATGGCGCTGCGATCGGCGGGGCCGCTGCCATCCAGCACGGTGCCGTCATAGGCGACCTCGATGAGGTTGCTGGCCGTCACCTCGGACCAGTGCAGGCCATAGGCATTGAGGTAGAAGCGGCCGGGGCGGCCAGGCACCATCAGGGTGAAGTGGTTGTCGATCGCCTCGTGGAAGTCATGCAGCACCGCCAGGCGATGGGCGGCGGCCATGTCGATGCGGGCCTGGCGGCGCTGTTCGGCAAGGACATCGGCGGCGGGGTCCTGGACGGCGGACATGCGGGGCTCTCCTGGGCTGGGCGCCTTGTATCAATCCATGCCGCAGGCCGCGGCGCAAGGGTTCAATCGCCCTGGGTAGGCGCGACCTGCGCCAAGTGCGGGGCACGCGGCAAGGCGGGGCGGGTGCCATGGGCGAAGCCGCCCGTGAGCTGGATGGCGCTGGTGGCCGGCGCCGGGATGCGCGCGGCGGCATCGGCATGGGAAACCAGGGCGATCAGGGCGGCGGCGGCGAGGATGATCTGGCGCATGGGAGGGTCTCCGAGAGGGTGAGCATCTGTTGAGACGAATATGCCGCCCCTCTGTCGCGGGCTGATCGCCGGGTCTGTCGCATGTGTCGCGCGGTTGAGACTTCGGGCCATTCGCGGTATTGCGGTGCACAAAGAAGAATTGAGGCAAGGCGCATGGAACGAATTCTGGAAGGGCAATCCGCCCTCATCACCGGCTCCACGAGCGGCATCGGGCTGGGCATTGCGAAGCTCTATGCCGAGGCGGGCGCCAAGGTGATGCTGAACGGCTTCGGCAAGCCCGAGGAGATCGCGGCCGCCCGGGCCGAGATCGGCGCGCTGATGGGCGTGGCCCAGGCCCCCTACAGCCCGGCCGACATGTCCAAGCCCGCCGAGGTGCGCGCCATGGTGGCCGCCGCCGAGGTGGAGTTCGGCAAGCTCGACATCCTCGTGAACAATGCCGGCATCCAGTTCGTCTCGCCCGTGCAGGATTTCCCGGCCGAGAAGTGGGATGCGATCATTGCCATCAACATGAGCAGCAATTTCCACGCGATCGCCGCCGCCCTGCCGGGGATGCTGGCGCGCGACCACGGCCGCATCATCAACGTGGCCAGCGCGCATGGCCTGGTCGCGAGCCCGTACAAGACGGCCTATGTGGCGGCCAAGCATGGCGTGGTGGGGCTGACCAAGTCCGTCGCGCTGGAAGTCGCTCAGGCCAATGTCACCTGCAACGCGATCTGCCCGGGCTTCGTCCGCACGCCGCTGGCCGAGGCGCAGGTCCACCCGCTGGCCGAGAAATTCGGCGTGAGCGACGAGGTGGCGCTGAAGGATCACCTGCTGGCCAAGCAGCCCTCCAAGCGCTGGATCGAGGTGGATGAGGTGGCGCGCATGGCGCTCTGGCTCGTCGGCCCGGGCTCGGGCGGGGTGAATGGTTCGGCGCTGTCCATCGACGGCGGCTGGCTCGCGGCCTGATGGACAGCGTCACCCCCATTGCGGCGCCCGCCCTCGCGCAGAAGACCACGCGGCGGGTCAACCTCGCGCTGCAGGGGGGCGGCACGCATGGCGCCTTCACCTGGGGCGCGCTGGACCGCCTGCTGGAGGATGACCGGATCGAGTTCGACGGGCTCTCCGGCACATCGGCGGGCGCGATCAACGGTGCGATCCTGGCGCTGGGCCTGCTGGAAGGCGGCCGCCAGGGGGCCAAGGATGCGCTGAACCGGTTCTGGCGAGCGCTGGGGGCGAAATTCGCGGTCTCGCCGCTCAAGGCCCACCCGATGGAAAAGGCGCTCTGGGGGTGGGACCTGACCTACAGCCTCGCCTACAACGCCTTCGACACCATGACGCGCGTGATGTCGCCCTACCAGATGAATCCCTTTCCGATCGAGTTCAACCCGCTGCGCAAGGCGCTGGAGCAAAGCCTCGACCTCGCGCGGCTGCGGGCGGACAAGAGCGCGATCCGGCTTTTCATCTCTGCCACCAATGTGCGGACGGGCAAGCCCAAGGTCTTCACGCGGGCCGAGATCACGGTGGATGCGCTGCTCGCTTCCGCCTGCCTGCCCAATGTGTTCAAGGCCGTGGAGATTGACGGCGAGGCCTATTGGGATGGCGGCTATCTGGGCAACCCCGCGCTTTGGCCATTGTATCATGAGCGGATGGCGGCCGATATCGTCATCGTCCAGCTGAACCCGCTGCTGCGCGCCGAATTGCCGACGACGACCAGCGACATCATGAACCGGCTGAACGAGATCAGCTTCAACGCCTCGCTGATGAGCGAGATGCGCGCCATTGATTTCGTGCAGCGCATGCTGGAGGCGGGGCGTCTGGAACAGCCGCGCTACCGCCGCCTGTTCCTGCACGCCATCGAGGATGAAGAGCGCATGCGCGCCTTCAAGCTCAGCACCAAGTTCAACGGCGACTGGGACTTTCTCTCGACGCTGCGCGACTATGGACGGGATGCGGCGGATCGCTTCATCCGGGAGAGCCTGGACAAGGTGGGGCGCGAGAGCACGCTGGATATTCAGCGCTACCTGTAGACCAGGCGAGCCTGCCGCCTGCGGCGTAGCGTGACCACCGCCGCCTGCCGGTGGCGGCGCGCCAGCCGCAACAGGTCTCGCGGCGGCAGGGCGACCAGCAGCATCTCCTCCCGCCAGCGGCCGAGGCTTCCCTCGCCCAGCGCCATGGGGCGGCCGCGCAGGTCGCGCCGCAGCATCGCCTGGGCGGCGGCGTTCCAGGCCGGCGGCATCACGCGACTCATCGGATTCCAGGCGGTGATGAAGCCGGCCTCGCGCGCGCCATGCGCCGCCATCCAGGCCTCGGCGGAGCGGCTCCGCTGGCCCACGCGCACCAGCACATCGCCCGCGCGATACAATGTGCGCCGATAGGCCTCTTCCCGCGTCACGCCAATTGGAGAAGCTGCGCCTTCAGATAGGCGCTCTCGGGCAGCATGGGGTGCACGGGGTGGTCCGGCCCCGCGCCGGTGCTGGCCAGCAGCCGCGCCTCGCGCCGCGCGCGCCAGACGCCCTCGGCCACGGCGGCGGCGAATTCCGGCGGGGCCGCATGGTGCGAGCAGGACGCGATGAAGAGGAAGCCGCCCGGGTTCACCAACTGCGCGCAGATGCGCGCGAGGCGCTGATAGGCGCGCAGCGCGGCCGGGATATCCTTGCGGGACTTCGCGAAGGCCGGCGGGTCGGCCACCACGATGTCGAAGCGGCGCTGGCCGCCCACCATGCGCTCCAGCGTCTCCAGCGCTTCGCCCTTCTGCGCGGCGACGCGGCCGCTCAGGCCATTGGCGGCGGCCGAGGCGATGGCAAGTTCAAGGGCGGGTTGCGAGCGGTCCAGCAGCGTCACCTCGCGCGCGCCAGCCTTGGCCGCGAGCAGGCCGAAGCCGCCGGTGTGGCAGAAGGCATCGAGCAGCGTGGCGTTTAGGGCGAGGGCGGCGACGCGGGCGCGGTTTTCGCGCTGGTCGAAGAACCAGCCCGTCTTCTGGCCGGAGAGGAGATCCACCTCGAAGGCGAGGTCGCCTTCGTCGACGCGGGCCCGCGCCTCCGTGCCATGCAGGAGCTTCGTCTCCAGCGGCAGGCCCTCCAGGGCGCGCACGGCGCTGTCATTGCGGGCGAGGATGCTGCGCGGGCTCAGCAAGTTGCGCAGGGCTTCGACGATCAGCGGCGTCGCCGCCTCCATGCCCGCGGTATTGGCCTGCAGCGCGATGACATCGTCGAAGCGGTCCACCACCAGGCCGGGCAGGCCATCGGCCTCGGCATGCACCAGGCGGCAGAAGCGGGCGAGGCCCAGGCGCTCGCGCAGCGCCAGCGCGCGGGCGAGGCGCGCCTGGAACCAGGCTGCATCGGGGGCGGTGGTGGATGCGCGGTCCAGGATGCGGGCGGCGATCAGGCTGTGCGGGTTGAACTGCCAGATGCCGTGCTTCACGCCATCATCGCCCTCCAGCCGGATCGCGCTGCCGGGGGGCAGGGCGCGGGCCGCCGCATCCATCACGATTTCGTTGGAGAAGGCCCAGGGGTGGCCGGATTTCACGCGGCGATCACGGCCGGGTTGCAGGCGAAGAATGGGGGTCATGCGGGCTTATCGCGCACCATGACCGCCAGCGCCACCGCGCCCAGCGTGCCGGTGAGCGCCAGCGCCTCCCGCCAGCCCAGCGGTTCGCCCAGGAAGAGGCCGGCGCCCAGCACGCTCAGCACGGGGGCCAGCAGCGTGCCGATGGCCGCGGTGGAGGCCGGCAGCCGCGCCAGCGCGCCGAACCAGGTGAGGTAGGAGACGCCCATGGAGAAGATCATGAACCAGCCGAACCAGAACCAGACGGGCGGCGTGACCATCGCCGGCTCGAAATCCTCCAGCAATGGCGCGAGGATTGCCATGGGCAGGCAGCCAATCGCCATCTGCCAGGCCAGCGCCGTGATCGGGTGCAGCACCAGTGGCCGCTGCTTGGACAGCACGGCGCCGAGGGCGAAGAGCAGCGCGGAGGCGAGGATGAAGAGCAGGCCTGGCAGCTTCTCCAGCCCCAGTGCCACGCCTCGCCCGGCAAACAGGATGAAGATGCTGCCAAAGCCCAGGATGAGCCCGGCGATGCGCGCGGGCCCCGGCTTCTCGCCCAGGATGGGCCAGGCGAAGAGCGCCGCCCAGACCGGCATGGTATAGGCGAGGATCGCCGCCTCGGAGGCGGTGAGCCAGCGCAGCGCCAGCGTGCCGAAGGCCATCCAGGCCGTGATGTTCAGGAGCGCGAAAAGCACGAGGCGCGGCCTTTGCTCGCGCGGGACATGAAGCGGGACGCGGAAGGCCAGGGCGCCCAACGCCAGCAGCACGGCAAGCGTGCCGCTGCCGATGGCGCGCATGGTGAGCGGCGGCAATTCCGTCAGCAGGAACTTCATGATGGGCCAGGTGGCGCCCCAGTTCACCGCCGTCGCCATGAGCAGGAGCAGGCCGAGAGTGCGCGGCGTCATGCGCGCGGCCGGGTCGCGAGCAGCACGCCGCCCAGGGTGAAGGCCAGGGCGCTCCATTCGCGCAGGCCCAGCGGCTCGCCCAGCAGCAGCCCGGTGGCGAGCACGGCGACGATGGGGACCAGCAGCGTGCCGATGGTGGCCGTCGAGGCCGGCAGCCGCGCCAGCGCGCCGAACCAGGCGAGATAGGCGATGCCCAGCGCCACAATGGCCATCCACCCCATCAGGAACCAGCCCAGCGGCGAGAGCTGGTCGAGCCGCACCGTCTCCAGGAAGGGCGAGAGGATCAGGAGGGGCAGGCAGCCCAACCCCACCTGCCAGACCATCGCCGCCACAGGGTGCATCGGCAAAGGGTAGCGCTTGGCCAGCACCGCGCCGAGCGCGAAGAGCATGGCGGCGGAGAGCAGCATGAGCATGCCCGGCAGCTTCTCCAGCCCGACCTCCAGGCCACGCCCGGCGAAGAGGATCACCACGCCGCCAATCCCCAGCACCAGGGCGGCGAGCTTCATCACGCTCGGTCTTTCGCCCAGGATGGGCCAGGCCAGCAGGGCAGCCCAGACCGGCATGGTGTAGGCGAGCGTCGCGGCCTCGGCGGCACTCAGCCAGAGCAGGCCCACGGTGGCGAGGCCCATCCAGGCCGTCACGTTCAGCAGCGAGGAGAGCACCAGCCGCCCCCAAAGCGGCCTGGCCACGCGCAGCTTGATCCCGAAGGCCAGCGCCCCCAGCCCGAAGATCAGCGCCGAGGCCATGCCGGCATAGGAACGTGCGGCGAGCGGCGGCATCTCGCGCAGCAGCAATTGCATGGCGGGCCAATTGGAGCCCCAGCCCAGGCCGGTCAGGACAAGCAGGAGAAAGCCGGTGGCGCGTGGGGTCACGCTGGGAAGCTTAGGGGAATCCCGCGGCGGCGCGCACCTCTGCTGGGCTCATGCCACTTGCGCGCATGGCGCGCAGCGTGGGCGCCTGGTCGCGCTTGGCCAGCCGCTTGCCCGCTGCGTCCGTGATGAGCGCGTGATGGGCGTAGAGAGGTTCCGGCCAGCCCATCAGCGCCTGGAGCAGCCGGTGGATGTCGGTGGCTTCCAACAAATCCTCGCCGCGCGTGACGAGGGTGACGCCCTGCTCGGCGTCATCCTGGGTGACGCAAAGGTGGTAGGAGGCGGGGATGTCTTTCCGCGCCAGCACCACATCGCCCTGAGCCTCCGGCGTGCAGCGGCGCGGGCCGTGGATCAGGTCTGTGAAGGCCAGCGGCCCGGTCTCGGCCAGGGCGCGCGCCGTATCCAGCCGCAGCGCATAGGGGCGGCCGGCCGCAATGCGCGCCTCGGCCTCGGCGGGCGGCAGGTGGCGGCAGGTGCCGGGATAGATCGCCGCGGGGCCGTGTGCGGCGGCGATGGCGGCGGCGATGTCGCCGCGTGTGCAGAAGCAGGGATAGAGCAGGCCGCGCCGATGGAGCGCGTCCAGCGTCGCGCGGTATTGCGGCATGCGGGTGGATTGCAGGCGCACCGGCTCGGCCCAGGCGAGGCCGAGCCAGGCGAGGTCCACCAGCAGGGCCGTCGTGAATTCCGGGCGGCAGCGCGTGGCGTCGATATCCTCGATCCGCAGCAGGAAGCGGCGGCCCCCGCGCGCCGCGAAGAGCGCCGAATGGGCGTGGCCCAGATGCAGCAATCCCGTGGGGGAGGGCGCGAAGCGCGTGGTGCAACCGGGTGGCAGGTCGGGCGGCATGCGGCGAATCCGGGGCCGGCGCTTCGTGACCACCCCATGAAAGCCGCCATGCCCGACTTGCGGCAATGCAGCAAGGGTGCGATGCAGTCTGCGCAATTCTTGGCGGCGCACCGATTCCGGGAGCCTTGCCGCACCCGGGACCGGTCTTCTCCGCCAGCTATGCATGGAGGAGCTTGGTTTGCCCGACGGCAGTCTCATCCCTCAGATCACCGGCCCAGGCGGGTTTCCCGCCCTGGTGCTGAACGCGGATTTCCGTCCGCTCTCCTATTTCCCGCTATCCGTCTGGTCCTGGCAGGATGCGGTGAAGGCTGTGGTGCTGGACCGCGTCTCGGTCCTCAGCGAATACGAGACGGAGGTGCATTCGCCCTCCTTCGCGCTGCGCCTGCCCTCGGTCATCGCGCTGCGGGAGTATATCCCGGCGGCGCGGCGGCCGGCCTTCACACGGTTCAACGTCTTCCTGCGGGACCGCTTCGAATGCCAGTATTGCGGCGATGACCTGCCCGCGCACGAACTGACCTTCGACCATGTGATCCCCCGCTCACGCGGCGGAAAAACCAGCTGGGAGAATGTCGTCGCGGCCTGCGGTCCCTGCAATCTGCGCAAGGGCAGTGCGCTCCCGAAGGAGTGCCACATGCTGCCCCGCCAGGTGCCGCGCCAACCTACCAGCTGGGAATTGCAGGAGAATGGGCGGAGTTTCCCGCCCAACCACCTGCATGAAAGCTGGCGCGACTACCTGTATTGGGACAGCGAGCTGGAACAAGGCTGAGCCCAAACTCCCGGGGTCTGGGGCCTTTCGGCCCCAGCCGCCGGAGGCCCTTTTCCTGCTCAGGCCGCGGCCTTGATCGCGACCTTCTTCACGCTCTCATCCACCGCACCGGCGAAGCTCTCAAAGTTCTGCTCGAAGAGGCCGACCAGGTTCTTCGCCGTCGCGTCATAGGCGGCCTTGTCGGCCCAGCTTTCGCGCGGATTGAGCACGTTGGCGGGGATGCCCGGCACGCTCTTCGGGATCATCAACCCAAAGAACGGATCCTGCTCGAACTCGACCTGCGCCAGCGAGCCGTCCAGCGCCGCGCGCAGCAACGCGCGGGTGTGCTGGATGCTCATGCGCTTGCCGGTGCCATAGGCGCCGCCGGTCCAGCCGGTGTTCACCAGCCAGCAATCGGCGCCGTGCTTGGCGATCAGCTCGCTCAGCATCTTGCCATAGACTTCGGGGTGGCGCGGCAGGAAGGGGGCGCCGAAGCAGGTGGAGAAGGTGGCCTGCGGCTCCTTGCCCATGCCCTTCTCGGTGCCGGCGACGCGCGCCGTATAGCCCGAGAGGAAGTGGTACATCGCCTGCGCGGGCGAGAGCTTGGAGATGGGCGGCAGCACGCCGAAGGCATCGGCCGTCAGCATCACCACATTCTTCGGCAGGCCGGCCTTGCCCGTGATCGTGACGTTCGGGATGAACTCGATCGGGTAGCAGGAGCGCGTGTTCTCCGTGTAGCGATTATCCTCGAGGTCGAGCTGGCCGCGTTCATCGGCCACCACGTTTTCCAGCACGGCGCCGAAGCGGTGCGAGGCGTCCCAGATCTGCGGCTCCGCCTCGCGCGAGAGCTTGATGACCTTGGCGTAGCAGCCGCCCTCGAAGTTGAAGACGCCCGCATCGGACCAGCCATGCTCGTCATCGCCGATCAGGCTGCGCTCGGGGTCGGAGGAGAGCGTGGTCTTGCCGGTGCCGGAGAGGCCGAAGAACAGGGCCACATCGCCCGCCTTGCCGACATTGGCGCTGCAATGCATGGGCAGCACGCCGCGCGCCGGCAGCAGCCAGTTCATCACGGTGAAGATGCTCTTCTTGATCTCGCCGGCGTAGCTGGTGCCGGCGATCAGGATGGTCTTCTGCGCGAAGCTGAGGGCGATGCAGGTGCTGGTGCGGCAGCCATCCACCGCGGGGTCCGCCTCATATTCCGGGGCGTGCAGGATGGTGAAGTCCGGCGTGAAGGAAGCGAGGTCCTCCACCGGCGGGCGGATGAACATGTTGCGCGCGAACATCGCGTGCCAGGCATTGGTGGTGACCAGGCGCACGCGGATGCGGTGCGCGGGGTCCGCACCGGCATAAAGGTCCTGGGTGAAGAGCACCGGGCGTTCGGCCAGCCAGCCGCGCACCTTGGCGGCCAGGCCCTGGAACTTCGCGGCCTCCATCTTCTTGTTGATCTTGCCCCACCAGATCTCGGCGGTCACGTCCGGGTCATCCACCACGAACTTGTCCTGCACCGAGCGGCCGGTGTGCACGCCGGTGATGGCGATGAAGGCGCCATCGGCGGAAAGCCGTCCCTCGCCGCGGGAGAGGGCATACTGCACCAGCAGGGGCGCCGTCAGGTTGGCGTGAACCGGGTTGCTGGAGGTGACGCCGGTGCCGGCGAGGGCGGGTGCGGTCATGCGGGATTCCCCTGGATGCGAGCAAAAAGCCGTGACCGCTTCCCGTGTCCCGGCTAGGGGCAATCCGATGACAGTCGGGGCGGAATTACGGCCGAGTGGCGCCCTCGGTCAATGCCGCTAAAGACCTCAAATCTGTAGCTTTACTTAAAATTGTTATTGCTGCGTTGCAGCAAGTGCTGCCCGGGCCTGCCCGGCTGCCCGGATCAATTCCGCGCGGACGGAGTCCGCATCCCCCGCCGGGGCTGCGAAATCCAGCCGCAACACGGCTTCGCCATAGGCGAGGTCGAGCCCATCCACATCCACCGCGGCGATGCGCCATGCCCCCGGGGCCCCGCCCAGCAACCCCGTGGCGATGGCGAGCAGTGCATCGGCATGGTCCGCATTCACATGGGCGATGATGTCGGGCTCGGCCTCGGCGATGGCCGCCACGGCGGCGGGGTCGGGCCGAAGCTGCGCCATGCGCAGCCGGGTGGCACGGGCGAACCCGCCCACCATCAGCGCGCCCTGCGGCTGGATGCGCCACAAGCCGAAATCTCCGAACTCGGCATAGAGCGCGGCATAGGGGTGGCGCGCCAGCCAGCGGGCCTTGAGTTCCGGGTCGGTGATCGGCTCTGCCAGGCCGGTCAGGGTGACGCGCGGGGCGGTTTGCGGATTCGCGCTCTCGGCCGGGCCGGTGAAGAGCAGCGCGCAGCGGGGTTCGCGCTGCAGATGCCGCGTGTGCTCGGAGAGCGTGGAGAGCCAGAGCAGGGGGGTGAGGTCGGCCGCGCAGGCGGGGGTCACCAGGCTGGCGAAGGGCTGGCCCTCCTGCTGGGTGGCCAGCGTGGCGGCGCTGGCGGCGCGGATGATGCGGCGGGCTTCGAAGCCAGGATCTTCGGTCATGCGGCGGAGGATGGACACAGCCGGGCCATGCTGTCACGCGGCACATTTGCCCATTCCGGATAGGCCAGGCATGGGCGGGGAATCTTGTGCGCCGCTGCTTTATCCGTGACAGTTTCGCCGCGCCCGAGAAGCAGCCGAAAACTGCCTCCACCCGACAACGGGTTCCATTCGAGGAAACGTTTCTTCATGACCCAGTTGCAAAGCCGCCCTGCCTGCCTGTTCGGCGCCGTGCTGGGCGTGGCTCTCCTCACGGGCGCGGCGCAGGCGCAGACCATCCCCTCTGCCAGCGATCCGGGCTGGCGCTTCTCGCTGACGCCCTATCTGTGGCTGCCCACCCTGGGCGGCGAGTTGCGTTACGGCCCGCGGGAGACCGGCACGGCGCATGTGAATATCGATACGACCAGCATCATCGACTCGCTGAAATTCGGCCTGACCTTCGGGGCGGAGGCGCGGCATGGCCGCTTCACCCTGGCGACGGACCTCCTCTACCTGGACCTCGGCAACCAATCGAGCCAGGTGCGCAGCGTGGATTTCGGCCCCTCCGGCCGCATCCAGGCCTCGGCCAATCTCGGCACCCAGACTTCGATGAGCTCGACGCTGTGGACGCTCGCGCCTGGCTACACGCTGCTGGAAGGTGCTTGGGGAAATGTGGATCTGCAGGCGGGCTTCCGCGTCCTGGCGGTCAGCGCCCGCACCAATGTGCAACTGGCGGCTGACGTGGTCGGCCCCCGAGCGGGGGAAAGCTTCGCGCGCACCGGCCGGCTGAGCGCCAGTGAGCAGCTCTGGGACGGCATCGTGGGCTTGCGCGGCCGCTTCGACCTGGGCCAGGGCTTCTACATCCCCTACGCGGCCGATATCGGCGGAGGTGGCTCGACCATGACATGGCAGGTGCAGGGCGGGCTGGGCTATTCGACCGGCTGGGCCGGCGTGGTGGCAGGCTATCGCTACCTCTCCTACTCGGCGAGCGGCAATGCGTTGATCCGCGACCTGACCATGGGCGGCCCCTTCATCGCCCTGAACATGAAGTTCTGATGCCTGCCTGCCCTCAGGGCAGGAAGGAGAACACCAGGAAGGCGAAGAAGACGGCGAGATGCACCGTGCCCTCCAGCACGGTGGTCCGCCCGCTGCCCATGGTGACCGCCAGCAGCAGGAAGGTGAGGCCGAGCAGCACGGTCATCGAGGCATCGAGCCCGAGATGCAGCGGCTCGCCCAGATAGAGCGCCACGACGGCCACCGCCGGAATGGTCAGCCCGACGCAGGCGACGATGGAGCCGAGCGCCAGGTTCAGCGCGGTCTGCATGTTGTTGGTGGCGGCCGCCTTCACCGCCGTGATGCCCTCGGGCAGCAGCACGATGGCGGCAATGACGATGCCCACCACCGAGACGGGCGCACCGATGGCCGCCACGCCCGCCTCCAGCGTGGGGGAGAGCTTCTTGGCCAGGAGAATGACAACCAAGAGGGCCAACAGCAGCAGCACGAAGGCGAGCCAGGCGGCGATGCGGCTCGGCGGCTCTCCATCCAGCCCGTGATCCACCACGAAATCCGTCCGGTGGCGTACGAGCTGCACGTAGAGGAAGAGCCCGTAGAGCACGAAGGCGATGATCGAGACGAAGATGAGTTGCGGCGCGCTGAAGACCGGCCCCGGCGTGGTGGTCGTGTGGCTGGGCAGCACCAGGGTGAGCAGCGCGAGGGGCATCAGCACCACCAGCAGCGCATTCGCGGCAACGGGGCGAAAGCTCTGGGCGAAATGGCGAAAGCCGCCCAGCACGAGGCAAAGGCCGAGGATGCCGTTCAGGGCGATCATCAACGCGGCGAAAATACTGTCCCGCGCGACGGTCGGGCTATCCCCGGCGAGCATGATGGAGACGATCATCCCAGCCTCGAGCACCGTGACCGAGAGGGCGAGGACCAGCGTGCCGAAGGGCTCGCCCAGGCGCTGCGCCACGGTCTCCGCATGGTGCACGGCCGCGAAGACGGCGCCGAGCAGGCCGGCCAGCACGAGCAGGGCCGGGGCACTCGTGCCCCAGGCGAAGAGGAGGGCCAGGCCGGCGAGCGGGACGGCCCAGCTCCAGAGCGGCAGCTTGTTCATGGCCTGCTTCATGGGCAGCGAATCCTTCGCATGGTGCAACGCATCATAGGGCGACGGTGGGGGGGTAGCGAATCGGGCCGCTGACTTTGTACGAAGCGCGAACGCTGTGGTGTCCAGCGGGGGTTACGGATACCAGAGGTTGTGGTGTGACAGAGAATATATTCTGGTCCTGCTTCGTTCGCGCGAATCGGAGCAGAGGCTTGATTTGGTTGGAATCTCCCGCTGCGAATCGGGCGGCGTATTCATGTTTTGTTCTTTTCACGCCCCATGACCCATCCGAGCACCAGAAGGCCCCCTGCCGCGACCAGCATGCCGGCGCTGAAGCCCGTTCCCTCCCGCGCCAGGCCCATCAGCAAGGGCCCCAGGGCCTGGCCCAGGAAAAAGTGGAAGGCATGCATCGAGACCGCGGAGGCGCGGGATTGCGGCGCCACCTCCGTCACTCGCGTTTGCAGCGAATTGTGCAGCATGAAGAAGCCGAGCCCGAGCAACCCGCCGGCAGCGATGAAACCCCATGCGACCGAGGCCAGCGCCAGGCCTGCCAGGCCAGCCCCGGCCAGCCCGCCGCCCAGCCGCATCATGCGCCGTGAGCCCAGGCGCTTCACCAGCAGCGGGGCCAGGGCCGTATATGCGAAGCCGCCCAGGCCGAAGGCGGCGACGGTGAAGCCGGCCTCCCGCGTGCCGCCCACCCCGGTCTCGGCCAGGTGGTTGGCGAAATAGGGGAAGCCGCCAAAGACCAGCATCCCCTCGATCCCAACGGCCCAGAACAGGGCCAGAGCCGGCCGGTGGGTCAGCAGGAAGCGATAGCGGGCCACGGAATCGGCAAAGTTCAGCCGGCCGCGCGGCTCGGGCGTGCGGTCCCGCAGCAGGATGGCCATGGCGGCGAAGGTGAGCGCGCCGCAGAGCAGCAGGATGCCGCGCCAGCCGATCAGCGGTTCCAGCAACCCTGCGATGGCGCCCCCCACCATCTGGCCGGCGATGGCGCAGGCCAGGAAGCGGCTGATCGCCACCTGGCGCTCGGCCAGGGGCACGCGGTCCCCGAAGAGGGCGAGAGTGACGGGAAAGATGCCGCCGCCCGCCGCCCCGGTCAGCACGCGCAGCAGAAGCAGCACCAGCAGCGTCGGCGCCAGCGCCGAGGCCATCAGGAAGATCGCCTGGAAGGCCAGGGCGAAGGCGATGATGCGCCGCTTGCCCAGCGCATCCGCCACCGGCCCCAGCACCGGCTGCACCAGCGCATAGGGAAGGGCGAAGCAGGTGGCCAGCAGTGCCACGCGCGCCGGATCGGCTTCGAAATCCAGCGCGATCACCGCCACCAGCGGATCGGTCAGGCGGGTCGCGAAGGCGGAGACGAAGCCCGCCAGCGCGAAGGTCAGAATCAGGGCGGAGTGGGGGGAGCGGGCCATCCTGCTCTGTGTGGGAAGGCTAGAGCCTCTTCACCTCGGACGGAATCATTTTGGGGGTTCCGGCACGGGCTGCGGATGTGATTCATCACTCTC
>NZ_JAIEQY010000361.1 GCF_019747315.1 Roseococcus sp. | reverse complement strand
GCCGAAACCCAGGCGGCGCGCAGCATGATCCTGGAGACCGCCCGCGCCTTCGACGCGGCGGGCGAGGCGCAAGGCCCGATCATCGCCGACATCGCCTGCTGCAAGCTCTTCGCGAGCGAGATGGTCGGCCGCGTGGCGGACCACGCCGTGCAGATCCATGGCGGCGCGGGCTGGATGCGCGGCAGCGTGGTGGAGCAATTCTACCGCGACGTCCGGCTGTTCCGCATCTTCGAGGGCGCTTCGGATGTGCAGCGCATGCTGATCGCGAAGGACATGATCAAGGGAGCAAAAGCATGAAACGCCGCACGCTGTTCGCCGGGCTCGCCCTGCCCGCCCTGGCCCAGGCCCAGCCTTCGCAGATGCGCATCATCAGCCCCTACGCCCCGGGCGGTGCCTCGGACACGCTCTCCCGCTTCTCGGCCCAGGCGATCACCGAGGCGATGGGCGTGAATGTCCTGGTGGAGAACCGGCCGGGTGCGGGCGGGAACCTGGGCGCGGAGTTCGTGGCGCGGGCGCCCAATGACGGCAGCACCTGGCTGACCATCGCCGCTGCCCATGCGGCCAATGTCACGTTGTACCGTCGCCTGCCCTTCGATGTGGTGCGGGATTTCGTGCCGGTCTGCGTCATCGGCCTCGTGCCCAATGTGCTGGCGGTGAACCCCGCCGTGCCGGCGCGCGGCCTGATGGAGTTCCTCGACTGGGCGCGGGCGCAGCCGCAGGGCATCACCTATGGCAGCGCCGGCATCGGCACCCTGCCCCACCTGGCGATGGAGCTGGTCCGGCATCGCGCTGGCTTCCAGGCGGTGCATGTGCCCTTCCGCGGCTCGGCGCCGGCCATCACGGAGCTGCTGTCCGGCCGCATCCAGGCGACCTTCGAGAACCTGCCGCCCAGCGCGCCGCAAATCCGCGCCGGCGGCATCCGCGCCATCGCCATGTCCACCGCCCAGCGCCTCCCTGACTGGCCGGACGTGCCCGCCGTGGCCGAGACCTGGCCAGGCTTCGAAGCGGTTGCCTGGCAGGCCTTGATGGCGCCCGCCGGCACGCCCATGCCCCTGGTGGAGCGCGTGGCCGGCATCGTCCTGGCTGCCACACAGGCGCAGGCACCGCGTCTGCGCGGCATGGGCATCGAGCCCGGCGGCATCGGCCCCGACCGCTTCCCCGCCTTCCTGCAAGCCGAAATCAGCAAATGGGCGGAAGCCGTCCGCCTCTCCGGAGCCACCGCCGAATGAAAACCCGCGTCACCGAGATGCTCGGCATCGCCTATCCCATCGTGCAGGGCGGGCTTGCGCGCGTCGCCAAGGCGGAGCTTTGCGCCGCGGTCTCGGGGGCCGGTGGGCTGGGGCAGATCGCCACGGCCGGGCTCGACCTCACGCGGGCAGGAGGCGCGGATTCGCTGCGGGACGAGATCCGGCGCTGCCGGGCGCTCACCAGCAAGCCCTTCGGCGTGAACTTCCCGCTGGGCCGGATGGACATCACCGCCATGCTGGAGGTGGCGCTGGAGGAGGCGGTGCCCGTCATCGCGCTCACCGCCGGCAACCCGGCGCCCTGGATCAAGCGCATCAATGGAGCGGCAAAGATCCTGGTGCTGATCGCGGGGCCGGAGCTGGCGAAAAAGGCCGAAGCCGCGGGCGCCGACATGGTGGCGACCGTGGGCTATGAGGGCGGCGGCCATCTGGGCCGCTCGGACGAGACCACCTTCGTCATGGTGCCGCGCGTGGTGCAGGCCGTCTCCATCCCCGTCCTCGCCTCGGGCGGCATCGCCACGGGGGCAGGGCTGCTGGCGGCCCTCGCGCTCGGTGCCGAGGGCGTCGAGATGGGCACGCGCTTCGTCGCCACGATCGAGGCGCAGGCGCATGCCAACTACAAACAGGCCATCCTGGCGGCCGATCCCGCGGGCACCATGATCATCAAGCGTTCGCTCGGCATGCCCGGCCGCGCACTGGTCAGCGCCTATGCGCAACACATCGCGGCACGGGAGGCGGCGGGTGCGCCGGCCGAGGAGATCGTGCCGATGATCGCGGGCGGCGTGAACGCCATCGCCACCGATGAGGGGCGCATGGAAGAGGGCTTCGCCTGGGCCGGGCAATGCGCGGGATTGATCGGCGAGGTGCTGCCGGCCGGCGAGTTGGTGCGGCGCATGATGGAGGAGGCGCAGCAGGGCCAGCGCCGGCTGGCGGCGACCTTCAGCGCCTGAGGCCGCCCTGGCGCAGGAATTGCTGGTCTCTGGGCGATGCTTCGCCAAGGAACCCCCATGCGCCTGACCTCTCTGCTGGCTGCCGCGCTCGCGCTTTTCACCGCGCCAGCGCTGGCCGATCCGTCTTATCCAACCCGGCCGGTCACTCTGATCGTCGCCTTCGCGCCGGGCGGGCCTTCCGACACCACGGGGCGCTTGGTGGCGGAGGCGCTCTCCAGCCGCCTGGGCCAGCGTTTCGTCGTGGAGAATGTCTCGGGTGCGGGCAGCACCATCGGCTCGGCGCGCGTCGCCCGCAGCGCGCCGGATGGTTATACGCTGCTGCTGAACCACCTGGCCCTGCCCGGCGGCGCCGCCCTCTACGCCAGCCTGCCCTATGACACCGCCACCGCCTTCGCCCCCATCGGCCTGATCAATTACGGCCCGCTGGTGCTGATCGGACGGCGCGACCTGCCCGTCAGCGACACGGCCGGGCTGCTGGCCTGGATGCGCAGCCAGGGCGAGCGACTGAATATGGGGCATTCGGGCATCGGCTCGGCCGTGCATTTGTGCAGCCTGATGATCCAGCACCGGCTGGGCGTGAAGTTCAACGACATCGGCTATCGCGGCAGCGCCCCCGCCCTCCAGGACATGCTGGCCGGCCGCGTGGACACGATCTGCGATCTCTCCACCACGGCGCTGGCCCAGGTGCAGGGGGGCACGGCCCGCCCCTTCGCGGTCACCACCCGCAGCCGCCTGGCCGCCCTGCCGGAGACGCCGAGCTTCGCCGAGGCGGGCTTCCCCGGCTTCGAATTGCTGTTGTGGAACGCGATCTACGCGCCCGCCGGCACCCCACGCCCGATCATCGAGCGGCTGAACGCGGCGCTGCGCGATGCGTTGGCCGAACCGGCCCTGCGCCAGCGCTTCGCGGGTTTCGGCACCGAGGTCTTTCCGATCGCCGAGCAGACGCCAGAAGCCGCCAATGCGCGCCTCCAGGCCGAGATCATCGCAATCCGAGACACGGTGCGTGCCATGGGCGTGCAGCCGGAGCGGTGAAGTGGCCGCTCAGCGGCGGACGATGATCCGGATCGGCCCGGGCTCGATGCCCATCTTGCGCAGCCGGCGGCGGCGCCACCAGAGCGAGACCGCGGCGATGCTGCCGGCCGCGATGGCCACGGGCAATAGCAGGCCGATGAAGAAGATCGCCACCGCCACCAGCAGCAGGCCGCCGGCCGCGATGGCGACGAGCATGGCAATGCCGCCCATCCGCGCGAGCAGAAGGTTGAGGCCGCTGGGCTTCGGCGCTTCCCGGAATTCGCCCTCGGGCGTCATGTCCAGCACCGGCCGGGGGTGTGTCGGATTGTCCATGCCTACAATGTTGCCCCGGCGCCCGCCCGCTTCAAGCCCCGTTTGCGACCGGCGGCGGGCCAGCCTAAACGGAAGGCGCTGAAGGAGATTCCCATGCCGCTTCTGGGCTGCATCGCCGATGATTTCACGGGTGCGACCGACCTCGCCAGCACGCTGGTCCGGCAGGGCATGCGCGCCGTTCAGGTGATCGGCGTCCCCGACGGCCCGCTTCCGGAGGCGGATGCCGTGATCATCGCGCTGAAATCCCGCACCATCCCGGCGCGCGAGGCGGTGGCGCAGTCGCTTGCCGCCTGCGATGCGCTTCTGGCGGCCGGCGCCACGCAGATCCTCTTCAAATACTGCTCCACCTTCGACAGCACCGAGGAAGGCAATATCGGCCCGGTAGCCGAAGCCCTGCTGAAGCGGCTGGACGCGCCCTTCGCCATCGCCTGCCCGGCCTTCCCGACCAATGGCCGCACCATCTACCAGGGCCATCTGTTCGTCGGCGGCAACCTGCTGAACGAGAGCGGCATGGAGAACCACCCGCTGACGCCAATGCGCGACGCCAACCTGGTGCGTGTCCTCGGCCGGCAGAGCGAGGGCAGCGTCGGCCTCATCCCCTTCACCGTGGTGGAGCGCGGCGCCGCCGCCATTCGCGACGAGGTGACGCGCCTGCGTGACGCCAATCGCCGCTTCGCCATCGCGGATGCCATCACCGACGCGCATCTCATGGCGCTGGGCGAAGCTTGCGCGCGGCATGCGCTGATCACCGGCGGTTCGGGCATCGCCATGGGGCTGCCAGAGAATTTCCGCCGCAGCGGCCAATTGCCCGCGCGCATGGATGCCGGCGTGCTGCCGGAGATGGGCGGGTTCTGTGCCGTTGTCGCGGGCTCCTGCTCGCGCGCCACGCTGGGGCAGATCGGCATCGCGCGGGACCATGTGCCCGTGCTGGAGCTGGACGCGCTGGCCACGCCGGATGCGGCGGCCCTGGCACACCAGGCGCGCGACTGGATGGCGGGCAAGCTCGACACCACGCGGCCCATCGTCATCGCCGCCTCCTCCACGCCGGAGCGCGTGGCGGCCTTGCAGGAGAAGCTCGGCCGTGACGCCGCCGGCGCGCTGGTCGAGGAAGCCATGGCGGCGATCGCCGATGACCTGGTGCGCGCCGGCGTGCGCCGCCTCGTGGTGGCGGGCGGCGAAACCTCGGGCGCCGTGGTGCAGCGCCTGGGGGTGACCAGCCTGCGCATCGGCGGCGAGATCGATCCCGGCGTGCCCTGGACGTATGCCACGCCGCCCACAGCGCCCGAAGGCCTGCTGCTGGCGTTGAAGAGCGGCAATTTCGGCGCGCGCGATTTCTTCCTGAAGGCCTTCGCCTGACCATGGGTGAGGAAGACCAGCGCCATCTCCTGGTGCGCCTCGGCGCCTCGCTCTTCGAACGCGGCTACAGCGTCGGCAGCGCGGGCAATATCAGTGTGCGCCTGGCCGATGGCTACCTGATGACGCCGACCAACTCCTCGCTCGGTCGCCTTGATGCCGCCCGGCTGAGCCGGCTGGACCGGGACTGGAACCATATCGGCGGCGACAAGCCGACGAAGGAGGTGTTCCTGCACCGCGCCTTCCTGGATGCGCGGCCCGAAGCGGGGGCAGTGGTACATCTGCACTCCACCCACGCCACCGCCATCTCCTGCCTCGAGGAGGCGGTGATCCCGCCACTGACACCCTATTTCGTCATGCGCGCCGGCCGCACCCTGCCGCTCATTCCCTATTACCGGCCCGGCGATGCGGCGATGGAGCCTGCCATCCACGCGGCGGCAAGGACGGCCAAGGCCGTGCTGCTCGCCAATCACGGCCCGGTGATCTGTGGCGCCACCCTCACCGATGCGGTGAATGCCGCGGAGGAGCTGGAGGAAGCCGCCAAGCTCGCGCTCATGCTGCGTGCCCTCAATCCCCGCCTGCTTACACCCGCGCAGGTGGATGATCTTCTCAACACCTTTGGATAGGAATTTCCATGGACCGCAACGCTCCCACCGAACACCCCGTGCTGCCCGCCATCGCCGCGCGCTGGAGCCCGCGCAGCTACCTCGACACGCCGGTTCCCGATGCGGCTTTGCACTCGGTGCTCGAAGCAGGCCGCTGGGCCTCCTCCGCCTATAATGAGCAGCCCTGGCAGTATCTGGTAACGCGCAAGAATGTGGAGCCCGAGGCCTTCGCGAAGCTGCTCGGCTGCCTCGTGCCCTTCAACCAGGGCTGGATCGGCGCGGCCCCCGTCCTGATGCTGGCCTGCGCGCGGCTGAACTCGGCCGGCAATGGCAAGCCCAACCCCTGGGCGCATTACGATGCGGGCCAGGCCAGCAGCGCCATGGCGATCCAGGCGGCCGCACTCGGCCTGCAGCTGCACCAGATGGCGGGCTTCGATGCGGCCGCCGCGCGCGCGGCCTTTGGCATTCCCGAAGATGTGGCGCCGATCGCGGCGATGGTGCTGGGAACGCCCGGCCCCGCCTCCGCGCTGCCCGAGCAACTGGCCCAGCGCGAAACAGCGCCGCGCGCCCGCAAGCCGGCCAGCGAGATCTTCTTCATGGGCCACTGGGGCTGAACACCCCATAAAAAAGGCGCCACCCGATGGGTGGCGCCTCCTTCCGGCTCAGGCCCTGAGGGCTTGGGCCGTTCGGCTCAGCTCGTCGGCGTCTCGGTCGCGGGGGCGGGAGCGGGCGCCGGGGCGGCGGCAGCAGTGGCCTTCTTCGCAGCGCGCGTGGCGGCGGCCTTCTTCGCGGCTTCGGCGCGCTTCGGATCCTTAGCCGGCGCGGCCTTCACGGCCGGAGCCTTCTTCGCGGGAGCGGCCTTCTTGGCAGCCGGCTTCTTCGCGGGGGCGGCCTTCTTCGCGGGGGCAGCCTTCTTCGCAGCCGGCTTCTTCGCGGCGGCGGCCTTCTTGGGAGCAGCCTTCTTCGGCGCGGCCTTCTTGGCAGGGGCGGCCTTCTTGGCAGCCGGCTTCTTCGCGGGGGCGGCCTTCTTCGCAGCCGGCTTCTTCGCGGGGGCAGCCTTCTTGGCGGCAGGCTTCTTCGCGGGGGCGGCCTTCTTCGCAGCCGGCTTCTTCGCGGCGGCCGTCTTCGCAGCAGCCTTCTTCGCGGGCGCGGCCTTCTTGGCGGGGGCGGCCTTCTTCGCGGGGGCAGCCTTCTTCGCAGCCGGCTTCTTCGCGGCGACGCGGCCGCGCGCGGTGGCGGGCTTCTTCGCGGTGCGGCGGGCGCCGGCGGCAACGGCCATGGCTTGCGCGCGTGGTGTGACGTCGGTGGTATCGATCGTATCGGTCATCGGGATTCTCCTTGCGCCGAAGCGCGATGTGTTGACGAAGTCTTACTGAGGCGCGCCGCGGCGGCATCGCGCCGCGACGGTTGGCAGAGAGTACGAACAGGCGAAGATCATCTGCGTGCGAAGGCCGCTTGCGCGCTGCTGCCTGTGCCAGGCATCAGGCTTTGGCCTGGTGCCTCACAAGGGCTGATGCCTTCCTCCCGCAGAGACCGGAATGCTCCTCCGGCAAACCTCATCGAGGTTCATCCCTTCCGTTCGCCGCTCGCCCTGCTCTGCGATTTCTGCACCGGGCTCTCCGTTCTCGCGTGATGCGCGGTGCTTGGAGCCGTGGGTCGAATCGCGCGTCAATGCGTGCGTGCGCAACGCTATCGGAATGCGCGAGTTGTGTGTCAAACACATTCTGCTTTTGCGTGCGGAATTTTTGCGATGCGAGTCGCGCGCGCCGCATCTTCACACATGCGAAAGGCCGCCCGATGCAGATCGGACGGCCCTGCGTGACGCGCTGCGGTGCGGTGCGATTCAGCGCGCCGGCACGGCACGCTGCTCCACGCCGTTATAGAGCGAGAGCGGGCGAATGAGGCGGTTATCCGCGCCCTGCTCAAAGACATGCGCAGCCCAGCCGGTGATGCGGCTGCACACGAAGACCGGCGTGAACATCGGGATGTCGAAGCCCATCAGGTAGTAGGCGGGGCCGGCGGGGAAATCGAGGTTCGGGTGGATGTTCTTCTCGGCCAGCATGACGCGTGCGAGCACGGCCGACGTGTTCATCCAGCGCTTGTCGCCCACGACGTCGGCCATGATCTCGGCGTATTTCTTCATCGTCGGCACGCGGCTGTCGCCGTTCTTGTAGACGCGGTGGCCGAAGCCCATCACCAGCGCCTTGTGGTCGAAGCGATCGCGCAGCCAGGATTCCGCGGCCTCCGCCGAGGGGATCTCCTTCAGCATGTGCATCACCGCTTCGTTCGCGCCGCCATGCAGCGGGCCCTTCAGTGCGGCGATGCCCGCCGTGATCGCGCCATGCAGGTCCGCCATGGTGGAGGTCACGACGCGCGCGGCAAAGGTCGAGGCGTTGAAGGTGTGCTCGGCGTAGAGGATCATCGAGACGTCAAAGGCCTTGATGACCTCGGGCTGCGGCACCTTCCCGAAGACCATGTGGAAGAAGTTCTCGCAGAAGGGCAGCGCGGGGTCGGGCGCGATGGGCGAGAGGCCCTTGCCCAGGCGGTTGGTGGCGGCGACCGCCGTCGGAATCTTTGCCAGCAGGCGGATCGCCTTGCGGCGCTGGGCGGCGTCGCTGATGTCGGCCGTCTCGGGGTCCTCCATCCCCATGAAGGAGACGGCGGTGCGGATCGCATCCATCGGGTGCGCGTCCTTCGGGAAGTCGGCCAGGACGCGCAGCAAGGTGGGCGAGAGGGCGCGCTGCGAACGCTCGGCCTCGGCGAAGGCGGCGCGCTCGGACGCGCTCGGCAGTTCGCCATTCCACAGCAGGTAGGCGACATCCATGAAGTTGGAGTTCTCGCACAGGTCCTGCACGGCATAGCCGCGATAGGTCAGGCTGTTGGTCTCGGGCATCACCTTCGAGACGCTGGACTCATCGGCATAGACGCCGACGAGTCCTTTGCGGACTTCGATCTGTTCGGCCATGGCATTCCTCATGCAGGTTATTGTGCGATGCAGCTTAAGCGCGCGCGCGCGGCTGTCCATGGGTCGGGCCTGTCGCGGAGATCGGGACAGGTGACGCTTGCGCGCATGGCGAAGGCCGCGCGTTCCCGGCATGTCCGGCTTGGCGGCCGGCGCGCCCGCGCCTAGCCTTGCGGCGCCTCACGAAGCCGCGTCCTTCTGACCGCGGCGGCAAGGCAAGGAGTGCAGGCGGGAATGGCCTTCGATCTGGTGGTGCGCGGCAGCCTGGTGCTGGCCGATGGGGTGCTTGAGAACGGCTATGTCGCCGTCACGGGCGGCGTAATCGCGGCCATCGGGCAGGGAACGCCGCCGGCCGCGGCCGAGACGGCCGACCATCGTGGGAAGCTTGTCTTCCCCGGCCTCGTGGATGGCCACATGCACACCAGCAGCAGCACCGGCTGGCCGGGGATCGAGGGTGCCTCGATGTCGGCCGCCGCCGGTGGTGTGACCACCTGCGTGGACATGCCCTATGACGTGCCGCGCCCCGTGACCGATCCCGGCATCCTCGCCGAGAAGATCGCCGTCGTGAACGCGACCTCCCATGTGGATATCGCGCTCTACGGCACCATCCGGAAGGATGGCGGCGTGGACCAGATCGCGGGGCTCGCGGCGGGCGGCGTCTGCTCCTTCAAGCTCTCCACCTATGAATATGACGCGGTGCGCTTCCCGCGCATCAACAACACCATGATGGTCGAGGCCTTCGCCGAGATCGCCAAGACCGGCCTGATGGTCGCCATCCACAATGAGGACCAGGAGATCGTGGAGGGCGCCATCGCCGCCGCGAAGGCGACCGGCCGCACCGACCCGATCATGCATGCGCGCACCCGCCCGCCGCTGTGTGAGACGATGGCCGACCTCTCCATCTTCGAGATGGCGCTGGAGACGGGGGCGCATGTCCACATCGCGCATTCGAGCCTGGCGCGCGGCTTCGACCTCGCCGAGATCTTCCGCAAGCAGGGGGGCAAGACCTCGGGCGAGGCCTGCATCCAGTATCTGTGCATGACGGAGGAGGACCTTGTCCGCCTCCAGGGCTTCGGCAAGTGCAACCCGCCCTTCCGCACGGGGGCGGAGGTGGAGCGCATCTGGGCCAGCATCGCCGAGGGCAAGGTCGCCTATGTCTCGACCGACCACGCGCCCTGGCCCAAGCACCGCAAGGAATACACGGGCGACATCTTCGCTGTCGGCGCGGGCCTGACCGGCCTGCAAAGCTTCGCGCCCCTGATGTTCACCCTGCTGGCCAAGCGCGGTCTCTCGCCCACGCTGATGGCGAGCCTCTGCGCGGAACGGCCCGCGAAGTTCCACGGCCTGTTCCCGAAGAAGGGCGCCATCCGCATCGGCTGCGACGCCGACCTGATGGTGATGGAGGAAGGCGATTTCACCTTCGACGCCCGCGACATCCAGGACCGCGAGGATGCCAAGTGGTCGCCCTATGACGGCATGGCGATGAAGGCGCGGGTTGCCGCCACCTATCTGCGCGGTGGCTGCATCTGGGATGGCGCGAAGGTGCTGGCCAAGCCGGGCACGGGCCGCTTCGTGCCGCGCCAGCATGCGGAAACCTTCCTGGGGTGAGCGGCTGGCTCAGCCGCGTGCGGCAAGCCAGCGGGCCGCCGCCATGCCGGCGAACATCGCGGCCAGGAAACTCCAGGCGGGGGGGCCTCCGGTAGTGAGCGCGGTCAACGCCGGGCCTGGGCAAAATCCGGCCAGGCCCCAGCCCATCCCGAAGATGGCGGGCCCCTGCCACAGCCGGGGCTCCAATCCCTGGGGCTGAGGCAGGTGGAACCGCGTATCGAACAGGGGCGCCTCGCGGCGCAGCACCCAGCGATAGCCGGTGAAGGTGACCGCAATCGCGCCCCCCATGACGAAGGCCAGGCTCGGATCCCAGCCACCGCTTGGAATGGCCGCGACGTCGAGGAAGTTCAGCACCTTGGCCGGGTCCGACATGCCGGCCAGGATGAGGCCCAGCCCGAAGACCAGGCCGATGGCGAATTGCGCGAGGATGGGCATGCGACTTCAGACCAGGTGGCGGGTGAGAAAGACCGTCGCCATGGCGGTCGCCATGAAGACGCAGGTCGCGAGCAGCGAGCGCAAGGAAAGGCGCGAGAGCCCGCAGACGCCATGGCCGGAGGTGCAGCCATGGCCCCAGACCGCGCCAAAGCCGACCAGCAGGCCGGCCAACGCCATGAGCGCAGGCCCGGCCTCGATCTGCGGGACAGGCGCCCGACCCGTCACCAGCCCGACCAGCAGGGGTGCGGCGACCAGGCCCAGGATGAAGGCCAGGCGCCCAGCGAAGCCGCCGCCGGCATAGGGCGGCAGCAGGCGCAGGGCGATGCCGCTGATGCCCGCGATGCGTCCCGTGGCGCCCATCAGCGCCACCGCGGCCAGGCCGATCAGCCCACCCCCCAGCAGAGAGGCGAGCGGTGTGAAATCGGTCTGGATCATCTTATGTCCGGCTGACGCGGCAGGTGCGGATGCCGAACAGGAGATAGGCAGGGCAGATGCGAAAGACGGCCGTGCCGAGCAGGACGGCACCCACCGCGACCACGGCGAAGCGCCAGGCGCCGAGGGCCGCGAAGCTCTCGGGAAAGAGGAAGGGCGCGACGGCGAGGATGGCGCCGAGCAGGAAGCGGAGGGTGCGGTCGAGGGAGCCGATATTGGCCATGCTGGCTGTTCCTTGGGTTTACCTCTATATTAGTAATTGCGAAGATACGCAGGAGTCAAGATGAAAGATCCCATCGGCCTGGAGCCGCCGCTCGCCGGCATGGCGGAAAAGGCGGAGGAAGCCGCACGCCTGCTGGCCAGCCTGGCGCATGGGAAGCGGCTGATGGCGTTGTGCCACATGCTCCAAGGCGAGAGATCCGTCGGCCAGCTGGCGGCGCTGGTCGGGCTCTCCCCCACCGCTCTCTCCCAGCATCTGGCGCGCCTGCGCGATCTGGGCCTGGTGGAGACGCGCCGCGAGGGCCAGACCATCTTCTACCGCTTGGCCAGCCCGGAGGTGCGCGCGATCCTGGAGACGCTCTACCGCCTTTATTGCGCGCCGGAAGAGCCGCAGAGCTGACGCCCCGCATCGCATCCGGCCTGACACCCTGCTAGCCTGCCGGCACAAGACCAAGGCGGGGAGGCCATTCATGGGCGGCGAGGCTTTCAAACAGGCGCGGGACCTGCTTTTCGCGCATCGCGGCGACTATGCGGCCGCGCATCGCGATTTCCGCTGGCCGGCGATGGAGCGCTTCAACTACGCGCTCGACTGGTTCGATGCCGAGCTGGCGCGTGGGCCGCTCGGCAATAGCGAGGCGCTGCGGATTCTTGATGAGCGGGGGGGCGAAGGCGCCACCACCCGCAGCTTCGCCCAACTCTCCGCCGATTCCAGCCGGCTTGCGAACGGCTTGCGCGCCATGGGCGTGAAGCGCGGCGACCGCATCCTCATGATGCTCGGCAATGTGGCGCCGCTCTGGGAGACGATGTTGGCGGCGCAGAAGCTGGGCGCCGTCGTCATCCCCGCCACCACGCTCCTCACGCCGGCCGATCTGAAGGACCGGTTCGAGCGCGGCCGCGTGCAGCATGTGGTGGCCGGTGGCGCTGATGCGCGCAAATTCGACGGGCTCGATCCCAAGGTGTCGCGCATTGCGGTCGGCGGGGCCACCGGCTGGGTGGATTATGACGCCCTTTTGGAAAACAGCGCGGATTTCACGCCCGAAGGCGTAACCCAGGCGCGCGATCCGCTGCTGCTCTATTTCACCTCCGGCACCACGGCCAAGCCCAAGCTCGTGCTGCATGACCAGTGCTCCTATCCGGTGGGCCATCTGATCACGATGTATTGGCTGGGGCTGCAGCCCGGCGATTTGCATTTCAACATTTCCTCGCCCGGCTGGGCCAAGCATGCCTGGAGCAATGTCTTCGCCCCCTGGAATGCGGGCGCCACCATCCTGATCAACAACCAGCCGCGCTTTGACGCGCGCGCGACGCTGGAGATGATGGCCACCCAGGGCGTGAACACCTTCTGCGCGCCGCCCACCGTCTGGCGCATGCTGGTGCAGCAGGACATGGCGCCGCATCGCGGGAGCCTGCGCGAAGTCTGCTCGGCCGGCGAACCCCTGAACCCGGAGGTGATCGAGCATGTCCAGAAGATCTGGGGCATGACCATCCGCGAAGGCTATGGCCAGACCGAGACCACCCTGCAGATCGCGAGCTTCCCGGGACAGGTGGTGAAGCCCGGCAGCATGGGCCAGGAATCCCCCGGCTATCGCATCCGCCTGCTGAACCCCGATGATGTCGAGGTCGAGGAGGGCGAGGTCTCCATCCTGCTCGACCCGCCGCCCATGGGGTTGATGCAAGGCTACCAGAATGATGATGGCAGCTTCGCGCCGCTGGGCTCCATTGCCTATCGCACCGGCGATGTCGCAACCCGCGATGCCGAGGGCTACTTCACCTACGTCGGCCGCGCCGATGACGTGTTCAAGGCCTCCGACTACCGGATCTCGCCCTTCGAGCTGGAAAGCGCGCTGATCGAGCATGAGGCGGTGGTGGAAGCCGCCGTGGTGCCCGCCCCCGATGCCGTGCGCATGGCCGTGCCCAAGGGCTATATTGTGCTGGCCGAGGGGGTGGAGGCGGATCGCGCCACCATGCTCGGCATCTTCCAGCACCTGCGCGACCGGCTCGCCCCCTATAAGCGCCTGCGCCGGCTGGAGGTCTATGACTTGCCCAAGACGATTTCGGGCAAAATCCGCCGCGTGGAGCTGCGCCAGGAGGAGGAGCGCCGCTTCAAGGCCGGCACGCGCGGCGAGGGGGAATTCCGCGAGGAGGACTTCCCGGAGCTGCGCTGATGGCGAGCGACCCCTACGGCCTGCCCCTCACCACCGCCTCGGACGCAGCGCGCGATGCGCATGCGCTGGGGCTGGACCGGCTGCTGACGCAATATCCCGGCATCGTCGAGGCGTTTGACGCCGCCATCGCCGCCGATCCGGGCTTCGCCCTGGCGCATGTCGGCCGTGCCCAGGGGCTGATGCTGCGCGGCGAAACGGCCGCGGCGGCCGAAGCGCTGGCCACGGCGGAAGGACTGACCGGCGGCGTGACACCGCGCGAGGCGAGCCAGGTCGCTTTCTACCGCACGCTGATGACGGGCCGCATCGAGGCCGCGATCGCGGCGCTGGAGGCGCATCTCGCGGAATGGCCGCGCGATGCGATGGTGCTCAACACCAATGCCAATCCCAATGGGCTGCTGGGCTCCTCCGGCCAGCTCGGCCAGAAGGCGCGGCTGGTGGCGCTGATGAACCGCCTGGCGCCGCATTACGCCGGCGATTGGTGGTTCGCCTCCGCCCATGCCATGGCGCTGAACGAGGATGGCCAGCATGACGCCGCACGCCCGCTGATCGAGGCCTCCTTCGCGCAGCGCCCGGATTCCGCCTGGGTGGCGCATTCCCGCGCGCATCTCTGCTACGAGCAGGCCGAAGGCGGGGCGGCCCGCGCCTTTCTGCGCGGCTGGCTCGGGGCCTATCCGCGCGGCGGCGTGCTGCATGGCCACCTGCACTGGCACCTGGCGCTGGGCGAGCTGGAGGCGGGCGAGACGCAATCGGCACAGGCGCTCTACGAGACCGCCTTCTCCCTGGAGGGCGGCAGCGGCACGGCGCGGCAGAAGCTGCAGGACGCTTCCTCCTTTCTCTGGCGCTGGGAATTGGCCGGCCATCCGCGCGACGAGGCGGCCTGGCTGGCGCTGCGCGACTTCGCCCGCGCGCATTTCCCCCGCCCCGGCATCGCCTTCGCCGACCTCCATGTCATGCTGGCCGAGGCAGTGGCGGGCGATGCCGAGGCGCTGGAATGGCGCATCGCCCAGATGGCGGCGCTGGCCGAGGCCGGGCGCTACCCCTCCGGGCCCGTCATCCCGGAGATCGCGCGCGCCTTCCTGGCCTATCAGCGGCGTGATTTCGACCGCGTGATCATGACGCTGGAGCCGTTGCTGGCGCAGAGCGAGCGCATCGGCGGCAGCCGCGCGCAGACCGACCTGGTGGAATTCACGCTGCTGCGCGCCTGCGCCGAGGCGGGGCGGCGCGAGGATCTGGGCCGCATCCTGGCGCGGCGGCGGGCCGGGCCGGCGGCGGTGCCCATCGCGGGGGCGGCGCCGCATGGGTGATCATCGGCCAGGGCTGTCAGCGCGATGGGGCAGGCCGATTGGCAAGGCTTCGCAGGCCAAGGCATTCTCCTCCCAGAAGAGACCCCGGAACGGAGACTGACCCATGTTCAAGCTGCCCGCCCTCGTTGCCCTTGCCAGTCTTGCGGTGGCGCTCCCCGCACAGGCGCAGACACTCATCGGACCCCGCCTCACCGTCTCCGTCCCCAGCGGCAGCGTCTGCAGCGTGAGCGCCGAAAGCATCACTCCCGGCAAGGACGCCAGCGAACTCCGTTTCAGCTTCAGGAATAACGGCACCACCAACATCCAATTCACCCTCCGCCTGACGATCACCGGAACCACTCGCGACGGCGGCTCCGTGACGCGCACCTTCCCCGACGTCACCTCCCGCGTGCACACGATCGGGGAGGGCCAGATTGGGATCACCGGGATCAATCCTCCCCTGCCCACGATGATGCTCACAAGCGCGACGGCGAATCTGGTGACTTGCGGCAGCGCCGCCCTCAACCGCCCGATGGCCGTCATGTAGGCGCCGCCGGCAGCGTTCTGGCCTTTGCCCCGACAAAGGCCCCGCCTCTGTCGGCCCGCCGCCTTGGCCGCGACCCGGCCGGCCACCCTTGGGCACCGGCAGCGCCGGCGTGACCAACCCGGAACGGACCCGTGGCGCAACAGGCGCAGCGGGGCGCCCCAGGTGACGGGGCCTGCCGGGCCGGGCATCCTGGCGGGCATGACCCAGACCGACCCCGCCCTGATGGAAGCCGAAGAGCTTCTGACCCTCTACGCCCGCCGCGCCCTCTCGCCGGTCGAGGCACTGAAGGCCATCACCGAGCGCATCGCGCGCATGAACCCGTGGGTGAACGCCTTCGCCGCCCTCAATCCCCGCGCCCTGCAACAGGCGGGCGAGAGCGAGGCGCGCTGGGCCGCCGGGCGCCCCATGGGCGGGCTTGATGGCGTGCCCGTCACGGTGAAGGACCTGCTGCATGTCGCCGGCTTCCCGACCCGGCGCGGCAGCCGCACCACCGAGGCCACGCCCGCCACCGAGGATTCGCCCAGCGTGCTGGGGCTCAAGCAGGCGGGCGCCGTCATCATCGGCAAGACCACCACCACGGAGTTCGGCTGGAAATCGCCGGGCGATTGCCCGCTGCACGGCATCACCCGCAACCCCTGGAATCGCGAGCGCACGCCAGGCGGTTCCTCCTCCGGCGCCGGTGCGGCGGCGGCGGCCTGCTTCGGGCCGCTGCATATCGGCACGGATGCGGGCGGCTCCATCCGCATCCCCGCCGCTTTCTGTGGCGTGGTGGGCGTGAAGCCCAGCTTTGGGCGCGTGCCGCAATGGCCGCTCGGCGCCTTCGCCAATGTCGCCGTCGCCGGCCCCATGGCGCGCGGCGTGCGCGATGCCGCGCTGATGATGAACGCCATGGCCCGGCATGACCTGCGCGACCCCTTCTGCCTGCCCGATGACAAGCGCGACTGGCGCGACGGCATCGAGGAAGGCGTCACCGGCCTGCGCGTCGCCCTCGTGCGCCGCATGGGCTTCGACGCGCCGCTCGATGCCGAGGGGGAAACCGCCCTGATGCAGGCCGCCCGCGCGCTGGAAGCTGCCGGCGCCATCATCGAGGAAGCCGACCCGCATCTGCCCGATACGCGCGCCATCTTCGGCCGCGTCTGGGGCGTGGCGCTCTCCCGCCTGCTCGCCTCCGTGCCGGAGGAGAAGCGCCATCTGCTGGATGAGGGCATCGCCGAAGTCGCCGCCGCCGAAGGCCAGATGAGCGCCGTGGATTTCATGGGCGCCGATGCGCTGCGGATCGAGGCCGCGCACGCCATGGCGCGCTTCCACCAGCGCTACGACCTGATGCTGACGCCCTGCACCCCCACTGCCGCCTTCGCCGCCGACCAGCCGACGCTGCACCCCCGCATGGCGCTCTGGCGTGACTGGGCGCCCTGGACATTTACGCATAACTTGACGCGCCAGCCCGCCATTTCCGTGCCCGTCGGCCTGGATTCCGAGGGCATGCCGCGCGCCGTGCAGGTGGCGGCCGCGCTCTACCGCGACGATCTGTGCTTTCAGGCGGCGCGGGCCATCGAGCTCGCCTTGCAGACGCCGCCTGCCCCGACACTGTCATAGGGGCGTCTTGTAACGTAACCGAAAAGATGCTTCACCCCGCCCCCTGTGAACACGGCGGGAGTTTCGCGTGCGGCTTGTGACCTTCACCGATGGCATGGGGGCCCGTGTGGGCGCCCTGGATTCCTCGGGCGCCGTGCGCGACATCACCGCCAGCGACACCTCCCTGCCGCGGGACATGCTGGGCCTCATCGCCTCCGGCCGGATGCCCAGCATCGGTGATGCGCCGGTTGTCACCGACGCGCGGCTGCTCGCACCCATCCCGCGCACGCCAAAGAACGTCTTCTGCGTCGGCAAGAACTATCATGAGCACGCAAAGGAATTCGCAGGCTCCGGCTTCGATGGCGGCGCCAAGGATGTGGTGCCCCCCTATCCCGTCGTCTTCAGCAAACCGCACACCAGCATCATTGCGACGGGCGAGCCCATCCTCGGCCATCTCGACCCGACCGGCGGGCTTGATTACGAGGGTGAGTTGGGCGTGGTCGTCGGCAAGGGTGGTCGTGGCATCAGCAAGGCCGATGCCCTGAAGCATGTCTTCGGCTACACCATCATCAACGATGTCACCGCGCGCCACCTGCAGAAGCGCCACAGCCAATGGGTGCTGGGCAAAGGGCTGGACAGTTTCTGCCCCATGGGCCCCGCCATCCTCACCGCCGACGAAGTGCCCGACCCCGCGGCGCTCACCCTGGCCACCTGGGTGAATGGCGAGCAGCGGCAGCACGCACCGGTCAGCGACCTCATCTTCGACATTCCGACCCTGATCGAAGCGATCAGCGCCGCCATCACGCTGGAGCCGGGCGATGTCATCGCCACCGGCACCCCGGCCGGCGTGGGCATCGGCTTCTCGCCCCCGCGCTTCCTCGCCTCGGGCGATGTGGTGCGGATCGAGGTGCCAGGAATCGGAATTCTGGAGAATCGGGTAGCCTGATCCGGAAATTGCGACTATTGCGTGACACCGCCGGTGGGAGGAACAAAGTTTTGCGTGGACCGAGCCCCTTGCCCATGCTGCGCCGTCGGCCTTTGACGGCAACGCAAATTTGCGCCCTGCCGGAGAAATCCCCGGGGGCCGCCGCTTTCTATGAGCCCCCGCACGGGGAAACCCAGCCGGAGCCGCGCCACAGCGAAGAGCGCGACGCCGCGGCATGAGGCTGCTGCGGCGCGGTTTGTTCGCACTCCCGCTGGCGGGCGTCACACCTGCCTTCGCGCAGGATTTCCCCAGCCGCCCCGTCACCATGGTCGTGGGCTTCCCACCGGGGGGCCAGGCGGATCTCGCCGCGCGCCCTGTCGCCGGCGCCATGGAGCGCAACCTGCGCCAGCCCGTCGTGGTGCAGAATCGCCCGGGTGGCGCGGGCGCCATCGGCTCGGGCTTCGTCGCGCGTGCGCCGGCCGATGGGCAGACGCTGCTGATGGCGCTCTCCTCCCTCGCCGTGATTCCGGAGGCTGAGAAGCTCTTCGGCCGCCCGCCACCCTATACGGTGGAGCAATTCGCGCCCATCGGCCTGGTGAACGCCGACCCGACCATGCTCGCCGTGCCGGCGAGTGCGCCCTGGCGGAACCTCGCGGAATTCGTGGCCGCCGCGCGCGCCCGGCCGGGCGATATCCCCTATGGCTCCTCCGGCGCCTATGGCACGCTGCATGTGGCGATGGAGATGTTTGCCACCGCCGCGCAAATCCGACTGCTGCACGTGCCCTTCCAGGGCGCGGGCCCCGCCATCACGGCACTGCTCTCCGGCAATATCCAGGCGCTGGCCACCGCACCCGGCACGGTCACGCAGCATGTGCAATCCGGCCGTCTGCGCGTGCTGGGCTGCTGGGGGCGCGAGCGCGCGCCCGCCTTCCCCGAGGTGCCGACCTTCCTGGAATCCGGCTTCCCGGAGGTCGAATTCTACATCTGGGCCGGGCTTTTCGCGCCCGCGGCCACGCCCGCATCAATCCAGTTCCGCCTGCGCGAGAGCCTGCGCGCCGCCATGCAGGACCCCGAATTGCTCCGCGCCTTCGAGGCCGCGGGCTCGCCCCCGCGCTACCTGGACGCGCCGGAATTCGCACGCTTCTTCGCCGAGGATTCGGCCCGGCTGGTGGCCGCCGTGCAGCGTATCGGCCGCGTCGAGTAGCGGCCCTCAGGGCCCTTTCCGGCCCCGCGACTTCATCTTCTTCGGGTCATACCCGCCGCCGCCCGGCCCCATGGGCTTGGGCTTCCAGTCCTTCTTCGGCATCGCCTCACGCAGTGAACGCCCGGCCTCATTGGGCGAGAGCGCATTGCCCGGCGTGGCGATGCCCAGTTCCAGCGCCTCCAGCCGCTTGATCTCGTCGCGCAGACGCGCCGCCGTCTCGAATTCGAGGTCCGCCGCGGCCGCGCGCATCTTCTTCTCCATCTCGGCGATGGCCGAGCGCAGGTCGCGGCCGACGAATTGCGCTGTCGCATCGCCCTCCACCGCCTCGACCGTCACATAGTCGCCCTGGCTCACATCGCGCAGCACGTCGCTGATCTCGCGCTTGATCGAGGTGGGGGTGATGCCATGGGCCGTGTTGTAGGCGACCTGCTTGGCCCGCCTGCGCTCCGTCTCCTCCAGCGCGCGCTTCATGCTGTCCGTCATGCGGTCGGCGTAGAGGATGACGCGCCCTTCGGCATTGCGCGCCGCGCGCCCGATGGTCTGGATGAGCGAGGTGGTGGAGCGGAGAAAACCCTCCTTGTCGGCATCGAGGATGGTGACGAGGCCGCATTCGGGGATGTCCAACCCCTCGCGCAGCAGGTTGATGCCGATCAGCGCGTCGAAGACGCCGCGCCGCAGGTCGCGGATGATCTCGATGCGCTCCAGCGTGTCCACATCCGAATGCAGGTAGCGCACGCGCACGCCCATCTCGGTGAGGTATTCGGTCAGCTGTTCGGCCATCTTCTTGGTCAGCACCGTCACCAGCACGCGCTCGCCCTTGGCGGCGCAGGCCTTCACCTCGGCCAGCAAATCATCCACCTGGTTCTCGACGGGGCGGATGTCGCAGACGGGGTCCACCAGGCCGGTCGGGCGGATCACCTGCTCGGCGAAGACGCCGCCGGTGCGCTCCATCTCCCAGGGGCCGGGGGTCGCGCTGACGAAGACGGTCTGCGGGCGGAAGCTCTCCCATTCCTCGAATTTCAGCGGGCGGTTGTCGGTGCAGCTCGGCAGGCGGAAGCCGAAATCGCTGAGGATGATCTTGCGCGCATAGTCGCCGCGATACATGCCGCCGATCTGCGGCACTGTGACGTGGCTCTCATCCACCACCAGCAGCGCGCCCTCGGGCAGGTATTCGAAGAGGGTGGGCGGTGGCTCGCCCGGATTCCGGCCGGAGAGGTAGCGGGAGTAGTTCTCGATGCCTTTGCAGGAGCCGGTGGTCTCCATCATCTCGATGTCGAAGGTGGTGCGCTGGTCCAGGCGCTGGGCTTCGAGCAGCTTGCCCTCGGCTTCCAGCTCCTTCAGGCGCTCTTTCAGCTCGGCCTTGATCCGGCCGATGGCCTGGGTGAGCGTGGGCCGTGGCGTCACATAGTGGCTGTTGGCGTAGATGTTCACGCGCTCGAACTCGCCGGTGATTTCGCCGGTCAGCGGGTCGAACTCGCGCAGCGTCTCGATGTCGTCGCCGAAGAGGCTGATGCGCCAGGCGCGGTCCTCCAGCTGGGCGGGCCAGACATCCACGCTCTCGCCGCGCACGCGGAAGGAGCCCCGCGCGAAGGCCATGTCATTGCGGCGATATTGCTGCTCGACCAACCCCTTCAGCAGCGCCTCGCGGGAGATGGAGCCGCCCACCTCCAGCTTCACCACCATATTCGAATAGGTCTCGACCGAGCCGATGCCGTAGATGCAGGAGACGGAGGCGACGATCACCACATCCCGCCGCTCCAGCAACGCCTGCGTCGCGGAGTGGCGCATGCGGTCGATCTGTTCGTTGATCTGGCTGTCTTTTTCGATGTAGGTGTCGGTCCGCGGCACATAGGCCTCTGGCTGATAGTAGTCGTAGTAGCTGACGAAATACTCCACCGCGTTGTCGGGGAAGAAGCTCTTCATCTCGCCATATAATTGCGCCGCCAGCGTCTTGTTGGGGGCCAGCACCAGGGTGGGCCGCTGCACCGCCTCGATCACCTTGGCCATGGTGAAGGTCTTGCCGGAGCCGGTCACACCCAGCAGCACCTGGTCCCGCTCGCCCCCCTCCACGCCCCCGATGAGTTCGCGGATGGCCGTGGGCTGGTCGCCATTGGGTTCGAAGGGGCTGACCACGCGCAGCGCCTTGCCCCCCGGCGGCATGGGCTGGCGGATCGGCTGGAAGACCACGGGGGCGATGATGTTCATGCCCCCAATATAGGATGGCGCGCCCCGCGCTGCGATGTCATATGCGGGACCAGATCACAGGAAGCCCCGATGCCCGAGGATGTGGACCCCGACGACAATTTCGTCAGCGATGACGCCTATGCCGCCGGGCGAAAAGCCTTCCAGGCCGGCGCCTCCATCCTGGAAAACCCGATGGCGCAGACCGGCGATTGGGGGAAGGCCTGGTTCTCCGGCTGGCTCGACGCGCTGGCGGATGCGGTGACCGGCCAGGACCGCTCCCAGGGCGCCTTCCGCCGCCTGCTGCGGCGCGACACCGCCGAGCCCTTTTAGAGCCGGGCGAAAGTCGCCTAACCTCCCGCCAATCAGGGAGGACCACCGAAATGGACGAGACCGAGGCCCACGAGGCGCTCCGCGCGAGGGGCCGCCAGGAAATGCGCGAGATCCTGGGCGTGCCCTATACCGAGGCGCGCGACGCGACCACCACCCCCTTCAACGCCGCGATCCGCGCGCTTTCGGAGGAGATGGCCTATGCCACCCTCTGGACGCGCCCGGTGCTGGACCGGAAGCAGCGCAGCCTGATCACGCTCGCCATGCTCTGCGCGCTGAACCACCCGCATGAGTTGCGCATCCATCTGGTGGCCGCACTGAACAATGGCTGCACGGCGGAGGAGATCAGCGAGGTCTTCACCCACGCCGTCGCCTATTGCGGCTTCCCGGCCTCGATCGACGCGCTGCGCATGGCCGAACAGGTGCTGAAGGAACAGGGCGCCC
>NZ_JAIEQY010000257.1 GCF_019747315.1 Roseococcus sp. | reverse complement strand
ATGTCATAGACATTGTCGGCGCCGCTATCGGCCGGCGCCTCGAAGTTCGGCGCTGACCTGAAGGTGACCGCACCACTCGTCGCGTTGATGTTGAACTCCGCCGCATCGGTGCCGGAGAGCAACCAGGTGAGCGAAACCCCTTCGTCATCCGTCGCGGCCGCTTCATATGCTGCGCCCGTGCCGCCCTCCGCGAACGCCGCCGTCGCCGATGAGGTGATGACCGGCGCCGTGTTGATGAGACTGGTGGTGCTGATGGCGGTGCCGGCGAAGTTCAGTGTCTCGACATCGCGGGCGACGGTGTCGATGCCGTCGCCGACGACCGTCAGCAAGCGGGTCGCGCTGTCATAGGTGATGGTGTAGTTGGCTGCCGCGCGATCAAAAAAGGCGGTGTCCGTGCCGTCGCCGCCGCTGATGCTGTCATTGCCGGCGCCGCCGACCAGCGTGTCATGGCCCGCGCCGCCGCTGATCGTGTCGTTGCCCGCGCCGCCGGTCAGCAGATTGGCGTTGCTGTCCCCGGTGAGCCTGTCGTTGCCTGCACCACCGGTGACGTTTTCGACGGTCGTCACGCTGTCCGTGCCGCCGCTCAGGCCATCAATGACGGTTCCAGTGGCCAGGTTGGCGACGATGGCTTGGGCTGATGTATTTCCGGAGTAATCCGCAAGGTCGTCGCCGGCGCCGCCGATCAGCGTGTCGCTGCCGACGCCGCCCACCAGGACGTCGTTGCCGCTGCCGCCGTTCAGCACGTTGCCATTGCCATCGCCGGTCAACAGGTCGTTGCCGCCGCCGCCGATCAGGTTATCCACGCCGGACAAGCAGTCAGTCCCGCCCAGGCCGTCGGTGGCCACGCCGGTGGAGAGGTTGGCCGTGAGATTGGCGGTGGCACTGCTGTAATCCGCCGTATCGACGTCGCCACCGCCGTTCAGTGTGTCGTTGCCCGCGCCGCCGACGAGCGTGTCATTGCCGGCCCCGCCGGTCAGCAGGTTGGCGTTGCCGTCGCCGGTCAGCCTGTCACTGCCAGCGCCGCCGGTGATGTTCTCGATGCCCGTCACGCTGTCCGTGCCGCCGCTCATGCCATCACTGATCGTTCCGGCGGCCAGGTTGGCGACGATGGCCTGGGCTGACGTATTGGCGGAGTGGTCGGCAAGGTCGGTGCCGCTGCCGCCGATCAGCGTGTCGCTGCCGACGCCGCCCACCAGCGTGTCGTTGCCGGTGCCGCCGTTCAGCAGGTTGCCATTGCCATCGCCAGTCAACAGGTCATTGCCAGTGCCGCCGATCAGGTTGTCCATGCCGTTCAGCGAGTCGGTGCCGCCCAGGCCGTCGGTGGCCACGCCAGTGGCAAGGTTGGCTGTGAGATTGGCGGTGCCAGTTCTGTAGTCCGCCGTATCAACGTCGCCGCCGCCACTCAGCGTGTCGTTGCCGGCGCCGCCCACCAGCGTGTCGTTGCCATTGCCGCCGAGCAGGCTGTCATGACCCGTGCCGCCCAGCAGGATGTCGGCGCCGCCACCGCCCGACAGGGTGTCGCTGCCGTCTTCGCCGTCCAGGTAGTCGTTGAAAGCGGTGCCGGTCAGGCTGTCATTGCCCGTGCTGCCATACAGGTAGATCTGGCCCACGGTGTAGGACGAAGCATCGATCGCATCGTTGAAGATGCCGGCGGTGATGCCCTCAATGCCGATCAGGCTGTCGGTGCCGCCTGCACCATTCGCCCCGGTGAACGCGGTGGTGGAGGCGACGAGGTTCAGTGCCTGCGTCGTCGACGGCACACTGTAGTAGACGACATCGGAGCCGGTACCGCCATTCAGCGTGTTGTGGCCGGCCCCACCGATCAGGGCGTCGTCCCCGTTGCCGCCGGCGAGACTGTCATCGCCCGCGCCGCCGTCGAGGTAGTCGTTGCCGTCGCCGCCGTTGAGCGTATTGTTGCCAATCCCGCCGGTCAGCGTGTCGGCATCTGCGGTGCCGTTGATGGTCAGGGTATCGACGATGATGGTCCGCGCCGCGACGTTCGGGCCGACATTGCCGGCCAGGTCCTCGATGCGGATCGTCAGGGCATGTGTGCCTTCGGCCAGGACCGGGCTGGTAAAGGCCCAGTCGCCCTGCCCGTTGAAAATATTGGCAAATCCGAGTCGCGTCGCCCCGTCATAGACCGCCAGTTGGTCGCCGACGGCGCGCGTGCCGCTGATGCTGCCGGTCAGAAACGGCGAGTTGCCGTTGGACGTGCCGCCAGGGGCAATGTCGCCCGTGAGGTCGTAGACATAGCGGTCATTGGCCGAGATGGCGGTGATGCCCGGCGTTGCGGTCGGCGCCGTGGTGTCGAGGTTGATGCGGTAGAATGGGGACTGGGTGGTGCCCGTGGTCGGGTTGATCAGCCACAGAAACATGTAGGTCTCGCCAGCGAACATAGGCTGGGTGAGGGTGAAGCTCCATGTCGTGGCTCCCGGCTGGAACGCCCCGACGGTGTAGGACCCGTATTGGCCGGTATGGAGGACCAAAAGGGTATTGGCGTGGGTGATGGTGGGCAGGGTGCCGAAAAAAGTCGGCGTGGTGTCGTTCGTCCACCCGCCCTCAGTGATGTTGCCCAGGATGGGGCCGACATCGTCGGTGGCGCCGGTGATTGCGAGCGCAAGCACGCCCGCATAGCCGGCTGCGGCCGCTGCCCCGATCGGCGCCGTGGCCGTCGCGCCGACATCAAGGCGCCAGGCCGCGCCGGCGCCGATGGGCCGGGCCGAGGCGCCAACCGCGGCGCCGGTCTGCCGCGCCAGCGCTTCGCGGAAGGTAGCACCCTCGGGGCCCGCGCCAGTCTCGCAGGACCAGAGCGCGATGTGGCCGTTGGCAGCCAGCGCCCCGCCCAGCCCCTGCAAGGTGGGCCCCGCAGCGGCGAGCGTCGCCGCGGTGACGGCCTGGCCGCCGAGCCGGATCTCACCAGGGGCGCCGTGGGCGATGATGTGCAAGGCAGCGAGGCCAGGCCGCTCCGCCGCCGCGGCGGCGATCTGCGCCAGTGGCTCATGCCGCGGATCGAGGATGATCGCCTGGACCCCCTCTCGCAGACCCAGGAGCAGCAGGGCGAGGTCGGGAACCGCAGGATCGAACACTGCCAATTCATGCCCACTGCGGCTATCGGAATGGCGGCCAACGCCTGCCGGCAGGCTCGCGCCAACCCCGACCACAACCGAATCGGCCAGGCGTGCCCGGCTTCGAGCGCTGCGCTCGGTCGGCTGACCCAGGTCCATGCCGCCGGGCGGGGTGAGATCACTCCAGCTCGGCGAGGCGATCAAGGTCGTGGCCATTCGGGTCGAGATGATAGGGTCTTCGCCGGAGGCCTGCGGCGCGGACAGAGATCCCATGGTCGCGTTGCGCAAGTTGGTTCTTCCTTTGTTAACCGCTCGTCGCGTAAGGCCTGAGGTGAAGACCTCAGGGCCTATCGCACGCGTCGATGCGTCCGAGAGGCGGGAATGCGAGGGGATGGCCGCTTTCCTGCCGGATTTGTCCGGCCTCTGCCGAATCCGTCCATCGCAGCCGCCCGGGGGCGTGGGAACGACGACGGGAGGCGCGGGAGAGACAGCCCTCGCTCAGTCCCGTTGCCACGGCATGATGCCTCGGCCAGTTTGGCCAGGGTTCCTGGATGGGGACACGCAGCTTCCGGGCCGAAGGCAGGACGAAGTCGAATGCTCAACCGACGGGAGCTTCTCCCCGTAACACTTGCCGCGGTGGCGGCGCCTTCCCTGGCGCGCGCCCAAGGCTCGCGCCCCCTGCGCTTCGTGCCGCAGGCGGATCTGGCCGTCCTGGACCCCATCGCGACCCCGGCCTTTGTGACCCGGACCCATGCCTTGATGATCTTCGACATGCTGTACGGGTGGGACGCGAACTTCGTCTCCCAACCCCAAATGGCGGAAGGCCATGTGGTTGAGAATGACGGCAAGCTCTGGCGCATCACCCTGCGCGAGGGGCTTCGTTTTCACGACGGCGCGGCCGTGCTGGCGCGAGACGTCGTGGCGAGCCTCAGCCGGTGGGGCAAGCGTGACACCTCCGCCTTTGACCTGATGGACGTGGTGGAGGAGATGCGCGCCGAATCAGACCGCGTCGTCGCGCTGCGGCTGAGCAAGCCATTCCCGACACTGCCCGCACTGCTCGGCAAGCCCGGCACCAATGTGCCCTGCATCATGCCCGAGCGGTTGGCGAACACGGACCCGATGCGGCCGGTGACCGAAATGGTCGGCAGCGGCCCCTTTCGGTATGTGGCGCAGGAGCGCGTGCCGGGTGCGCGCAACGTCTATGCGCGCTTCGACGGCTATGTCCCGCGTCCGGCCGGCACGCCGAGCTTCCTCGCGGGCCCGAAGCTCGCATATTTCGATCGGATCGAATGGCTGACCATGCCCGATGCCGCCACCGCGGCGGCGGCGCTGCAATCGGGCGAGGTGGATTGGTGGGAACAGCCTCCGCATGACCTCGTGCCGGCGCTGCGCCGGCATCGCGAGGTGCGGACCTCCATCCAGGACGAAGCGGGCTTCATGGCGTTCCTGCGCTTCAACCATGTGCAGCCGCCCTTCAACAACGCGGCGATCCGGCGCGCCATCTTCGCGGCGCTGGATCAGTCTGAGGTGATGCGCGCCGTTGCCGGGACTGATCCGGCCATGTGGCGCGAGGGGATCGGCTTCATCACGCCAGGCCCGATGGCGAGCGACGCCGGCATGCAGGCGCTGACCAGCCCACGCAGCCTCACGGAGGCGCGGCGCCAGCTCCAGGCCGCCGGCTACCGCGGGGAACGCGTGGTGTTCATGGCACCGACCGACTTCGCTTCCATCAACGCCATGAGCCTTGTGGCCGCCGACCTGCTGCGCCGGATCGGCTTCCAGCTGGACTACCAGGCGATGGATTGGGGTACCCTCGCGCAGCGCGGCAACAGTCGGCAGCCCGTCGAGCAGCGCGGCTGGAGCGCATTCTGCGCCTTCACCACCGCTGCCAGCACGATGACGCCCGCGGATAACAAGTTCATCCGTGGCATTGGCGACCGCGGCCTGATCGGCTGGCCGACCAGTGCCGATCTCGAACGCCACCGCACGGCCTTCCTGGACGGCACGGATGTCGCGAGCCAGCGCGCTGCCTGCGCAGTGCTCCAGGAGGCCGCCTTCCGCGATACCCCCTATGTCCCCCTCGGCATCTTCCTCCAGCCCACGGCTTATCGGCGCGATATCCTGGACATCCCCAAAGGCTTTCCTCTTCTCTTCAACGTCCGGCGAGGCTGAGGCGAAGGGGCTGTTCCCACCTACCGCGACGCGCGCCGCAGGACCTCCGAGGGCGTCTCGCCAAAGCGGCGCTGAAAGGCGGCGGCGAAGCGGGAAGCATTGGTGAAGCCATAGCCGCGCGCGACCATGCCGATCGTAGCCCCGTGGCCGCCACGGCTGAGTTGGGCATGTACCCTTTCCAACCGGATCGCTTGCAGCGCGGCGAGCGGCGTCCTGTTGCGGAAGCGGGGGAAGCTGTCGCCCAATGTGCGCACGCTGCAGCCAGCCGCGGCCGCCACATCGGTCAGGCGGATCGGCTCCGCGCAATGCGCGTGCATGAACTCCTCGGCGCGACGAATATAGGCCGGAACGGCGGCGGCCGGCCCCACCGTGAGCTCGTCGGTGTAGTTATGCGGCGCCGCGCGCAACGCCAGCGTCACCAGGAAATCCGTCATCGAGGTCAATGCCACGGGGTTGCTGGCCACGCCGTCCGGTCGCTCGAACTCCTGCATGAGGAAGGCGAGCTGCCACTTCAGGCTGGCACCCAGCCCATGGCTCCAATCAATATCCGTCAGGAATTCGAGCGGCCTGGACAGGCGCGCGTCAAGCATGTGCTCAAGCGCCGTCTCCAGCTCTGTCACCCCGATGAACACATTTGTGCGTTGGCTCTGGTCACTCGTCAGGATGCGGGTCTTGTGGCGGGGCCTGAACGCCAGGCCTCGGGCTGCGCCCACCGTTGTGGCGATGCCACGCTCCACCAGTGTCATCTGGCCATTCAGCACCGTGGTAAAGCCGACGAAATGGCTCTCTTCACCCTCGTGCTGGACCTCCGTGGCGAGACGGCTTGCGCCGTGGCAGGCAAGGATGCCGCCGGCGCTGCGAATCGCGAGGCTGAGGATCGGCCTGCCGAGGGGTGGCGCGGACGATCTGCCCGCCAGGAAGCGGTATTTGTAGGAGCGGCTCGCATCCGGAAAGCGTTCGCTTGCGCGCAACTGTGTCTCGAACTCTGCAGGATCGTTCGCCCGGACGAGATTGAAGGCGCTCAGCCGAGCAAGACTTGCCGATAGTAGTTTGTTCTCGCTCACGCGCAGCGCGTTATCAGCCCGAAGCTTCAGTGTCTATCGCCGCAGAGGTGGGCTGGGGAAAGGCGCGGCGCTGCCCCGACAGGCGACCGATCATGAGGCCTTCCGTACGCAGCGTATTGCGAAGCATCCGGCTGCCGGCGACGCGCTCCCTTGGATGCATCCGCTCAGAAGGCAAGTCATCTGCATTGATGTCTGGTGGTTGATGGGATGGCAACGGGGTCCGGGGGAATCCCCGCAACCCCATTGGCCTGCGATTTCGGCGGGGTGCGCCCGCCCAGCTTCGAGTGCGGCGGAATGGTGTTGTCGTCCCGCCGCCAGGTGGCCAGCACCGCCCGGGCCTGCGGCATCGTGGTGAACAAATTCTCGTTGAGGCACTCATCCCGCAGCCGCCTGTTGCAGCGCTCGACCAACGCGTTCTGGGCGGGCTGGGCCAGCTGCACAGGCGGCGCGGCCGTGTCGGGCGCGGGCCCGAGCCAGTGCGGCGCGCTCCCTGCACATGCCGAACACCGCAGATTTGTGGTTCCCGCTGCAACCTGGGTTCCGCATGCAGGTTTCGGGAAGAGCGCGCACTCAACGCCGCAGATCGGAGGTTGCCATGAGCGACAGGACAGAAACGTCAGCCAGCCCACGAGACCCAACCGACCATGAAAAGAGCTCGCCGCAGAGCGCGATGAACAACGCTGCCGCCGCCGTGGAACAGACCAGGGCGCAGGCGGCGGAGTTGATCGGCGAGGCGAAGGGGCGCGCCGAGGGGCTGATGGAAGACGGCAAGGCCGCAGGCGCCGAGCATGCCACCGGCTTCGCCCGCGCCATCCACCATGCGGCCGACGACCTTGAGGAAAGCGCGCCCGACATCGCGCGCCACGTGCGCGCCGCGGGTGACTCCATCAAGGGCCTCGCCGAGGCGATGCGGGAGCGCACCGCGGGGCAGCTCCTCGAGGACGTAACTGATTTCGCGCGGCGGCAGCCCACGCTCTTCTTCGGCGCGGCCGCCATTGCCGGCTTTGCGCTGGTGCGCTTTGCCAGCAGCTCTGCCGAGGGCAGGCTGACCGGAAGGTCGCATTCCGCTGGCGGCCATGGGCCGCAGCGGGGCGGCAGCCAGGCCGGTGCGGCGCCGCGCCCGGCCACAATGGCCCGCGCAACGTTGGGCGGTGCCGTGGGGCATCAGGAGGCCGAGGCAAAGGCGGCATCAGGCTTCTCCATGCCGCCTGTCCGCAGTGGCTCCGTGCCGAATGAACGATCGGATTCCCCGCTGTGAGCCACGACACCAACCGCAGCGTTCCTGATCTCCTGGGCGACCTGATCCAGCAGGCAACCACCCTCATGCGCCAGGAAGTCCAGCTGGCGCGGGCCGAGATGGGCGAGAAGGCCTCCTCCGTCGGCCGTGCGATCGGTGGCATGGCGGTGGGGGGGGGCCTGCTTGTCGCGGCGCTCGTCATCCTCCTGCAGGCAGCCGTCGCCGCGCTGGTCGAGCACACGCAGCTCTCTGCCACCGTCGCCTCGCTCATCGTTGGCGCGGTGGTGGCGCTGGTGGGCACCATCTCACTACGCGGCGCAATGACGCGACTGAAGGACATCACCCCCGTTCCGCATCGGACGGCCACGCAGATCTCGCGCGATGCCGATGTCGTGAAGGAGCAAATCACATGAGCAGCAACAGCACGGATCCCGCCAACAGGTCACCTGCCGCCATCGAAGAGGATGTGGAACGCGCCCGGGCGACCGTGTCCGACACGCTGGACGCACTCCGTGGCAAGCTGGCACCCGGTCAGATCGTTGAGGAACTGGTTGATGGTATGGCGGATTTTGCCCGTGGCAGCGGGGGAGCGAGCTTTGCCCGCAACCTCGGCGGCGCCGTGCGCGACAACCCGCTGCCGGTCCTTCTGATTGGTGCGGGTCTGGGCTGGCTGATGCTCGCCAATGGCGGCGCGGGCCAGGGCACGCCAGCGCGCCGGGACTCGTCGAGCCGCTTCTACCCTTATGGGGAGGAGCAGCCCTCGGGCACCAGCGAGGCGGTGGAGAAGACCTCGGGTGCCGCCGGCGAAGTCGCGTCAAGCGTGGGTGCGGCGGTCGGCGATGCCGCGTCGCGCGTCGGTGATGCCGCGTCGCGGCTGGGCTCCTACGTCGAAGACGCCGCATCGCGCGTGGCGGATGCGGGGTCCAAACTGATCAATGGCGCGAAGGAAAGCGGGGCGAGCGTAACGGATGGTGCGGCAGCGGCAGGCCGAAGCGCGGCCTCCACGACGCGCGAGGCCTGGTCCTCCGCGTCGGGCCTGCTGGAGAACCAGCCACTGCTCGTCGGCCTTCTGGGCGTGGCTGTCGGGGCTGCGCTGGGCGCCGCGCTGCCGCGCACCCAGACTGAGGACGAGTTGCTGGGCGAGGCGGCGGATGCCGCGACCGCGCGGGTCCGCGAATTCGCCAGCGGGACGGCCGAACAGCTCCGTGCCGCCGCGGGCGAACATCTGGACCACGCCACGCATGCCGCCTCGGAAGGCTATGCCAAGGTCAAGGAACATCTGGGCCAAGGAAGTGCTTCAGGGGCGGTCGCAGCTGTGGGTGAAGCCTTGAGCACGAGCGGGGAGGCCGCGGCCAAGGCGGCGGGCCACGCGGCAGAAGCGGTGAAGGACCGGCTTGGCGAAGGCGAGAGGCAGCCCGAGGGCGGCACGCGCGCGGGGGTGGATCCGATCTGAGGCTGTCGCCAGGGCACCGGAATGCCCCCTGCGCGGCTGGGCTGCACCGCCCTGCGCCTGATGCTGAGTGGCTGCTCGCGCGGGAAGTCCATATAAGGCAGGATGTCGTGTTCTGCGGCATCCATCAATTCGGCAAGCTTGGGCACCTTTGGGCGGAGCTGTTCGGGCACCTGGCGCCACTTGGTGTTGGCGGTGCGCGCACCGGCCGCGCCCTTGATGGTCGCCGAAGGCTTAGCCTGATCTGCATCAAGTTCGTCCGGCCGCTGGTGCTCCGACACAAGGTCGGAGCAAACGGCACAGCCCAGAGCCGTGGAAGCATGCCAGTGGCCGGACGAGCCCAAAGACTCGTGATGCCGAGCGCGCCCTGCAGCCCCGGTGAAGCCCCAGCCAAAACGGCGCCTATGGGTATGGCCTGTAAGCACTGGTAGCGGCGAGCGGACTTGAACCGCTGACCCCGGCATTATGAGTGCCGTGCTCTAACCAGCTGAGCTACGCCGCCATCCAGTACGGCGCGGAGGTAATCGGCGCCTCCGCTTCTGTCAACCGAATGGCGGCGCGGGCCGGCATGGTCCAAGCTGATCCTGGCATGACCGGGAGCCCTCGATGCGCATCATTCTTGGATTGTTCCTCGCCCTGTTGCCGGTGCGGCTGGCCCTGGCCTTTCCTGAGCGGCCCTTGACGATCGTGGTCCCCTTCGCACCTGGTGGCACGATTGACGTCCTGGCCCGTGTTTTGGCGCCGGAACTGGCCGCCAGGCTGGGCCAACCGGTTGCCATCGATACGCGTCCCGGTGCCGGCGGCAATCTGGGCGCCGCCTATGTGGCGCAGCAATCACGGCCGGATGGCCACACGATCCTCTTCACCGGCGCGGGGCTGGCCAGCTCCGTCTCGTTGACCGCGCTCGGCTTCGATCCGGTGCGGGACTTGACGCCTGTTCTGGGCATGGGTGCCATTCCTTCGCTGCTGGTCGTCTCGCCGCAATCGCCGCATCGCGATGTGGCAGGTCTGCTCGCGGCGGCGCGGGTGGCGCCGGGGCGGGTGAGCTATGGCTCCTCGGGGCCTGGCACGGGCAGTCATCTGGCCGGCGTGCTGCTGGGCGCTGCCGCCGGGGTTGAACTCCTGCATGTGCCCTATCGCGGTTCGGGCGCCGTCTATCCCGACCTGATCGCACAGCGCATCGACATGCTGCTGGATGTCATGGCCTCCTCCATCGGCCAGGTGCAGCAGGGGGCGGTGCGCGCGCTCGGCATCACCTCGCGCACGCGCTCGGACGTGCTGCCCGATGTGCCGGCCATTGCCGAAGCGGTGCCCGGCTATGCCTTCGAGACCTGGGTGGGCCTTTTCATCCGGGCGGGCGCGCCGGAGGCCGCGCAGCGCCGGCTGGAGGCGGCGGCGCTGGCGGCCTTGCAGGCGCCCGCGGTGCGCGAGCGGCTGCGCCTTTCCGCCGCCCAGCCCATCCCGGCCGAGAGCGCCGCCTTCGCCACCTATTTCCGCGAGGATGTGGCCCGCTGGGCCGAGATGGTCCGCCAGGGCCGGCTGCAACGCACGGAGTGAAGCGCATGGAACCGGCCAACATCATCCTCAGCGGCGGGAAGATCATCACCGCCGATGCGCGCTTTTCCATCGCGCAATCCGTCGCCATTCGTGCCGGCCGCTTCATCGCGGTGGGCGAGGACGCGATGGTCCAGCGCCACGCCGCACCCCACACCCGGCACATCGCGCTGGGTGGCCGAGCCGTGCTGCCAGGCCTGATCGACGGCCACGCGCATATGGATCGCGAGGGGCTGAAAGATGTCTTCCCCAGCCTCGCCGGCTGCCGCTCCGTCGCCGCCATCCAGGCGCGCATCGCGGAATTGGCGAAGGACAAGGCGCCGGGCGATTGGATCGTCACCATGCCGGTGGGCGAGCCGCCCTTCTATTGGGACCTGCCGGAATCCCTCGCCGAAGGCCGTTGGCCGACGCGGGCCGAGCTGGATGACGCGGCGCCGCGCAACCCCGTCTATATCCGGCCCATCTGGGGCTTCTGGCGGCATTCGCTGCCGCTGGTCTCGCTCGCCAATTCCATGGCGCTGAAGCTCGCCGGAATCACGCGCGAGACGGCGCCGCCGCACCCTTCAGTGACCATCGAGAAGGACGCGGCAGGCGAGCCGAACGGCGTGATCACCGAACGCGGCTATGTGCCGCTGATGGAACTCGCCGCCTTCCACATGGCGCCGGGATTCACCCATGCGCATCGCGTGGCGGGGTTGCCGAAATCGGCGGCGATGTACCACGCCTTCGGCACCACCAGCATCTATGAGGAACACGGCGTCGCGGCTGAATTGCTCGCCGCCTATCGCGAGGTGCATGCCGCCGGCAAGCTCACCATGCGCTCGCATTTGGCGCTCAGCCCGGATTGGCGCGGCATGGAGGGTGTCTCCATGGAACGGCTGATCGGCGGCTGGGCGCATCAGCTGGCCGGCGCGGGGCTGGGCGATGACAGGCTGCGCCTCTCCGGCCTCATCACCGAGATCGGCCGTACGCCGGACAATGCGCTCCGCGCCCAGGCCGCGCCCTATACCGGCTGGGCGGGCTTCAACTACGACATGGGGCTGGACCGCGAACGCGCGAAGGAAATGCTCATCGCCTGCGCGCGGCACGGCATCCGCGCCATCGGCATCTGGCCCAACATGCTGGACCTCTTCGCCGAGGTGAATGAGGTGGTCCCCATCCGCGACCTGCGGTGGGTGCTGGGCCATATCGCGGTGCTGAGCCAGGAGCAGGTGCACCGCATCCGCGACCTCGGCCTGGTGCTGACCACCCACACCAACCGCTACATCTACAAGGAGGGCCACCTTCTGCTGGACCGCCACAAGCTGCCCAACGAAGACAGCATCTCGCCCCTGCGCTGGCTGGAGGAGGCGGGCGTGACCTATGCGCTGGCGACGGACAACGTCCCCGTCTCGATGTTCTACCCGATGTGGCAGGCGGTCTCGCGGCAGAACATGCACACCCAGCGCGCAGTGGGGGAGGGGCAGGCGATCAGCCGCGAAAGCGCCATCCGCGCCGCGACGAATGCCGGCGCCTACCTGACCATGTCGGAGCGCGACAAGGGCGCAATCGAGGTGGGCAAGCTCGCCGATCTCGCGGTGCTGACGGCGGATCCGCTCACTGTCGAACTCTCCGCGCTCAAGGATGTCGCGGCGGAAATGACCATGGTGGGCGGAGAGATCGTCCATGAGACAAGGGGCGCTGCCCCTTGAACCCCGGCAAAGGTCCAGACCTTTGCAATCCATTCAGTCCAGGCGCAGGCCCAGCCTTTGAATGATGGGCTGCCAGGTCGCTGTCTCCTCGCGGATCAGGCGGGCCATGGTGGCGCGGTCTTGGTAGCGGGGGATGATGCCCTGGCTGCCGAAGATGCCCTGCACGCCGGGGTCATTCACCGCATCGCGGATCGCGTTCTGCAACGCCTCGAGGATGGGCTCGGGCGTGCCGGCGCGGCCGACGAAGCCTTGCCAGCCGCGCACGACAAGGTCGGGCATGCCCTGCTCGGCGGCCGTGGGCACGTCGGGCAGCAGGGGGTGGCGCTCGGTGCCGCCCAGGAAGGCGATGGCGCGCACGCGCCCCGCATCCACCTGCGGCTTGGCCAGGTTGATGCCATCGATCATGAACTGCACGCGGCCGCCCAGCATGTCCTGCAGGGCCGGCGCGCTGCCGCGGTAATGCACCACCTCGATCTGCGTGCCGGATTGCGCGGCGAACAGCTCAAAGGCGAGTTGCGTGATCGAACCCTGCCCGGCCGAGCCGAAATTCAGCTGCCCGGGGCGCGAGCGCGCGAGGGCCACGAATTCCGGCAGGGTGCGGATGCCAAGCTCGGCCGGCACCATGAAGAACAGCCCGCCCACGGTGGCCAGCGCAATGGGCGCGAAATCCCGCGTCGAATCGAAGGGGAGGTTGCGATAGAGCAGCGGGTTCACCGCGATCACGGCATTGTTCACATGGCCGAAGGTGTAGCCATCGGGCGCTGCCTTCGCCACCGCATCCAGGCCCAGATTGCCATTGGCGCCACCACGATTCTCCACAAGCACGGGCTGGCCCAGGCTCTCGCTCATCCGCTGCGCGATGGGCCGCGCCACCAGGTCCGAGCCGCCGCCCGGCGGGAAGCCGACGATCAGGCGGATGGGCCGCGCGGGGAAGGATTGCGCAAAAGCGGGCGCGGCGAGGATGGGCGTGGCGAGCAGGGCGCGGCGCGCGATGGTCATGGGATCCTCCGGAGTGGTTTTCCGGCAGGCTGGCACGAAAGCGCGCTCCGGCAAATCAGCTTTTGCGGAGCACGCAGCGCACCACTTCCGCCAGCCCTTGGTGGCGTGGGCCTTCATCGAGCCGCACCGCGCCTTCGGTGAGTTCCAGCACCTCCAGCCCCGCGAATTCGCGCTCCACAATGGCGCGATCCCAGAGCAGGGCGGGGATTTTCGGCCCTCCCGAGCGGCGACCCTCCTGCGCGGGCGAGAAGCATTCGAGCACCAGCAGGCCGCCCGGCTTCAGGGCGCGCAGGCAGCCGGCGGTGGCAATGGCGCGGTCTTCCGGTGGCAAATGCAGGTAGATCCAGGCGATGAGGTCGTATTGCGCCTCGGGCCAGTCCCAGCGCGCGACATCGGCCTGGCGCGCATCGAGCGGCACGCCGCGCGCATCGGCGAAGGCCTGCGCCTTGCCGACCGCAACGGCGGACCAATCGAGGCTGGTGACCGCAAGCCCGAGCTTGGCAAGCCAGACGCCGTTGCGCCCTTCGCCATCGCCCAGCGCGAGCGTCGCCATGCCTGGGCGGAAGCGCCAGGCCTGCGCCCGGAGATACTCATTGGGCGCGGTCCCGAACTGAAACTCGCCGCCCGCATAGCGTTCATCCCAGGCAAGGGAAGTGCTCATATCGTTGATCCCAAGGATTGGGGTCTGGGGCCTTTCGGCCCCAGCCGCCGGAGGCCTTCTTGCTGTTTCATCCCGGCTCCCACCCCGAAGGCGCCATCTCGAAGCCCTCGAAGGAGAAGGCTGGCGCCACCGTGCAGCCGCAGAGCACCCATCCCTCCAGCGGCGCCGCCGCCTGCCAGGTTCCGCGCGGCACCATGGCGAAGGGGCGCTGCCCGGCGGCGATGTCGGGGCCGAGATGGATGGTCCGCAGGTCCTGGCCGTCAAAGAGCCGCAGCGCCAGCGCGCCGCCGCCATACCAGTGCCAGCCCTCATCGGCATCCACGCGGTGCCAATGGCTGCGCTCGCCCGGGGCGAGCAGGTAGTAGATGGCGGTGCTTTCGCCGCGCGTGCCATCGGCCGGCGCGTGGCGGAAGATTTCGCGAAAATGCCCACCCTCGGGATGCGGTTGCAGCCCGAGTTCCGTGATCAGCGCGCGCGGGTCCAGCCCCGGATCGGTCAACCTCACCCGACCGGTACCGTCTCGGCGAAGATCGGGTTCGCCATATGCGCGTCGTAGATGGCGGTGAGCCTGGGCCGGCCCTGGCGCCAATCCTCCTCGCCGAAGCGGAAATCGAGGTAGCCGAGCGCACAGACCAGGGTGAGGGTGCCGATGGTGAGCGAAGCGGGCACGCCCTCGGCCTCCAGCAGGTCCAGTGTGCGGGCCACCGCCGCCTTCTGCCGCGCGATGGTGCCGGCACGCGCCTCATCCTGCGGCATCAGGGATTGGCCGCGCCGCAGCACGGCGGCCGTCAGGATGCCATCGGCCAGCGCCGCGAGCCGCAGCGCCGGCCAGCGCGCATCACCGGCCGGGTAGAGCTTGGTGGCACCGCCCAGGCTGTCGAGGTATTCGCAGATCAGCGGGCTGTCGGGCAGCGTCAGGCCGTCATCCGTCACCAGGGCCGGCACCTTGGAGAGCGGGTTGTCCGCCAGCAGCTCGGCCGGGCTCGCATGCGGATTGGTCGCCACCCGCTCCAGCCGAATGCCGTGATGCAGCGCCACGGCGACGACCTTGCGGACGAAGGGGCTGGCGGCGGAGTAATGAAGTTTCATCGGAAGCTGTCCTTTCCGGCGCGGCGCGCCGCGAGTTCGGCCACATCCTTGGCGCGGACGAAGGGATTCACCGCGCGCTCCAGCCCCAGCGTTGTGGGGATGGTGGGCTGCCCGGCCTCGCGCTGCGCCTTGGCCTGCACGGAATAGGCGGTCAGCGCCAGGTTGTCGGGCTCGATCGTCAGGGCGAAGCGGATGTTGGAGAGGGTGTATTCATGCCCGCAATAGACGCGCGTCGCATCCGGCAGATGCGCGAAGGCGGCGAGCGAGGAGAACATCTCGGCCGGCGTTCCCTCCAGCAGCCGGCCGCATCCCGCGGCGAAGAGCGTGTCGCCGCTGAACAGCGCGTGGTCGGCCGCGAAGCTCCAGGCGATATGGCCGCGCGTGTGGCCCGGGCTGTCCAGGATGGCGGCCACCGATTCGCCCAGCGCGAAGCTGTCCCCCGGCTTCAACGCGACATCGAGCGGTGGCAGGCGGGCGGCGTCTTTGGCATTGCCGGCGATCTTCGCGCCGAAGCGCCTGGCCAGTTCCGGGATGCCGGCGATGTGGTCACCATGGTGGTGGGTGATCAGCAGCCAATCGAGACGGCCCCCTTCGGCGGCGATGAAATCGGCAATGGGCTCCACCACGGCGGCGTCCATCACGGCCGTCATCCCCGTCGCCTCGTCGCGCAGGAACCAGGCGTAATTGTCATCCAGGATCGGAATGGGCTTCACGGTGAGGGTCATGGCTTCTCCATCGGGGGCACTCCCTTGGGGCGTTCTGGCATCCTATATCCCCTGCATGAGCGGAGAGGTCCACGGGCTGCCGGAATTCTATCGCGCGCCGCTGGGCCGGGTGGCGGCCCGACTGCTCGGCGCGCGGGTGGCCGCGCTCTGGCCCGATGCCAGGGGGCTGGAGGTCCTGGGGCTGGGCTGGGCCGCGCCCTACATGGCGCTCTGGCCCGGCCAGGCGGGCCGGCGGATCGCGCTCACGCCCGAGGGGCTGGGCCCCATGCCCGGTTCGGCGCAGGTGCAGGACCGCCATTTGCCACTGCCTGATTGCTGCATGGACCGCATCCTGCTGGTCCACGCGCTGGAATCGAGCGAGGGCACCCATGCCCTGCTGCGCGAATGCTGGCGCGTCCTGCGCGATGATGGGCGCCTGCTGGTGGTGGCGCCCAACCGCCTGGGAAGCTGGGCGCTGTTCGACCACACGCCCTTTGGCCAGGGCCGCCCCTATTCGCGTGGCCAGTTGGAGGGGCAGTTGCAGCGCCAGATGTTCGCCGTCACCCGGCGGGACGCGGCGCTCTTTGTGCCGCCCTTGCCATGGCGCTTCGCGCTGCGCGGCGCGGCGCTATGGGACCGGATCGGGCGTGCCAGCCTGCGGCGGCTGGGGGGTGTGACGCTGATCGAGGCGGAAAAGGACCTCTTCGCCGCCATCCCAGCCGGGGCGCCGGCAATCGGCCGGCGCGTGGTGGCGGAATTGCCCAGGGCATTTTCTTGACATTGCGGCTTTAAGCCTCCCATGCGGGCGCGGCTCGATGACCTGTGCCCTCCGGTCCAGTCCCGCTTCACCTTCTGGAACCACAGCGCCGCCCGCGAGATTGCCGGCGCGAAGCTGCGGGGCATAGCGGCGGAGAAGGAGGCTGTCCGGGCCGGTGAGTGGCAGGCGTGGCATGCGCTGTTGCCTACAGGAAGCGCCCTGGATCGGTGATCCATTCCTCGCGTTCCCAGGCGAGGAAGCCGCGGGTGACACGGGCGGCCATGTAGAGCCAGGTCAGCGCCAGGAGTGGCTCCATCAGCCCGATTTCGGCGCAGGCGATGGCACCGGCCAGGCCCACCAGGCCCATCCAGAAGGTCCGCACGGCATAGGCGTGTTGCGAAGACCAGAGCGTGCCGCGCGCCTTCCCCCAGAGATGCGCCAGCAGCCCCGCCCCCAGCCACGGCAGGACCAGGGCGAGGCCGGCGCCAAAGAGGATGTTGACCCAGAGGATGCGGCGGCCTGGAGTCATGCGAGGCGAAAGGGAAAAGGGCCTCCGGCGGCCGGGGCCGAGGGGCCCCGGACCCCAGCTCCTTGGGGCAGCACTTCACGGCGAAGGGCAGCGCTGCCCCAAAGTTTCTGGGTCCGGGGCCCCTCGGCCCCGGCCGCCGGAGGCCCGTCTTTCTTCACCCCTGCAACTCCAGCGCCCGCGCATAGACCCGCTTGCGCGGCAGCCCCGTTGCTTCCGCCACGCTCGCGGCCGCGTCCCGCAGTGTCATCCGTCCCATGGCCGCAAGCAGCGCCGCATCCAGCGCATCGCCCGTGGGCTCGGCCGGGGGCGGCGCGGGGCCGACGCAGAACACCACCTCGCCGCGCGCCTCATGCGCCGCGTAATGCGCGGCCAGCTCCGCCAGGCTGCCGCGCCGCACCTCCTCGAAACGCTTCGTGAGCTCGCGCGCCACGCAGGCGGGGCGGTCGGCGCCGAGGCCCTCGGCGAGGGCGGCCAGCGCCTCGGCCACGCGGTGCGGCGCCTCGTAGAAGATCAGCGTGGCGGAAAGCCCGGCCGCCTCCATCCCCGCAATCCTCGCGATCTCGGCCGCGCGGGCGGCCGCCTTAGGCGGCAGGAATCCATGGAACAGGAAAGGATGCGGCGGCAGCCCGGAGAGGGTGAGCGCCATCACTGCCGCATTCGGGCCGGGAATCGCGCTGACATTCACGCCGGCCGCGATGGCTGCCCGCACCAGGCGGAAGCCGGGGTCAGAGACCAGCGGCGTGCCGGCATCGCTCACCAGGGCCAGGTTTTCGCCGGCCAGCAGCCGTGCAACCAGCCGGGGGGCCTCGCTTTCCTCGTTGTGGTCGTGCAAAGCCAGGAGTGTCGCGGAAATGCTATGCCGCGCGAGCAGTCTGGAGGTTACTCTCGTATCCTCGCACAGGATGGCGCGGGCTTCGGCCAGGGCCTTCTGCGCGCGGGGCGAGAAATCCGCCAGATTGCCAATGGGCGTGGCCACCAGCGTCAGGCCTGGGGCCTGGCCTGGCACGGCGGGAGAAGGGGATGGGGATGCGTCGTCAATTTCCATGGGGGGTCGCCCTGGCCTCCCTGTGTCTTGTGCTGATCGGCTGCGCCCCGCAACCCCCGGCGCGGGATTTCCGCCGACCGCAGGCGGGCATCCAGCCCTGGACGGTGCCAGCCAGCCCCGGCGCGGCCGGGCCCAGCCTGCCGGTTGGGCTGCTGCTGCCGCTGACTGGCGGCAATGCCCCGCTCGGCCAGGCCATGCTGAACGCGGCGCAGCTGGCGCTGTTCGATCAGGGCGACCGGCGGATCGAGCTGCTGCCGCGGGACACGCGCGGCACGCCCTCCGGCGCGGCGCAGGCGGCCCAGGCGGCGCTGGCCGATGGGGCGGTGGCGCTGGCCGGGCCACTGACCCTGGCCGAGACCGCCCAGGCGGTGGGCGCCGCACGCGGCCGCGCGCCTGTCTTCGCCTTCACCTCGGACGAAACCCAGGCCGGCACGGGCGTCTGGGTGCTGGGAATCACGCCCTCGCAGCAGGTGCGGCGCATCGTGGCGGCCGCCTCCGAAGCGGGCGCGCGGCGCTTTGCGCTGATGGCGCCGGATGATCCCTTCGGCCAGCGCCTGGCCGTGGCGTTGCGCGGCGCGGCGCAGCAACTGGGCGCGCCGCCGCCGCTGATCCTGCTCTCCTCCAACCGCAGCGACATGGCGGCGACGGCGCAGCAACTCGCGGGCAATCCGCCCGAGGCGGTCTTGATCGGCTATGGCGGGCCGGGCGCCCGGGCCGCGGCCAATGCCATTGCCGCCGCTTTCCCGGGCGGGGCGCCGCGCCTGCTCGGCACCAGCCTCTGGGCGACCGATGCCACGCTCGGGCAGGAGGCGGCGCTGGTCGGCGCCTGGTTCCCGGGTCCTGATCCCGTTGGCCGTGCGCGATTCGACCAGCAATACGACACCGCCTTCAACGAACGCGCGCCGCGCCTTGCCGGCGCCGCCTATGACGCGGTGGCGCTGGCCGCCCGTTCGGCACGCGAGGGCGCGCCGCCGGTGGGGGCCGCCTTCATGGGCGCCGATGGCCCGGTGCGGCTGCTGGAGGCAGGCGGCCTTGCCCGCGGCCTCGCCGTCTTTGAGATCCGCGCCTCGGGCGAGCCCAGCCTGGTGCAGTCGGCCCCCCTGCCGGGAGGCCCCGGCAGCTGAGCCCCAGCCGCTTCCTGGGCACCACCGCGCTCATCTCGGGCGTGCCGGTCGTGGTGCTGGGCACGCTGATCGCCACGGGCGCATTGGCGCCGGGGGCGGGCTTCCTGGCGCTCGGCCTGTGCCTCGCGGCGGGGCTGGCGCTGGCCTGGTACTGGCTGGCCGGCGTGATGCGGCTGAACGCCGCCCTGCGCCGCGCGGCCGAGGAGCAGGGCCCCTTCAGCGCCCCCCTGCCGGCGCCCCGCCTTCCCGCGATCGGTGAGATCGAGGAGGGCCTGGCCCGCCTCACCCGCTCGCTGCAGACGCGCGCGGCATTGGTCGTGCAGTTGCGCGCCGCCGACGAGGCCATCGTGGAGGCGCTGCCCGACCCGCTGATCGTGCTCGCGGCCGATCGCTCGCCGCTGCGCGCCAATCGCGCGGCGCGGCGGCTCTTCGGCCTGGTGGGGGAGGGGCTGGCGCGGGGCGATCTCGGCGCGCTGCTGCGCCACCCTGTCATGGCGGCCGCGCTTGACCGCTGCGTGGCCGAGGCTGCCCCCCAGCCGGTCGAACTGGTGCTGCCCGGGGCCGTGACGCGCGACCTCTCGGGCCAGGTGCTGGTGATGCAGCCGCCGCTGGCCGATGGCGGGCGCCTCGTCATCATGCTGACCGACCGTTCGGCGGCGCGCGCGGTGGAGCGGATGCGGGTGGATTTCGTCACCAATGCCAGCCACGAATTGCGCACGCCGCTGGCCAGCGTGATGGGCTTCATCGAGACGCTGCGCGGCCCGGCGCGCGATGACCCGGCCGCGCAGGAACGCTTCCTCGGCATCATGGCCGAGCAGTCGGAGCGCATGCGCCGGCTGATTGATGACCTCCTCGGCCTCTCCCGCGTCGAAATGAGCGAGCACCAGCCGCCGGAGGGCGAGGCCGACCTGCTGGTCCTGCTGCGCGCCGAGGCGGCGGCGATGGAGCCGCTCTATGCCGCGCGCGGCATCCGCCTCACGCTGGCCCTGCCCGAGGTGCCGCTCACCGCGAGCCCCGCCGATGCCGACCAGCTGGGCCAGGTGGCGCGCAACCTGCTGGACAACGCGCTGCGCCACGCCCAGGCCGAGGTGCGGCTTTCGGCCGAGCCGGCGCGCCTGGGGACGCGTGAGGGCGTGGCCTTCGCCGTGCGGGATGACGGGCCGGGCATCGCGAAGGAACACATTCCCCGCCTGACCGAGCGCTTCTACCGCGTGGACAAAGGGCGCGGGCGCGGGGCGGGCAATACCGGGCTCGGGCTGGCCATCGTGAAGCACATCCTGACGCGGCATCGCGGCCAATTGGCCATCGAGAGCGGGTTGGGCGAAGGCTCAGTCTTCCGGGTCTGGATTCCAGGGCGGTGAGCATCGCTGTCGCGGTCCTCGGAAGAGGTTCCGTTGACCTGGACAGCGCCGCCTTGGCGCGGGACAAGCCCTGCATGACACAGCGCCTTTGCAGCATGACCGGCTTTGCGCGGGAGGCCGGCACCCTGGCCGATGGCAGCGGCTTCGCCTGGGAAATGAAATCGGTGAATGGGCGCGGGCTGGAGCTGCGCTTCCGCCTGCCGCCCGGCCTGGATGCGTTGGAAGGGTCAGCGCGCGAGGCTGCGGCCAAGCGCCTGAAGCGCGGCAATGTGCAGATCGGCCTGGCCCTGAAGCAGGAGGGCCGCGCGCCGCTCACGCCGGATCTCGCCGCGCTGGATCGCATGGTGGAGCTGGCGCGGAACGTGGCTGCGCGGCTCGGTGCCGAGACCCCGCGCGCCGAGGCGCTGCTGGCCCTGCCCGGCATTTTCCGCGCCGAGGCGCCCGAGCCCAGCGAGGCGGAGGAGGAGATGCGGCGCGCCACCTTGCTGGCCGCCTTCCAGCGCGGCCTTGCGGCGCTCTGGGCATCGCGCATGGCCGAGGGCGAGCGGCTGGCCGCCATCCTCACCGCGCTGCTCGATGAGATCGAGGCGCTTTGCGCCGCCGCCACCGCGGAGGCCGCGACTCAGCCCGAGGCGCAGCGCGCGAAGCTGATGGAAAGCCTCGCCGCCCTGCTGGGCGAGGCCGGGCGCGCCCGCTTCCCGGAGGAGCGGCTGGCGCAGGAGGTGGCACTCCTCGCCGCCAAATCCGATGTGCGCGAGGAGCTGGACCGCCTGGGCGCGCATCTGGCCGCCGCGCGCGGGCTGGTGGCGGAAGGCGAGGGCGCCGGGCGCAAGCTGGATTTCCTGGTGCAGGAATTCGTGCGCGAGGTGAACACGCTGTGCAGCAAATCGGCCAGCGTGGCGCTGACGCGCATCGGGCTGGAGCTGAAGGCGGCGATCGAGCGGCTGCGGGAGCAGGCGGCGAATGTCGAGTGAGGGGACCCCGTCTGGTCGTGAGGCGCAGCCGAGCGTGAATCAGCCGGGCAACGCGTCTGATCGTGAGGCGCAGCCGAGCGTGAATCAGCCGGGCAACGCGTCTGGTCGTGAGGCGCAGCCGAGCGTGAATCAGCCGGGCAACGCGTCTGATCGTGAGGCGCAGCCGAGCGTGAAT
>NZ_JAIEQY010000277.1 GCF_019747315.1 Roseococcus sp. | reverse complement strand
TGCTGGATGCCGCCGCCCTGCCGGGGCCCGCCCATTGGGGCAAGCTCCTGCGCGAGGCCGGCGGGGGCCGCCCCGTGCTGCTGCTGGGCGGCGATGCCGCCCTGCCCGAGGGCATCACCGAGCGCATTCCGAAGCCGGTCCGCGTGGCGGAGCTGTTGGCGCGGCTGCATGCCCTGCTCGCGGTGTTCGAGGCCTCGCCCGAGGCCGCGATCGCCCTGCCAGGCTACGCCTTCCACCCTGCGGCGAAGTTGCTGGAGGGCAGCGACGGCGCCCGCATCCGCCTGACCGAGAAGGAGGCGGCCATCCTGCTCTACCTCCACCGCGCCGGCGGCCGAGCGGTGCCACGGGCCGAATTGCTGGGCGAGGTCTGGGGTTATTCCAGTGCCGTCACGACCCACACGCTGGAAACCCATGTCTATCGCCTGCGCCGCAAGATCGAGGCCGACCCGCAGGAGGCCCGGCTGCTGGTGACGGATGATGGGGGCTATCGGCTGGGGGGCATGCCGCCCGCTCAATCCGGGCCCTGATCAGGTCTCGCTGGCCAGGCGCCCCGGCAGGTCAAGCCGCGCCACCAGCCCACCCAGCTGCCGCCCCCGCTCCAGCGTCAGATGCCCATCATACAGCGCCGCCAGGTCGGCGACGATGGCGAGGCCCAGGCCGGAGCCGGGCTTGGCCTCATCGAGCCGGACGCCGCGCAGCAGGGCTGCGCCATCCTCGCCTTCCGGCAGGCCGGGCCCGTCATCCTCGACCTCGATGGCGATGCGGCTGGGCGATGCCGCGCGGACCCGCACCACGACCCGCCCCACCCCGTATTTGCAGGCATTCTCCATGAGGTTGCCCAGCATTTCCGTCAGGTCCTGGCTGTCGGCGCGGATGCGGGCCTCGGCCTCGCCCGTCACGCGGATGACAATTCCGCGCGCCGCGGTCAGGCGCCGCAGCGCGGTGGCCAGCGCCTCGGCAATGGCGAGTGGGATGCTCTCCGCCCCCGCCGTGCCGGCCAGGGCGCCGGCGCGGGCGCGGCGGAGATGGTGCTGGACCAGGCGCTCCAGCGTTGTGGTCTGGGCGCGGGCGCCGCTCGTATCGCCTGTCTCCAGCGCGTTGCGCAGCACGGCGATGGGTGTCTTCAGCGCATGCGCGAGGTTGCCCACATGATTGCGGGCGCGCTCCACCGTGGCGCGGTTCTGCTCGATCAACGCCTCGATCTCGGCCACCAGGGGCGCGATCTCGGTGGGGGCGACGATATCCATGTGCTGGCGCCGTCCCTCGCGCACCTCCACCAGCTCCTCCTGGGTGCGGCGCAGTGGGCGCAGGCCCCAGATGACAAGCAGCGCCACCACCGCCACCAGCCCGGTCCCGAGCAGCGCAAAGGCCAGGATCACATTCTGCCGGAGCGTCGCGATCTCATCATCCGTGCCCTCGCGCGCCACCGCCACCTGCACGGTGATCGGCACCCGGCCGAAGCGGCCCTCGATCTGCACGTCGCGCTCCAGCACGCGCAGCCTTTCGCTGCGCGGACCCTCCATGTTGCGGGCGCGGATTCCCTCCGGCTCGCGCAGCGGCGGCACCAGGCGCGAATCCCAGAGCGAGCGGGAGGTGGCCTGGCTGCCGCCTGGCCCGGTGAGCTGCCAGTAATGGCCGGAGAGCGGGCGGTCGAATTCCGGATCGGCCAGCGGGCGGGTCAGCAGGGGGCCGGCCGCCGGGTCAAAGGCGGTAGCGGCCACCACGGCGTCCAGCAGGCTCGCCAGGCGCGCATCGGCGGCGGCCTCGATCTGCCGCTCATCGGTGCGGACCACGAACCAGCCCATCAGGCCAAGGCCAATCGCGACCCACAGCGTGGTGAGAAGCGTCAGGCGCCGCGTGAGGGACTTCACCCAGGCACCAGCCGATAGCCCTGGCCGCGCACCGTTTCGATCAGCTGGTCCCCCAGCTTGCGGCGCAGCCGTGCGACGATGACCTCCAGCGTGTTGGAATCGCGGTCGAAATCCTGGGCGTAGAGGTGCTCGGTCAGCTCGGTCTTGGAGATCGGCCGGCCGGCATGCAAGGCGAGATAGGCCAGCATGCCATATTCCAGCGCGGTCAGCCGCACCGACTGCCCGGCGCGGGAGACGGCGCGGGCCGCGGTGTCCAGGCGGATCTCGCCGAAGACCAGCTCGGTCTTGGCCACACCGTTGGAGCGGCGGATCAGCGCGTTCAGCCGCGCCACCAGCTCGGCCATGGCGAAGGGCTTGGCCAGGTAGTCATCGGCACCCGCATTCAGCCCCTCCACCTTCTCGGTCCAGGAGTCGCGGGCGGTGAGGATGAGGACGGGCATGGCGCGCTCGGCCGCGCGCCAGCGGCGCAGCACGGTCAGCCCATCCACGCGGGGCAGGCCGAGATCGAGCACCACGGCGTCATAGGGCTCGGTCTCGCCCAGATGCAGGGCTTCCTCGCCATCCATGGCGCCATCCACCGCGAAACCGGCCTCGGTCAGGCCGGTGCGGAGCTGTTGGTGCAGTTCGGGACTGTCTTCGACGATCAAAAGGCGCATGGCGTGAAGATGCGCGGGCGGCCGGCGGCCGTCCAGCGCCTTGCCCCGGAACGTCATCAACAAAGGTTGACCGCCGTCTCGCTGGTGTTGACGGGCGCACCCGCACCCCGGGGTGATGCCCCGAAGCCCCGGGCAGGTTCTAGGGGCGCATGGGCGAGCGCGGCTGCGCCTCGCCCGACACACGCTCCTGCACGGTCCCGCGGGACCGGACGAGGGTGCCGGTGGCGGCGTCCAGCTCGATGATGAAGATGCGGCCATTGGGCGGCAGGATCTTCAGTTCATAAAGCCATTGCGCGTCGTCGCGTTCCAGATCCGCCTCGATCACGCGGCCGCGGAAGCGGCGCTCCACCTCGGCCAGCAGGTCGGAGAGGGGACGGATCTGCCCGGCCTCCAGCGCGGCGCGCGCGCGCTCATGGTCACGCCTCTCCTGCGCCATGGTCGGCGAGGCCTGGGAGCCCAGGGGCAAGATCGACAGGGCCAATAGCGGCAGGAGGAGGCGACGGAACATGCGCATCGGCTTGGCGGTTTGTGGCTGAACGAAGGCTGAATCAGGGCCTCAGTGGGGGTTCAGCAAGCTCCGACTAAAAGACTTCAACCGAGGGTTGCCACGGGTTCGCGCGGCACTCCTCCACGGCCAGGGGCCGCGGCGGGGCATGGTCCGAGGGAAGTGATGGAGTTTGGGTATGATGGTCAGCACGCTTGCACATATTTCGCCGCACCTGCTGGGCATTTTCATGCTGGCGCTGGCCTGCATCCCACTGGTTTTCGTCTTGCAGGATCATCAGCGCCGCGTCAGTGAGCGCAAGCGGATCAGCCAGCTGCGCCGGGAGGCGCGGATCGCCGCCGAACTGCGCAGCCGCGATGACAAGGCCAGCCCGGGCCTGGTGCAGGGCTGGGCCGGCGAAGCGCGGCGCTGAGGCGCCGCGCTGGCCATCAAAGGATCCGGCAAGCCTCGTCGAATTCAAGGCGAGGGCTGCGCGGGAAAATGCCGGCCGGGTCGCCATGGCCGAGGCTGACGAGGAAGTTGGACTTCCAGCCTGTGTCAGCGAAGAACAGGTCATCCACCTTCATGTTGTCGAAGCCGCTCATCGCGCCGACATCAAGGCCGAGCGAGCGGGCCGCCAGCATCAGATAGGCGCCCTGCAGCGTGCCGTTGCGCATCGCCGTGGTGTCCGCCAGCGACCAATTCCCCGCGAACCAGCTGCGCGCATCGGCATGCGGAAACAGCTTCGGCAGTTGGTCGTAGAATTTCGGGTCATGCGCGACGATCACGGTGACCGGCGCCGTCATCGTTTTCTCGACATTGCCCGGGGATAGCGCTTCCTTCAGCTTCGCCTTGGACGCATCCGAGGTGATGAAGGCAAAGCGTGCGGGCGAGGAATTGGCGCTGGTCGGGCCCCATTTCAGCAGATCGTAGAGGGCGCGCAGCGTCTCCTCCGCCACCGGCGTGTCTTGCCACTTGTTCTGGGTCCGCGCTTCGCGAAAAAGCTGGTCGAGCGCGGCTGCGTTCAGCGGCTCGGCCATTTACGCCTCGACCTGCTCGACGCCCATGACCTCGGGCACGTAGTGGCGCAGCATGTTCTCCACGCCATGCTTCAGCGTGGCGCGCGAGGAGGGGCAGCCCGAGCAGGCGCCCTGCATCTTCAGCTTCACGATGCCGTCGCGGAAGCCACGGAAGACGATGTCGCCGCCATCGCCCGCCACGGCGGGGCGCACACGCTGGTCCAGCAGCTCCTTGATCTGGGCCACGGCCTCGGCATCGGCGGGGTCGAAATCCTCGGCCGCATCTTCGCCCACGCCCTCGATCACCGGCAGCTCGGCCAGGAAATGCTCCATCACCGCGCCCAGCACCTGCGGGCGCAGCCCCTGCCACTCCGTCGTGTCAAACTTCGTCACGGTGATGAAATCGGCGCCGAAGAAGACCCGCGCCACGCCTTCCAGTGCCAGGAGCCGCGTCGCGAGCGGCGAGCGGGAGGCATCGTCGCCCACCACGAAATCGGCCGTGCCGTCCTGGCCCATCACGTCCCGGCCGGGCAGGAATTTCAGCGTGGCGGGGTTCGGCGTGCTTTCGGTTTCGATGAACATGCTGGGTTCCTGGCGCGGATTTCTCTACAGGACCTATGTGGTCCGGTTTGGCGACCCTTGCAAGCCAGCGGCCTGGCACGGGCCTTGCCCATTCCGCGTGTCAGACCCGCCCCCGGAGCCCGCCATGATGGACCCGATTCGCCTCGCCTTCCGCCCGCCCGGCAGCCTCAGCGTCCCCAGCCCCGCCGATGGCGGCCCGGAACTCGGCCCGGATGAAGCCATCCCCATCCCGGGCGAGATGAGCTTTGACGATGTGCTCAACGGGTTGAACCCGCTGCACCATGTGCCGGGGGCCGGCATGATCTACCGGGCGGTGACCGGGACCGACATCCACCCCACCATGCGCGCCCTGGGCGCCGGCCTGACCGGCGGGCCGCTCGGCATGGCGCTCGCCGGCGTGATGTCCGCCATCGAGATGACCCAGCCCCTGGAGCGCATCCGTGCCGCCCTGGCCGGCGAGCCAGACCCACTCACCCTCGCGCGCCAACCCATCGCCACCGCCGATGTGAACGCCGCCTACCAACGCTGGGCCCAACTGGCGAACCCCACCCACATGGCCGCCGCCACGGCACAGGCGCGCGCGCTGGGGTGAGGGGCGCATCCTGGGAGAGGCTCTGCCTCTCCCAGACCCTCTCCGCCAGGGGCCAAGGCCCCGTGGACCCCAGGACAAAGGGCATGTTGAGGGAGGGGGCTGGCTCCGCCTTGCATCAAGGGCGCGCCCACGACGCCCCCTCCCTCAACATGCCCATTCGCGGCGGGTCCAGGGAGCACTGCTCCCTGGCAGGAGGGGTTTGGGGAGGACAGCGTCCTCCCCAAGGCGCCGCCCTCACCCCACCACGCGCGCCCCGAAGATGGCGGAGCCGACGCGGACATGGGTGGCGCCGTGGCGGATGGCGGTCTCGAAATCGCCGCTCATGCCCATGGAGAGGATCGGGAGGCCGTGCTCGCGGGCGAGTTGGGCGAGGAGGGTGAAATGCGGGCCGGGGTCTTCCTCGGCGGGGGGAATGCACATCAGGCCCGTGACGGGGAGGTTCCAGCTGGTGCGGCAGGCCTGGATGAAGCCATCGGCTTCGGCGGGCAGGATGCCGGCCTTCTGGGGTTCGGCGCCGGTGTTCACCTGGATGAGGAGGTCCGGGCGGCGGCCTTCCTTCTGCATGGCCTCCGCGAGGGCGGTGGCGAGCCTGGGGCGGTCCAGGGTTTCGATCACATCGGCCAGGCGCACGGCGTCGCGTGCCTTGTTGGTCTGCAACGGGCCGATGATGTGCAGGCGAAGATCAGGATGGCTGGCGCGCAGGGCGGGGAACTTGCCAGCGGCCTCCTGCACGCGATTCTCGCCGAACAGGCGCTGTCCGGCGGCCAGGGCGGCCAGCACGGCCTCGGCCGGGTTGGTCTTGGAGACGGCGACGAGCTGGGCGGCGCCGGGCGCGCGGCCGGCCTGTTGCGTGGCGGCCTCGATTCGGGCGCGGATTCGGGTCAGGTTGGCGGCGATGTCATCGAACATGCCCCATAGAATAGGGAGACGCGGCGGGAGCGCCATCCATCCCCCTGGGCCGCCCCCTTGCCCCGCACTCTGGCTGCTGAGCGACCCCCTCCGCTTGCCCGACCCGACACCGCTGCTGGCCCGGCTGCCGCGCGGCGCGGCGGTGCTGCTGCGCGGAGCCACGCCGGAGGTGGCGCTGCGGGTGGCGCGAATCTGCCGGATGCGGGGGCTTTGGCTGCTGGTCTCGGGCGAGGGGCGGCTGGCGTTGCGAATCGGTGCGGGGCTGCATGTGCCGGACCGGGCGCCGACGCACGGCCTGCTGCCCTTTCTGCGCAACCGGCGCGGAACCTGGCTTTCGGCGGCGGTGCATGGCCGGGTGGGGGTGGCCCGGGCGCGGCGCCTGCGCGTGGATGCGGTGCTCGCTTCACCCGTATTCCCGACGGAGAGCCACCCCAGGGCGCCGGCGCTGGGCCCCTTGCGCTGGGCGGCTTTGGCCAGGGCTGCGGCGGGGGCTGCGGCGGGGGCGGCGGGCCGGCCGGCTGTGGCTTTGGGGGGGATGACGGCGCGGCGGTTTCGACGGCTGCCGCGCGGCCTCGCAGCGGGCTGGGCCGGCATTGGCGCCTGGGGGGATGTGTCCTGAGAGACACAGTGTCTCAGGGAAGTCGCGCCGGGGCGCGGAAGCCGGTTGCCCGCCCGCAATCCACCGACGCATAGTCTTGCCCGGACCCAGTGATCATTGGGTTGCAGGGGCATTTCCGGTTTCGGCCGGTTTCTTTGCAACCCGGAGGGTTACGGCCTCATCCAGCGATGGAGGGGGAGGGTCAGGGGAACCAGCCGGCTGTGTCCGGCATGTGAGGAGAGTATAACATGCGCAAGATTTTGCTGGGCACGACGGCAGTCGTCTCGGCGGTCGTGGGCGCTGCCGTGATGGCACCCCAGGCCTCCGCTCAGGAAGCGCCGACCGTTCGTCTCGGTGGCTTCATTCAGTCCCTGTACGGCTACACCAACCAGACCAGCCAGCAGTCGATGGTTTCGTCGACCGCGCCGAACGGCACGGGTCTCCCGACCGGCGTTGGCGGCAGCACGGCGACCATTCCGGCCAGCACGACCAACATCGCGCGCTCCGGCAAGCACGACATTGCCAGCAACGCCGGTATCGACGTGATCGTGAACGGCAAGCTCGCGAACGGCCTGACCTATGGCGGCGTCATTTCGCTGAACTCCAACGGCCTCGAAGGTCGTCAGGTGGTCGGCAGCCGCTCCTCGCTCGGCAAGACGGCCGTGCAGGTTGACGAAATGTACGCCTTCATCGCTCACCCGCGCTTCGGCCAGGTCCGCATGGGTGACGAAGACGGCGTCATGGGCGGCCTGATGAACTCCGGCTGGGTGCAGGGCTTCGGCACCGGCGGCGTTCATGGCAGCTGGGAAGCCTTCGTGATGCGCCAGAGCGGCGGCCGCACGACGACCGCCCCGGGCGGCCTCGGCGACGCTTCCAAGATCCTCTATATGTCCCCGCAGTTCGCTGGCTTTGACTTCGGTGCGTCCTTCGCCCCGAACTACAACTCCGGCGCGCAGTCGGGCTGCCCGAACGAGGGCGTCTCCGGCTACTGCGACCGCGTCTATGCCTTCTCCGGCGCGCGCGGCATTGGCATTCCGGCCGCTGGTGGCGACTTCGCCGTTCGTCGTAACGAGTACCAGCTGGCGGCTCGCTGGCGCGGTAACGTTGCCGGCGTGGGCGTGGCGGCGACGGTCGGTTACATTGGCGCTGGCGCTGCACGCGACCTGACCAACAGCGGCGCGCAGCAGACCGTGTTCAACAACCTGAACATTTTCCAGGCTGGTGTGCAGGCTTCCTATGCCGGCTTCACCTTGGGTGCCAACTACAGCTACGGCGACTACAACTTCTTCTGGGGTAACACCCTGCGTGGCGACCGCGCTGCCGAGCAGATTGTCGTTGGCGGCCAGTACACTGCCGGCCCGGTCACGGTCGGTGCGAACTTCGTGACGGGTCTTTTTGAAGGTGGCAACCGCGACAGCTTCACGGATGCCGGCAGCCGCTTCAACGTGACCCGGACGGCGGTGACCGCCGGCTCCTCCACCAATGCCGCCATGATGCGTCGTTGGGGCATGGCCGCTGGCATGAACTACCGTCTGGCTCCCGGCATGGATATCATCGCCGAGTACGTCTACTACTCCGTGCGTGAGCAGGGTCGTGACCTGGACACCATCCGGACCGGCATCCAGAGCCGCGCGTTCAGCAACGTGTTCATGACGGGCGTCCGCCTGGCCTTCTGAGCCAGACGAACCGCGTCACAGAATGTGATCGGGAGGGGCGGCGGGATATCCCGCCGCCCCTTTTCTTTTGGCAGACGCTCCATTAAGCGTGCGTTCCATGACCCACCCCGTTCGCCCGATTCTCCTGCTCGGCCTGGCCCTGCCCCTGATGGCAGCCTGCTCAAGCGGCCGCTTCGTCTCCAACGAGGAATACGGCACGGATAACGCCCGAGAACTGGCCCTTCGCCAGACCGGTGCTGCCACCAATTCCGGTATTGTCGTCTTTGGCGTGGACCGTTCCCGCCAGGCGCAGGACGCCGCGGCCAGCGGCGGGGGCATGACGGTGAACGCCTTCCTCTGGCGCGCCACGCTGGACACGCTCTCTTTCATGCCGCTGGCGAGTGCGGACCCCTTCGGTGGCGTGATCATCACGGATTGGTATTCGCCGCCCCAGGCCCAGGGTGAGCGCTTCAAGGCGACTGCCTATGTGATCGGCCGGCAGCTGCGCTCGGATGGCGTGCGCGTGCAGGTCTTCCGGCAGGTGAGCCGCGGCAACCAGTGGGTGGACGCGCCCGCTTCGACGGCGACGAATTCTGAAATGGAAGACCGCGTCCTGGCCCGCGCGCGGGAACTGCGCAGCCAGTCCGCGGGGCGCTAACGGGCGGGGTCCGGGGCCTCTCGGCCCCGGCGGGTCCAGGGCAGAGCCCTGGAAACTTCTCTTTAAAGCGCGGCCAGAACCGTCTCCGCCTTGCTGACTTCGAAAGCGCCCGGCTCTTCCACGGCGATATGCGTCACGACGCCGTTCTTCGCGATCAGCACGAAGCGCTGGCACCGCATGCCCAGGCCACGCGCCGTCAGGTCGAATTCCACGCCCAGCGCCTGGGTGAAGACGGCCGCGCCATCGGCCAGCATCGCCACCTTGCCGATGGCGTTCTGGTCCTTGCCCCAGGCGCCCATGACGAAGACGTCGTTCACCGCCATGCAGGCGATGCTGTCCACGCCCTTGGCGGCGAATTCGGCCGCGTGGTTCACGAAGCCGGGCAGGTGCTTGGCCGAGCAGGTGGGCGTGAAGGCGCCGGGCACGCCGAAGAGAACGACGGTCTTGCCCCCGAAGAACTCCTCGGTGGAGACCTCCTGCGGGCCGTCGGCCGTGGCCTGCATCAGCTTGGCCGAGGGGATCTTGTCGCCAACCTTGATCGTCATCTGGAAGTGCCTCCGGAAGGTGTTGCAGCCTGTCGTTTAGGCGTTTCCTTCCAGACTGTCACGCTTGCGGCCGGGCGGCGCTGGCCCCACATGCCCTGCATGCCTCCGCGAGATCCCAAGCCGCCCAGTGAATTGGCCGGGCAGCTCCTCATCGCCATGCCCCATATGCAGGATCCGAGCTTTGCCGGCAGCCTGGTGTGCCTCTGCGCCCATTCCTCGGCCGGTGCGATGGGGCTCATCCTGAACCAGCCCATTCCCAAGCTGAGCTTCGAGACGCTGCTGAAGCAGATCGGCGTCGAGCCCCTGCCGCCCGCCCGGACCATCCGCATGGTGAATGGCGGCCCGGTCGAGGAAGGGCGCGGCTTCGTGCTGCACAGCGCGGAATGGACGGCCGAGAGCTCGATGCCGGTGACCAGTGACGTGGCGCTGACGGCGAGCCTGGATGTGCTGAAGGCCATCGCCCGCGGCGGCGGGCCGCGCCAGGGCCTGCTGGCGCTGGGCTATGCCGGTTGGGGCGCGGGCCAGCTGGAGCGCGAGATCGCCCGCAATGACTGGCTGCATGTGGCCCCCGATGAGGATCTGATCTTCGGCGGCGCGGATGAGACGCGCTGGCGCCGGGCGCTGGCCAAGCTGAAGGTGGACCCTCTGCTGCTTTCTGGGACAGCCGGCCGCGCCTGAGCCTCACCGCCGGGCGTAGAAGCCTGACAGCCGCTCGGGCGAGACGCCGGCGAAATAAAGGGTGAGCGTCGCCAGGTTGCGCGCCGAGCGCCGCCACCAGCCATCCCGCCGCCAACGCTCGGCCGAGGTGATGGCGCGCGCGGGCAAGGGCGCCAGGCGCGCGCGGCCCAGGCGGCGCACCAGGTCCACATCCTCCATCAACGGCAGGGACCTGAAGCCGCCGACCTCCCGATAGAGGGCGCTGGAGAGAAAGAGGCCCTGGTCGCCATAGGGCAGCGCCAGCCAGCGGCAGCGCCATGCGACCGCGCGTTCCAGTCGGCGCGCCTGGGGCGAGGGGTCATCCAGCGCGAAGCGGAAGTAGTGGGCGCGGCCAGGTTCCGTCATGGCGTGCAGGAGCGCCTGCTCCCAGCCGGGTTCCAGCCTGGTGTCGGCATGCAGGAACAACAGCCAGTCGCCTTGCGCGGCGGCGGCGCCGGCGGCGAGCTGCGCGCCCCTTCCGCGCGGCGCCTGGACCACCCGGCCGCCGCTCGGCACGTTCGCGCTGCCGCCATCGGCCAGGATGATCTCGCCCAGCTCCCGCAGCTGTGCCAGCAACGGGGGCAAGAGCTGGCCCGCGTTCAGGGTCGGGATGACCACCGATATTTTCTCTTTTTGTTCTTGACAGGATGGTTCCATTTTCGCACCTTCCCGGGAGAACATTCAGGGAACTTGGTCATGCCCGATGGTGGCGGATATTCCTTGGCGCCGAAAGCCGCGATCAAGGGGCGCGGCGCCGTTTCCAACCACACGCCGCGCTTCGAGCGGGAGGTGGTGGAGGCCTTCGATGATGGCTGGGGCAGCCTCACGGAGGAGATGCCCAGCCTGCGGACCACCCTGACGCGCGAGGCGGCGAAATCCGCGCTGACCTATAATGACAGCCCGGATCTGGGCTTTGACCGCTCGATCAACCCCTATCGCGGCTGCGAGCATGGCTGCGTCTATTGCTACGCCCGGCCGAGCCACGCCTATCTCGGTCTCTCGCCCGGGCTGGATTTCGAGACGCGGCTGATGTTCAAGCCGGACCTGCCGGAGATCCTGGCGCGGGAATTGTCGCGCCCCGGCTATCAGGTGCGCCCCGTTGCGCTGGGCTCCAACACGGACCCTTACCAGCCGGTCGAACGCACGGAGGGGCTGACGCGGCGCGTGCTGGAGGTGCTGGAGCGTTTCGGCCATCCGGTGACGATCGTGACCAAGTCGGCCGGCGTGCTGCGGGATGCGGATCTCCTCGCGCGGATGGCACGCCGCAACCTGGTGCGGGTCTGCCTCTCCATCACCACGCTCGACCCCAAGCTGGCCCGGGCGATGGAACCCCGCGCCGCGAGCCCGGTGCGGCGTCTGGAGGCGGTGCGCGCGCTGTCGGGCGCCGGTATCCCCGTGGCGGTGCTGGCGGCGCCGATGATCCCGGGCATCAACGACGCCGAGCTGGAGCGCATCCTGGAGGCCAGCGCGGCCGCGGGCGCCACCAGCGCCGGCTATGTGCTGCTGCGCCTGCCGCTGGAGCTGCGGCAAATCTTCGAGGAATGGCTGAACGAGCATTACCCCGAGCGCGCGGCGCGCGTGCTGGCGCTGATCCGCCAGACGCGGGGCGGCAAGCTCTATGACGCCCGCTTCAGCCAGCGCCAGAAGGGCGAGGGCGCCTATGCCGAGCTGCTGGCGCAGCGCTTCGGCCTGGCGACCCGGCGCCTTGGCCTGGACCGGCGCGAGGGCGGAACCTCGCGCCTGGATTGCAGCCAGTTCAATCCGCGTGTCGACTCGCGCCAGCTGGAGCTGCTGTAGCCGTAGCCAGGCCCGCCTAGAGATGCTTGGCGAAGAACTCCAGCGTCCGGGCCTGCGCGACTTCCGTATCCGCCGCGACATAGCTGCCACGCTCCTCGCAGCCGAAGCCATGGCCGGCGCCGGGATAGACGAAGACCTCCACCTCCGGCCGTGCCGCCTGGATGGCGCTGACGTCGCTCAACGGGATCGAGCCATCCACCTCGCCGAAATGCAGCTGCACCGGGCAGCGCGGCACTTCGGACTTCGCCGCCGCGATGCCGCCGCCATACCAGCCGGCCGAGGCCTGGAAGGCCGAGCTGCGCACGGCGCCATGCCAGGCGACGGTCCCGCCCCAGCAATAGCCGACGATCCCGCGCGGCAGCCCCGCCGGCAGGGCGCCGGCCGCGGCCAGGATGTCCAGCAGCGTCAGCTGCTCGTCGATCTTGCCGCGCAGGGTGCGGCCGCGGGTCACATCCTCGGCCGTATAGCCGAGCTCCACGCCGTGCTCCGTGCGGTCGAAGAGCGCGGGGCAGATCACGGCATAGCCGGCGGCGGCGAAGCTGTCGGCCACGCGGCGCATGTGGCGGTTCACGCCGAAGATTTCCTGGACGACGACCAGTGCTGCCTTGGCATCCGCCGGGCCGGTGCGATACGCGGCCAGGCTGTGGCCATCGGCGGCGGTGAGTGTGATCTGCATGGAAGAACCCCCGGGCAAGCTGTTAGGATGCGCAGCATGGGCGAGGTTGTGAATCTTCGGAAGTGGCGGCGCGCACGGGACAAGGCGGAAGAAGCGGCCCAGGCCGCCGCCAATCGGGAGGCGCATGGCCGCACCCGCGCCGAGAAGGAACGCGACGCCGCGCAGGCGGCCCAGCGCGAGGCCCTGCTGCACGGCAGCCGGCTGGAGCCGCCGAAGGAATAGGGCTCAGGCCAGGATGCGGCGCTTTTCCGGGACCAGCGGCGGAACCAGCTCTTCCGCCGCCATGGGCCGGCCGACCAGCCAGCCCTGGATGATGTGGCAGCCCGCCCGCCGCAGGGCGAAGGCCTGGCCCTGGGTTTCCACCCCCTCGCCGATCACCTCGATGCCCATGCCACGGGCCAACGCCATGGTAGCGCGCAGCACCGCATAGGCCTTGGGGTCATCCGGCAGGCCGGCGGTGATGGAGCGGTCCAGCTTCAGCCTTTGCACCGGCAGGCGCACCACATGCGGCAGGCCCGAATGCCCACCCCCGAAATCATCGAGGGACAGCGCCACGCCGACCTCCCGCAGGGCCGCCAGGGTGCGGGCCACGCTCGGCAGGTCGCGGATGGCGAGGTCCTCGGGGATCTCGATCTCCAGCCGCTCGGGTGCCACGCCAGCCTCGCGCAGCGCCGCCTCCACCTCCTGGGCGAAGGCCGGGTCATGCAAGGTGGAGATCGAGATGTTGATGCCCAGATGCTCCGGCGCATCCGGGCGATCCCCCCATTCGGCCAGCAATGCTACCGCGCGCCCCAGCACGAAGCGGTCCAGCTGGAGCAGCAGCCCCGCCTCGGCGGCGGCCGGCAGCATTTCGGCGGGCGAAACCCAACGGCCAAGCCGCCGGCTGTTCCAGCGGATCAGCGCCTCGGCGCCGACCATGCGCTGGGTCTCGAGGTCCTGCTGGGGCTGGAGATGCAACGCCAGCTCCCCGGCGGCGAGGGCCTCCGCAAAGGCCTCGCGCAGCAGCGCGCGGCTCTCGGCGCGCTCGCGCAGGGCGGGCTGGAAAAGGGCGGCGCTGTCCCGCCCCTCGCTCCGAGCCTCGTAGAGGGCGAGGTCGGCGGCGCGCAGCAGCGCATCGGCCTCGCTGCCGTGCTGGGGCGCGCAGGCGATGCCCAGGCTGCCCGAGATCGGGATGTCGAGCCCCTCCACCGTCACATGGCCCCGCAGCGCCTGCGCCAACCGGCCGGCCAGGGGAAGGGCGAAGCTTGCCTTGGCGCCGAAGGCCAGGATGGCGAATTCATCGCCACCCAGCCGGCTGACCAGGTCGGTGGGGCGGACTGCCGCGCGCAGGCGGCGCGCCGCCTCGACCAGCAGCGCATCGCCCGCCGCCTGACCGTGCCGGTCATTGGCCGCCTTGAAGTGGTCAAGGTCCACGAGAAGCAGGACGCCCCCCTTGGGGTCGGCCACCATGCGCTCCAGCGCGGCGCGGAAGGTGGCGCGGTTGGCGAGGCCGGTGAGGGCATCACGCTCGCTCAGTTCCTCGATCCGCTCCTGCGCCACGCGCAGCGGCGTCACGTCGAGCAGCGAAAGCACGCAAGCGGGCCGGCCATGGGTGTCCGGCACCCAGGGTGAGGCGGTGACCAGCAGGCGCCGCGCATGCCGCCCGGGCAGGATGAGCTGCGCCTCGTTTTCGCCCAGCGTGGCGAAGCCGAAGGGCCCCCTGGCATCGCCCCCGCTGGTGAGGAACAGCCCCGATTCGGCGAGATCGGCCGGGGGCGCCTCACCGAACAGGGCGATCAGGCGGCGGTTGGCGAAGATGGTCCGCCCGGCCTCATCCAGCTTCCAGATGCCGACGGGCGCCATCTCCAGCACCTGGCGGAGGCGCTCCTCGGATTCCGCCAGGGCGATCTCGCCCTTCTTGGCCTGGGTGATGTCGACCGAGAAGCTCGCCACCTCGCCGCCCGGCAGGCGCATCTTGCGCATTCGCTCCCAGGCGCCGCGGGCGTCGCGGATTTCGAAGGGCTGGCCATCGGCGCGCTCATGCAAGGCGAGGCGGCGGTTGATCTCGGCCTCGCGCTCCGCCTCGGGCAGGTGGGAGAGCATGGCCCGGAGCACCGCGCGCAGCGGCGGCTGGGGGCCGAGTGGCTTGATCTTCTGGGTCCAGAGGGCACCAGGGCGTGCATTGTGCCAGACCAGCCGCTGGTCGGGCGCGTAGATCGCCATGCGATAGGGCGTCGCCGCGATCATGCCGCGCCAGAGCCGCAACTCGCGCCAGGCCCGCATTCCCCACCAGGCGAGCCCACCTGCCGCCGGGCCGGCCAAAGCCAGCCAGAACAGGCGCCCGGGCAGGAGCAGGGCCAACCCTGCACCAAGGAGGGCGGCAGAGAGACAAAGCAGCGGCGGCGTCAGGCGCGAGGGATGGGGCATGGGACTCTCTTCCGGAGTCCAGCATCCGCCGAACGGGTTAAACCTTCGTTGCGTGGAGCGCCCGGATATCCGTCAGATCAGGGCGACCAGCGCCGTCGCGGCGAGGATTCCCGCGATGGCGAGCAGCATCGCCCGCACCGCGCCGCCCGGGGCGACCTGGCCTTCGGCCCGCGCCAGCAACCAGCCGGCCGGCAGCAGCCCGATCAGCGCGGCAAGCAGGGGCCAGACGGGACCGGGCGCGGCGAGAACGAGCAGCGGCAGCAGCGGCAGCAGACCGCCCAGCGCCTGGCCCACCGCCAGCGCCGCCGCCTCCTGCGCGGCACGGGCCGGTTGCGGCTCAATCAGGTCGAGCTCGAAGCGCATCATGAAATCCACCCAGCGCCGCTTGTCGGCGGCGATGGCCTCGACCGCGCGGGCCAGGGTATCGCCGCGCAGCCCGTAGCGGTGCAGCACGGCCGCCACCTCCCAGCGCTCGCGCTCGGGATAGGTTTGGGTCTCCTCCTCCTCCCGCGCGCGCTCGGCGGCGTAGCGCTCGGTGGCGCCGAGCACGGCGAAGTAGCGGGCGAGGGCGGCCACCGCGGCGCCTGCCGCCAGCGCGGCCAGGCCGCCGGCCAGCAAGGCCGGGCCCGTGATGCCAGCCGCCATCAACCCGATCACCACCGCCAGCGGGAGCACGGGCCCCTGCGCCAGCCCGGTGAGGAAGGGCACCTCGGCGCGGCTCATCAGGGCATGCTGTTCCCCCTCCGGCGGGCCGGGGGGCGCGGGGGGCAGGCCGTCGCGATAGGGGTGCGGGGCGGGTTGATCCATTCCGCCTTCCTACTCCATCCCGGGGGCGTGATGAAACCTCCGCGTGCGGCGCGCGGCATCCTCTGGCACAGTCGCCGTCGCGAAAGGGGCGCCGATGCTGGATCCGATGCTCGATATCCTGGCGGCCTTCGTGCTGGGCGCCGTGATCGGCGCCGAGCGCGAATGGCGCGGCCATCCCGGCGGCCTGCGGTCCTGCGCACTGGTGGCCGCGGCTTCCAGCGGCTTTGCGCGGCTGATGCTCGACCTCGGCGGCAACAACATGGCCGCCGCCGTGGGTGCGATCGCGACCGGGATCGGCTTTCTCGGCGCGGGGGTGATCATGCACCGCGAGACGGTGGTGCGGGGCCTGTCCACCGCCGCCACCTTCTGGGCGCTGGCGGCGCTGGGTGCGGCCTGCGGCACGCGGCAGCACGGCGTGGCCCTTGGCCTCTTCGGGGTGATCGTCCTTTCGCATTTCGTGCTCCGGCCGATTTCCGCGCGCATCGCGCGCGACGCGCCGCCGGACAGCGGGGGGCCCCACTGAGCTTTGCCCGGCTGGCGGGCACAAAAAAAGGCGCGTCCTTGCGGACGCGCCCTCTTCGGTCAGCGGTCCCGAGGGACCGCCGAAATCAGCCGGCCTTGAGGTTGACCGCGGACGTCTTGCCGCGCTCTTCCGTCAGGTCATAGGAAATCTGCTGGCCGTCATTGAGGCCCTGCAGGCCAGCGGCCTGAACCGCAGTGATGTGCACGAACACATCGGAGCCACCACCGGCCGGCGAAATGAAGCCGTAGCCCTTGGTCGCGTTGAACCACTTCACGGTGCCTGAAGCCATCCGCTTATTCTCCATAATCTCATGCGCGCGGGAATGTCCGTCGCATATCACCCACTCCAGCCGGACTTCGCAGGACGCGCGTTCTCCGCCCATACCTTTCCCGGCAAGGGCGCGCACTGTCCGGCGGGTACACATCCAGTTGGTCCGAGGAGAGCTTCTGGGGTCGGCACGGCAAGACGAAGGTGAGGACAAAAGCGCAGATCACCTTCAGGAAGTCAAACAAAACCGGGTGGCTTGCAGCCATGCGCGGCACGCACGGCCATGCATGCAACCACGACGAATATGCAAAAAGAAAGGGCGGCTCTTGCGAGCCGCCCTCCCGATCTCAGCGAAAGGCTTGGACTTAGAAGTCCATGTCGCCCATGCCGCCCATGCCGCCGCCCGGGCCGCCCTGCGGGGCCGAGGCCTTCGCCGGACGCTCGGCCACCATCGCTTCCGTGGTGATCAGCAGCGAGGCGACCGAAGCCGCGTCCTGCAGCGCCGTGCGCACGACCTTGGTCGGGTCGATGATGCCGGCTTCGACGAGGTTCTTGTACTCGTCGAGCTGCGCGTCATAGCCGAACTCCCAGACGTCGCTGCGGAGCACTTCGCCCGCAACCACGGCGCCGTCCTTGCCGGCATTGGCGGCAATCTGCTTCGCCGGGGCCTGGATGGCCTTGCGGACGATCTCGATGCCGACCTGCTCGTCGGAGTTCAGGCCCTTCAGCGTGTGCAGGTTCGTGCTGGCGCGCAGCAGAGCCGTGCCACCACCGGGAACGATGCCTTCCTGAACGGCGGCGCGCGTCGCGTGCAGCGCGTCGTCCACGCGGTCCTTGCGCTCCTTCACTTCCACTTCGGTGCTGCCACCGACGCGGATGACGGCCACGCCACCGGCGAGCTTCGCCAGGCGCTCCTGCAGCTTCTCGCGGTCGTAGTCCGAGGTGGTCTCCTCGATCTGCGCCTTGATCTGCTCGCAACGGCCCTGGATCTCGGACTTCTCACCAGCACCATCGACGATGGTGGTGTTTTCCTTCTCGATCCGGATGGTCTTGGCCTTGCCCAGCATCGCCAGCGTGACGGTCTCGAGCTTGATGCCGAGATCTTCGCTGATCAGCTGGCCACCGGTCAGGATCGCGATGTCTTCCAGCATCGCCTTGCGGCGATCGCCGAAGCCCGGCGCCTTCACGGCGGCGATCTTCAGGCCGCCACGCAGCTTGTTGACCACGAGCGTGGCCAGCGCCTCGCCCTCCACGTCCTCGGCGATGATGACGAGCGGACGGCCGCTCTGCACCACGGCCTCGAGCAGCGGCAGCATCGGCTGGAGCTGGGAGAGCTTCTTCTCGAAGATCAGGATGTAGGGCTGATCCATCTCCGCGATCATCTTCTCCGCATTCGTGATGAAATACGGGGATACATAGCCGCGGTCGAACTGCATGCCCTCGACGACGTCGAGCTCGGTCTGGATGCTCTTCGCTTCCTCGACCGTGATCACGCCCTCATTGCCGACGCGCTCCATGGCGGAGGCGATCATCTCGCCGATTTCCTTCTCGCCATTGGCGGAAAGGGTGCCGACCTGGGCCACCTCGGCGGAGGTCGTGATCTTCTTGGTCTTCGACTCCAGCTCGGCCACGATCTGCACCACGGCCTTGTCGATGCCGCGCTTCAGATCCATCGGGTTCATGCCGGCGGCAACCGCCTTCGCACCCTCGCGGATGATGGCCTGGGCCAGCACGGTCGCGGTGGTGGTGCCGTCACCGGCGGTGTCGTTGGTCTTCGAGGCCACTTCGCGCACCATCTGGGCGCCCATGTTCTCGAACTTGTCGGCGAGCTCGATTTCCTTCGCGACGGTCACGCCGTCCTTCGTGATGCGGGGCGCACCGAAGGACTTGTCGATCACCACGTTGCGGCCCTTGGGGCCCAGCGTCACCTTCACGGCGTCGGCCAGGATGTCCACGCCACGGATCATGCGCTCGCGGGCGCTAGCGCCGAACTTAACGTCTTTGGCAGCCATTATATCACCTCAATATGTTGTTGGTGGAGTGATGATGCTTCGCAGACTCAGGCCTGGACGATGCCCATCACGTCGGATTCCTTCATGATCAGCAGCTCCTCGCCGTCGACCTTGACCTCGGTGCCGGACCACTTGCCGAACAGGATGCGGTCACCCGCCTTCACGTCCAGGGCGCGGACTTCGCCCTTGTCGTTCACGGTGCCGGAGCCGACGGCGAGCACTTCGCCTTCCTGCGGCTTTTCCTTGGCGGTGTCGGGGATGATGATGCCGCCCGCAGTCTTCTCTTCAGCCTGGATGCGGCGGACGAGGACGCGGTCGTGCAAGGGACGAAACTTCATGGTGGTTCTTTCCTCCTGAGGAGTCAGGCTATGGGAACCTCCCCGCGCGCGCTGCCTGTTGGCACTCACTGGCGAGGAGTGCCAGCGACTTAGGCGGCCCCCCGGCGGGAGTCAAGGCGAATGGCAGCACTCTCCGAGTGCGAGTGCTAATGAACTGAAATCACAGAAAATTTTTCTGGCGAAGCCGCTTTCAACCATGTCAGCCTGATGGCCGCACCATCCCGCGCGACCGGCCGGCAGGAGGATCAGCCGGTTCCGCGGGCCCTAAACGACCCGAAGGAGGCTGCTTGATGCTGGATGTTCTCTCCCCGATGGTCCGCCATCCCGACTGGCGGCTGACCACGGCGGAAATCCTCTACCACATGCCCGATCACCCTTCGGTGCTGCAGACCTTCATTTGGCAGAAGCATGACCTGGCCCCGAAATTCCCGGAGCTGGCGCGTTTCCTCGATTTCTGGAAGCGCGAGATCGAGGGCCCGCTCCATTCCGTCCGCGTGGCCAGCGCCGCGCTGATCAAGCCGGCCGAACTGAAATACGCGAACGGGGTCTTCCTGCTGCACTGAGCCGCCAGCCCTGACCACCAGCCCTGGGTGGCTGGGCGTCAGGCCACATGCGCGGCCATGCGCTCGGGCGGCAGGGAGAGGAAGGCGCGGGCACCGATGCCCGGCGCCGCCTCGATCACCAATTCACCGCCATGCGCCCGGAGCAGGGCGCGGGCCAGCGAAAGGCCGAAGCCCAGCCCGCGGGAGCGGTCCGCCGCGCCGTCATGCGCGGCCGGCGCCAGATCCTCGATGGCGAGGCCCATGCCCTCATCCTCGATCACGATCGAGGCGGCGTGTGGCCGCAGATCGGCGCGGATATCGATCACATCGCCTTCCCCGGTGCCGCGGGCGGCGCGGCCCAGCACCTGCACCAGGGCGCCACGCAGCGCCCGGCGATCCGCCGTCACCGCCAGGTTCTCGATGGCCGGGGCAATGCGCCAATGGCGCATGCCCGGGCCAAGCTGGGCGCCGGCGATGGCCACCGCCTCGCGCAGGATGGGCGCCAGTGGGAAGCGCTCTTCCTTCAGGCCACGGGCGGGCACCGCGCCCGTGGCTTCCTCCGCCGCCGCATCCGCGAGCGCCAGCAGATGCCGCGCCTCCCCCTCGAAGGCGCGGCCGGCCTCTTCCCCCAAAGATTGTGCCGCCAGAACCTGGGCGCGCCCGAGCAGCGCCAGCCCCATGCTGTTGAGATCCCTTGAAAGCAAGCCGAAGCTGCGCGCCCGGGTCTCCGCCAGGTTGCGCTGGGTCGCTGCCTCGGCCGCGAGGCGGGAGGCGCGGGCCAGCGCGTGGGCAGCCACGAGCCCGCCGGTGAAGGCGAGGAGGACAAGGAGGATGATCAGGGCGTCTGTTGTCATGTCCCGATTCTGACGGGGACGTGGTTAACAAGGCGTAAAAGCCGCTGTGGACAGAATCCCATTAAGTCGATCTGGCTCCGTACCGGAATGATGGTACCCTCACAGATCACTGGAATTGCTCAGCAAACCTTGATGAGGTGTTTAATATTTTTGGGAATGCATTGAAAAGCATTGCTCCGCGCGGCGCGTTCCCGCCTCGCGAATCGGCAGATGTCCCGCGGCCGCGAATCCGCCTAGGGTTCGACCGATAGAGGGAGGGCGGCATGGCGCGTATCGGTTTCGTGGGTCTCGGAAACATGGGCTTGCCCATGGCGCGCAACCTGGCCAAGGCTGGCCACGAGGTGCGCGGCTATGATTTGAACGCGGCCGCCATGGATGCGGCGGCCGAAGGCGGCATCCAGCGTGCGCAATCCGCCCCGGATGCGGCGCGTGGCGCGGATATTGTCATCACCATGCTCCCAGCCGCCGCCCATGTCCGCGCCGCCTGGGCGGAAATCGCCCCGGCGGTCGAGCCGCATGCCGTGCTGCTGGACTGCTCCACCATCGATGTGGAAACGGCGCGCGAGGTTGCGGCCGGGCGGCCGATGCTGGATGCCCCCGTCTCCGGCGGCACCATGGGGGCCGAGGCCGGCACGCTTACCTTCATGGTAGGCGGCGACGCCGCGCATTTCGCGACGGCCCGGCCCATCCTGGAGCAGATGGGCCGCACCATCGTGCATTGCGGGGCGTCCGGCGCCGGCCAGGCGGCCAAGCTCTGCAACAACATGCTCCTGGCGATTTCCATGATCGGCACCAGCGAGGCCTTCGTCCTGGCCGAGAAGCTCGGCCTCAGCCATGCGGCGCTGTTCGAGGTGGCGAGCAAATCCTCCGGCCAATGCTGGTCGCTCACCACCTATTGCCCGGTGCCGGGGCCGGTGCCGGGCAGCCCGGCCAACCGGGACTATAAGCCAGGCTTCGCCACCGCGCTGATGCTGAAGGATCTGGGCCTCTCGCAGCAGGCGGCGCAGGCGGCGGGCGCGGCGACACCGCTCGGCGCGGCGGCGCTGGGGCTCTATGAGCGGTTTGCGGCAGAGGGCGGGGCGGGGGCGGATTTCTCGGGGATCATCCGGATGCTGCGGGGGGGCTAAAAAAGGGCCTCCGGCGGCTGGGGCC
>NZ_JAIEQY010000067.1 GCF_019747315.1 Roseococcus sp. | reverse complement strand
GGCATCACGCTCGGCGCGCTGAACGAGGCGCTGAAGAGCACGGGCAAGTTCTTCCCGGTGGACCCCAGCACCTGGCAGCGCTGCACCATCGGCGGCATGGCGGGGAATAATTCCTGCGGCTCCAAATCCATCCGCTACGGGCTGATGGCCGATAATGTGCGCGCGATCGACGCCATCCTCGCCGATGGCTCGCGCCATGTCTTTGGCGAGAGCGCGCCGAATACCGATCTCGTCGCGCGGCTGCACGCGCTGGGCGAGCGCGAGGCGGCCGAGATCGCGGAGAAATTCCCGGCCCAGCTTCGCCGCGTCGGCGGCTACAACCTCGATGCGCTGACGCCGGATGCGCGCGCGCATGGGCGCGGCAACCTCGCGCGCCTTCTGGTGGGCAGCGAGGGCACGCTGGCCTTCTCGGCGGCGCTCGACCTCAGGCTCTGGCCGATCAAGCCGCGCAAGGTGGTGGGCATCTGCCAGTTCCCGACCTTCCGCCGCGCCATGGAGGCGTCCAAATACCTGGTCTCGCTGGACCCCGAGGCGGTGGAACTGGTGGACCGGACGATGATCGATCTTGGCCGCTCCATCCCCATCTATCGCGCCACCATCGACCAGATGGTGATCGGCGAGCCGGACAGCCTGCTCATCGTCGAATTCCACGGCGATGACGATGCGAAGCTGAAGCGCCAGCTGGCGTCGCTGGATGAGATGATGGGCGATCTCGGGCTGCCGGGGCAGGTGGTGCATGCGACGGACGCCACCTTCCAGGCCGCCATCGCCGAGGTGCGCGAGGCCGGCCTCAACATCATGATGAGCCAGAAGCAGGATGCGAAGCCGGTCAGCTTCATCGAGGATGCGGCGGTCAGCCTGGAAGACCTGCCCGACTACACCGAGCGCCTGACCGCCGTCTTCGACGAATACGGCGTGAAGGGCACCTGGTACGCCCATGCGAGCGTCGGCTGCCTGCATGTCCGCCCCGTGCTGAACATGAAGGAAGGCGGCGACGTCCGTAAGATGCGCGAGATCGCGGAGAAGTGCTTCGCGCTGGTGCGCGAATACAAGGGCAGCCATTCGGGCGAGCATGGCGACGGCATCGTCCGCTCCGAATTCCATGAAAGCATGTTCGGCCCGCGCATCGTGCGCGCCTTCGAGGCGGTGAAGGATGAGTTCGACCCGAACGGGTTGCTCAACCCCGGCCGCGTCGTGCGCCCGCCGCGCATGGATGACCGCAGCCTGTTCCGCTATCCGCCCGACTACACGCCGCTCGCCGATGTGAAGCCGGTGCTGGACTGGTCGGCGCATCCCGGCCCGCAGGCGGGTTTCCTCGGCGCCGTCGAGATGTGCAACAACAACGGCACCTGCCGGAAATTCGACGCGAACGTCATGTGCCCGAGCTATCGCGTGACGCGCGATGAGCAGCACCTCACGCGCGGCCGCGCCAATACGCTGCGCCTCGCCCTCACCGGCCAGATCCCGGGCGGCATCGCGAGCGAGGAGGTGCAGGAGGCGATGTCACTCTGCGTCTCCTGCAAGGGCTGCAAGCGCGAATGCCCGACGGGCGTGGACATGGCGCGCATGAAGATCGAGGTGCTGGCCGCGCGCAACGCGAAGCAGGGCGTGCCGCTGAAGGACAAGCTGGTGGCGTATCTGCCGGTCATCGCGCGCTATGCCCGCTTCGCGCCCTGGCTGGCGAACATGCGGGACACGGTGCCGGGCCTGGCGAAGCTGTCCGAGAAATTCCTGGGCCTTGCCGCCGCGCGCAGCCTGCCGCGCTTCCGCAGCGACGTGTTCCGCGATGACGAAGCCCGCGCCGGTTCCGGCAAGGAGGTCCTGCTCTTCGGCGACACGTTCAATCGCAATTTCGAGCCGGAAAACCTGCGCGCCGCCGTCCGCGTTCTGGCGGCCTCTGGCTACAGCGTGAAGCCCGCCAGCGATGGCGGACGTCCGCTCTGCTGCGGCCGCACCTATCTGGCCGCCGGCATGGTCGAGGAAGCCCGCGCCGAGGCGCGCCGCACCCTGGCCGCGCTCGCGCATTCCGATGCGCCGGTGCTGGGCCTGGAGCCCTCCTGCCTCATGACGCTGCGCGATGAATTCCTGGCGCTGCTGCCGGGGCCCGAGAGCGAGGCGCTGGCCAAGCGCGCCTTCCTCGTCACCGAATTCCTGGAGGCAGAGGGCACGCTGCCGCCACTCAAGCCTGTGGCCGAGACCGCGCATATCCATGGCCATTGCCACCAGAAGGCCTTCGGCGCCTTCCCGGCCGCGGTGAAGGCGCTGCGCCGCGTGCCGGGCATGACGCCCAAGCCCATCGCGTCGAGCTGCTGCGGCATGGCTGGCGCCTTCGGCTATGAGGCGAAGAACCTGGAGACCTCCAAGGCGATGGCCGAGCTCTCGCTGCTGCCCGCCGTGCGCGCGGCCGCGCCGGGCGATGTGATCGTGGCCGACGGCACCTCCTGCCGGCATCAGATCCATGACCTCAGCGGCCGTGAGGCGTTGCACTCCATCCGCATCCTGGATCGCGCGCTGTGAAGGATATCCTCGACTTCTGGTTCGCCGAAGGGCCCAACACCCCGCGCGACGCCTGGTTCAGGAAGGACCCCGCCTTCGACGCCGAAATCGCCGCCCGCTTCGGCGCCTTCGTCGTCCCCGCGCGGGAAGGCACGCTGGATTCCTGGGCCGAAACGCCCGAGGGCGCGCTGGCGCTGTTCATCCTGCTGGACCAGTTCCCGCGCAACCTCTGCCGCGGCTCGCCCGAAGCCTTTGCCAGCGATGCCCATGCGCTCGCCCTCGCGCAGCGCCTGGTGATCGGGCAGCGGATGGACCTGGCGCTGACGCCCACGCAGCGCGTCTTCCTCTACCTCCCCTTCGAACACGCGGAATCCATGCAAGCGCAGAACCTTTCCGTGGCCCTCTTCGAAGGCCTGCGCGACTCCCCCGCCCATGCGGCGCCGGGCAAGAGCATCGTCTATGCCTGGGCGCACCGCGCCGTCATCGCGCGCTTCGGGCGCTTCCCGCATCGCAATGCCGCGCTGGGCCGCGAGAGCACGCCGGCCGAGCTCGCCTATCTCGCCCAGCCCGGCGCGGGGTTCTGACAAGCTCCTGTTAAGCTTTCCCGACTATCACGGGGGTTGCGACCAGGATGGGAGCCCCGGGATGAGCATCGAACACCACAGCGCGATCAATGAGACGGTCTATCACTTCGCGCGCGGCTATCTGGACCGCATGGGCTGGTTCGCCAGCCTGGACGGCACCCCGCGCGACCAGGCGGGTTATGTGCCCTACATCACCTATCCGGCGCTGCGCCAGCTGAAGCGCCTGGTGCGGCCGGGGTTTCGCGTCTTCGAATATGGCTGTGGCGGCTCCTCGCTCTGGTGGGCCGGGCAGGTGGGCGAGGTCATCAGCGTCGAACATGATGCCGGCTGGGCCGAGCGCGTTTCCGCCGGCGGCCCCACGAACCTCCAGGTCATCACGCGCGAGCGGGGCGCGGCGGTGCCGCCCAAGCGCCGCGCTTTGCTCAAGCGCTTCCTCGCCACCGCGCCCGAACTGCCGCTCAGCCATGATGACGGCCACAACGTCATGCATGGCCTGGTCACCGAGGATTTCGCTGCCTATGCCACCGAGATCGAGGCGCATGGCCCCGAGGATTTCGACGTCATCGTGATCGACGGCATGGCGCGCTGCTTCGCCGCCTGGCTGGCGCCGCGCCACCTGAAGGCGGATGGCTTCCTGGTCTTCGACAACTCGGACCGCTGGCACTACAACGCCGCCTACCGCTTCCTGCGTGAGGCCGGCTTCTACCGGCTGGACTTCTACGGCCCCGGCCCGGTGAACAAGATCGAGTGGTGCACCTCCATCTTCACCCGCAACCTCGCTGCCTTCGAGGGCAATATCGAGCGTGCGAGGGGTGAGGGCGATCTCGGCTGGTAGCCTTGCAAGGGCCTGTTCCGGGGCCTAATCCGGGGGGCCAAGGAGACGCCCCATGGACCAAGCCCTGATCACCGCAGACCCGCATGCCGAGATCCGCGAGGAGGTGCGCAAGCTCTGCGCCCGCTTCCCCGGTGAATACTGGCGTGAGCTGGATGCCCGCCGCGGCTACCCGACCGAATTCGTCACCGCCCTGACCGAGGCCGGCTATCTTGGCGCCCTCATCCCCGAGGAATTCGGCGGCGCGGGCCTGGCCCTTTCGGCGGCCGCCGCCATCCTCGAGACCATCCACGCGGAGGGCTGCAACGGTGCAGCCTGCCACGCGCAGATGTACATCATGGGCACCATCCTCAAGCATGGCTCGCCTGAGCAGAAGCAGCGCTACCTGCCCGGCATTGCCGAGGGCACGCTTCGGCTTCAGGCCTTCGGCGTGACCGAGCCGACCAGCGGCACGGACACCACCAACCTGCGCACGACAGCCGTGAAGCAGGGCGACAAGTACATCGTGAACGGCCAGAAGATCTGGACCAGCCGCGCCGAGCATTCTGACCTGATGCTGCTGCTGGCCCGCACCACGCCGAAGGACCAGGTGGCGAAGAAGACCGAGGGGCTTTCCACCTTCATCGTCGACATGCGCACGGCGAAGGGCCTCACCATCCGCCCGATCCGCACGATGATGAACCACAATTCCTGCGAGGTCTTCTTCGACAATATGGAGGTCCCGGCGGAGAACCTGGTCGGCGTCGAGGGCCGCGGCTTCCGCTACATCCTGGATGGCATGAATGCCGAGCGCCTGCTGATCGCCAGCGAGAGCATCGGCGATGCCAAGTGGTTCACGCAGAAGTCGGTGGCTTACGCGAAGGAGCGCGTGCTCTTCGGCCGTCCCATCGGCCAGAACCAGGGCGTGCAATTCCCCATCGCCAAGGCCTATGCCCAGATGCGCGCGGCCGAAGCCCTGCTGCACAAGGGGCTGGAGAAGTTCGAGGCCGGCCTGCCCTGCGGCGAGGAAGCGAACACCGCCAAGATGCTGGCGGCCGATGCGGCCTGGGCGGCGGCCGAAGCCTGCGTGCAGACCCATGGCGGCTTCGGCTTCGCCGAGGAATACGATGTGGAGCGCAAGTTCCGCGAGGCGCGGCTCTATCAGGTGGCGCCGATCAGCACGAACCTGATCCTGAGCTATATTGGCGAGCATGTTTTGGGCATGCCCCGGAGTTATTAAAAGAGGCCTCCGGCGGCTGGGGCCATTGGCCCCAGACCCCATTCCTTGGCGCTAAACGGCCGCCGTCACCACGATCTCCACCAGGTCCGCGCCTTCCAGCACAACACCCAGGCAGGCGCGCTGCGGCGGGTTGGACAGGTCCACCCACTCGTCCCAGGCCTGGTTCAGCTCGTTCTTGCGGGACATGTCCGCCAGATAGACCATCGCCGTGATGATCTTCGCCTTGCCGCTCCCCGCATCGGCCAGGTTCCGGTCAATCGCCGCCAGCGCCTCGCGCGCCTGTTCCAGCATCGAGGCCGACTTGACGGGAGAGGTCGCCACCGTGGTCACGATGCCATTGTGGATGACGGCGCGGCTGCGGCTCGCCACCTTGCCGGGAATGCGGGTGATCATGCGGCGGCGGCCTTTTTCTTGGGGGTTTTCACAGGCTTGTCGGGCGCTTCCTGCGCGCGCTGGGCGGCGATGAATTCCGGCCCGCAGGAAAGCTTCTGCGCCAGCGAGCCCTCGGGCTCCACCACACGCCAGAAGGGCGGCACGGCGGTCACGGCCTCGCCCGCCGCCACGCGCTCCAGCGCGCATTCGGCCACGATGCGCATGAAGATCGCGGTCGAGGTCGGGCAGGTGGCCTCGGCCTTGTTCTTCTTGGCGAGTGCGGCGCGCATCGCCGTCACATCCTTGGTCTTGCCGGGCGGAATGGCGCGCAGATAGGCGTCGATCACCTTGGGCGATGCGATGAAGAGCCGCGCCCCCTCGGCCACGCCGGCGAAGGGCTTTTCCAGCACGGTCACGCGCGCGGGCTTGGCCGCGCGGTACTTGTCCCCCCAGGAGGTCGTCATGGGGTCAGCCAGTGCGGGAAGGGCATGGTCTCGGTTCCTTGACTTCCGCGGAGCTTCATCTTCGCGCGGCGCAATGTCAGTCTTGTGTCAATATGGGACGATCCGGGACGCCCGGAAAGGTAGGAGGTTCCGCATGCCACGGATGACACGTCGCGCCCTGCTGGGCTGCCTTGCGGCCGGCCCCGCCTTCGCCTGGCAACCGGCCGGGCTCGTCACGCTGCTGATCCCCTTCGCGGCGGGGGGTGCCACGGACCGGCTGGGCCAGCTGATCGCCCCGGCGCTGTCGCGGCAGCTGGGCGTGCCGGTGACGACCGAAAACCTGGTGGGCCAGGCCGGCCAGCGCGCGATCCGCGCCCTGGCCGCGGCGCCGCCGGATGGGCAAACCCTCGTGATCGGCAATCTTGGCCTTTTCGCCTTCAACCCTCATCTTTTCCCGCAGCTGGCCTATGATCCGCTGGCCGATCTCGCGCCGGTAGGCCTCATCGGCACCAGCCCCATGCTGCTGCTGGCCAGCCCGCAATCCGGCATCACCGATGTGGCGAGCCTGCGCCGGGCGGCGCAGGGGCATCTGACGATCGGCAGCGCGGGGCGGGGCAGCACGCTGCACATGGGCGGCGCCATGCTGATGCGCGCGCTCGGCGATGGCGGGGAACTGGTGCCCTATGCCAGCGGCGCGCCGGCGCTGGAGGACCTCCAGGCCGGGCTGCTCGACATCATGGTGGACCAGGCCATTACCGCCATCCCGGCCACGCATCTGGGGGTGCGGGCCATCGCCGTGCTCGGCCCGCAGCGCCTGCCCGAGCTGGCGACGGTGCCGACCGCGGCCGAAATCGGCCTGGCCATGCCCGAGCTCGCCATCTGGAACATGCTGGCCGCGCGCGCCGACACGCCCGCGCCCATCATCCAGGCCCTGGCCGAGGCCTTGGAGGCGGCGCTGGGGGATGAGATGGTGGGCCGCCGCCTGGCCACCGATTCCGTCATCCCGCCCGAGGGCGCGGAGCGCGGGCCGGTGGCCGCGGCGGCACTGATCCGCGCCGAGCATGCCCGCTGGGGCAGCCATATCCGCGCGGCGCGGCTGGACTGAGAAAAATGTGGAAAGGGTGGGGAATTGAGCGGGAAACCTTTGGCCGGGCTGCTGGTCGTCTCGATGGAACAGGCGGTGGCCGCGCCCACCTGCTCGATGAAGCTGGCCGATGCGGGCGCGCGCGTCATCAAGATCGAGCGCGCCGAGGGGGATTTCGCCCGCGGCTATGACGCCGCCTGCAAGGGCCTGTCCACCTATTTCGTCTGGCTGAACCGCGGCAAGGAAAGCCTCTGCCTCGACATCAAGCAGCCCGCGGACAAGGCGCTGCTGGCGCGGCTGCTGGAGAAGGCGGATGTCTTCATCCAGAACCTGGCCCCCGGCGCCATGGCGCGGGCCGGCTTCGGCTCTGCCGAGTTGCGCGCCAGGCATCCGCGCCTCATCACCGTGGATATCAGCGGCTATGGCGAGGAGGGCGAATACGCCGCCATGAAGGCCTATGACCTGCTGGTGCAGGCGGAAAGCGGCCTCACCTCCGTCACCGGCCGGCCGGAGGGGCCGGGGCGCGTGGGCGTCTCCGCCTGCGACATCGCCTGCGGGATGAACGCCCATGCGGCGGTGCTGGAAGCGCTGATCGAGCGCGGCATCACCGGGCGCGGCAAGGGCATCGGCGTCAGCCTGTTCGACGGCATGGCCGATTGGATGAACGTCCCGCTGCTCTACCTCGAAGGCACGGGGAAGGAGCCGCAGCGCATCGGCCTGGCCCATCCCTCGCTCTGCCCCTATGGCGCCTTCGAGACGAAGGATGGTGCGCTGATCCTCATCTCCATCCAGAATGAGCGCGAATGGGCGCAATTCGCCGAGCATTTCCTGGGCGACCAGAGCCTGACGGAGCGTGAGGGCTTCCGCATCAACCTGGAGCGCGTGGCGCAGCGGCCGATGGTGGATGCCCATATCGCCAGCGTCTTCAAGGCGCATGACCGCGACGCCTGCGTGGAGCGGCTGACGCGCGCCAACACCGCCTATGGCTTCGTGAACAACGTCGCTGGGCTGTCGCAGCACAAGGCGCTGCGCCGCATCGAGGTGGAGACGGAGAAGGGCTTGATCCCGCTCGCCGCCCCCGCCGCGCGCTTCAGCGATGGCCCGCGCGCATTTGGCCCCGTGCCCCGTCTGGGCGAGCATAGCGACGCCATCCGGGCGGAATTCGCGGCCGGCTGACCGGTCGGCCCCCGGCCATCGCATTCGCGCAGCCAAGGCGAAAAACCATTTGATTGCCCCGATACTCGCGTTAAGGTTGTTAATCTTTCCAAGAAACACGCGCATGGGTGGCAAACCGAATGTCGAATGTCGCGGGCAAGGCCTATGGGATGAACGTCGTCACTCCCATGCGGCCGTGGAAGACCTGGATCAACCGGCTCATCTTCATGCTGGCCCGCACCCAGCCGCAGCAATTGGGTGGCTTGCTGGGCCTTTCCATCATCCATTTTGCCCGCTGGGTGCTGATCAAGCGCAAGCAATGGCCTGACCTTGGCCAGGGTAAGCCGCAACTGCGCAATGACTACATGCTCTTCGTCAGCAATTTCAACGGCACCTGGGACCAGTATATCGACGCCTTTTCGGACGGCATTCCGAATGGGCTGGACCTGTTCTGGTATTCCAGCACGAAGTACCCGGGCTCGATCCCAATCACTCCGTTCAAGAACTACATTCGCGCGAACCAGGTGGATACGGATTACTATTACAACGCGACACCCGGCGCCGCGCAGCGGGACATCAAGGCGGCGCTACGCCTCTGGACCGTGCTGGATCGCCTGGCCGAGCTTCACGCCGAATTGCCGCCCCAGGCCTTCGCTGAGGCCTACCGCGCCGCCCTGATCGAGGTGCAGAACGACCTCGCCTCCGCCGGCTATGCCCCCGTCGCCAGCAATGACACCCGCAATGCCGACATCAACCGCGAGGCGCTGATCAAGCGCCCGATGACCTGAGGCGCCCGGCATGCCCAGCTTCGATGGTGGCCACTACTTCCTCACCGCGCTGATCCCCGTGCGGATGGATGCGGTGGAGGATCCGATGGCCGGCGGCCAGGTCACCTCCCATTTGCATGCCCTGCGCGAGGTGCTGGCGGCGCTGCCCACCGCGCTGCAATCCCCGGCGACCGAGAAGATCGGCGTGAACGCGCCCTTCGCCCGGGAATCGCGCACGCATTTCACCCGGCTTGTCATCCTCGATGACGTCGCCTTCAACGGCCGCAACCAACGCGACCCGATCAAGGTCGCGATCGCCGGCCCGCCCCCCACGCAATTCGACCCGGTGGACCGGCTGGACGGCGCCTTCCTCATCTATGTCGCGGATTTCGACGCGGCCGATGGCAGCGCCGAGACGGTGGATGGCTATCTGCGCGGCCTCTGGTCCGTGATGGGGGAGGAATGGCGCGCCATCCTCGCCCATTGCCATCGCGGCGCCGCCATTACGGATGGCAGCGGCTTCGCCCGCTACATCCGCGGCTGCGAGCTTGAGACCACCATGCCCTTCAACGACTATTGGCCCGGCGCGCCGCCGCTCGCACCGCTCTCGCTCAAGCCCTTCATCAACCTGGCGCTGGGGGCGGTGGCGGCGCTGGTGCTGGGGCTGGTCATCGCCCCGTTTGCCGGGGCGGCCTGGCTCTGGCTGGCGCTCGCGGGGCTGCTGGGCCTGGCTGGCGTGGCGGGTGCGGCCTTGTTCCGCATCATGCGCGCGGGGCAAAAGCCCTTTCCCGCGGCGCCGCGCTCGGACCTGCCGAGCGTGCTCAAGGCCCTCTATCTCCAGCAGCGCTTCACCCGCTTTGCGATCGCGACCCAGGGCGAAAGCCCGGCCGCGCTCTATGCGGGCTTTGCCGAATTCCTGGCCAGGCACCGGCCGGGCGATGTGACGGGGCCGACCCAGCCGCGCGGGGTCGTCCGCTCCTGAAGGGAGATTTCGCCCATGAGTGTCCAGCTCGAACTCGCCGATATCCAGGGGAATATCCTCTCGGCCTATGGGCGGCTCGGCTTCCCCAAGGGGCGCTTCCTGCTGCTGCATGTGGCGCGGCCCGAGGCTGGCCGCACCTTGCTGCAGATGATGCGCCGCCAGGTGACGACGGCGCTGCGCTGGCCCTCCGCGCGCAAGCCCTATCCGCCCGGCACCATCTATCAGCAAAGGCCCGAGGTGGCGCTGAACTTCGCCTTCACCTTCCGGGGCCTGCTGGCACTGGGCGTGCCCATCCGCACGCTGCGCGCCATGCCGGATGAATTCCTCGACGGCATGGCCGCCCGCGCCGACATCCTGGGCGACAACCACCCGAAGCCCATCTCCGAGGCCTGGGACGAGGTTTGGCTGGAGCCTAAGCGGATCCACATCCTCGTCACCCTCAACGCGCAGATGACCGAAGCCGGCGAGGCGGTGCCCCGCCTGGAAGAGATGACGCGCGAGCTCATCGGGCTCTGCCATGCGACGGAAGGCGGGGTGGAGGTGCTGTCCGGCCATCGCGGCGCCGATCCGCGCTGGCAGGATCTCTCCGCCCTGCTGGCCCCCACGGTGGAGGGGCATTTGCAACCCACGCCTATGGAGCATTTCGGCTTCGTGGACGCGATCGGCGATCCCGTCTTCCAGGGCCAGATGCCGGCGGAGCTGGCGGCCGAGGCGGCGGTCGGCCAGGGCAAGCTGCTGCCGAACCAGAGCTGGGCGCCAATCGCCACCGGCGAATTCCTGCTGGGCCATCCCGACGAGTCGCAGGAGATTCCGGCGGCCGGCCTGCCGCTGGATTTCAGCCGCAACGGCACCTTCTTCGCCTATCGCAAGCTGCACCAGAACATCGCCGCCTTCCACGACTGGATCGCCCGGACCGCGCAGCAATACGGCGCCGTCATGGGCGTGGACCCGGAGGAGGCCGTGGAAACGCTGAAGGCCAAGATGGCCGGCCGCTGGGCGGATGGCGTGCCGCTCATGGCGGCGGGCACGCATGCGGAATGGCTGGATTTCCGCGCCCGCCGCGCGGCGGCCGAGGCAGCGGCGGACCAGGTGACCATCGCGGCCCTGAACCGCGCCATGGTGGATTTCACCTTCCGCAGCGATGGGCAGGGGGCGAAATGCCCGCTGAACTCGCATCTGCGCCGCTCCAACACGCGGGACATGCTGGACCCCTACCTCTCCAGCGATGATCCGAAGAAGTGGAACGGCTCGGTGCTCAACAACCGCCGGCGCATCCTGCGGCGCGGCCTGCCCTATGGCGGCGGGGACGATGACGCGGGCGAGCACGGCATCGTCATGCTGGCCGGCTGCGCCAGCCTGTTCCGGCAATTCGAATTCGTCCAGCAGCAATGGATGCAATACGGGCTGGATTTCAACAGCGGCAATGACACCTGCCCGATCATCGGCAATCACGATGCGGATTCGAAATTCGTCATCGCGGCCGAGACCGGCTCGGGCCAGCCGCCCTTCATCTGCGCGGGCATGCCGCAATTCGTGGAGAGCCGCGGCGGCGAGTATTTCTTCGTCCCCTCCATGACGGCGCTGCGCATGATCGCGCATGGCCTGGTGGACCCGACGTGATCGCGGCGCTGCGAATCCGCGCCGCCCTCTGGGGCGCGGGCTTCGCGGCGCTGTTCCGCCTGGTGGCGCTGGGCGTGCCGGCCGCCTTCCGCCCGGGCGGATTGGCGGCGCTGCTCGGCGCATCCTCCAGCCAGCGCCTGGTCTTTGCCGCACTCCGCGCCTTCAAGCCCAATCTGCGGCTGAAGCGGCGCTTCATCACCGCCTATGACAGCACCGGCACCGTCCTCATCACCCGCCATGCCGATGTGACCGAGGTGCTGGAGCGCGAGGCGGATTTCGCCGTGGTCTATGAGCCGCGCATGCGCGCCATCACCGGCGGCGAGAACTTCTTTCTCGGCATGCAGGACAGCGCGGATTATGTGCGCGACGTCTCGATGATGCGCCTTGTCGTCCGGCGTGAGGATGTGGCAACCCGCCTCATCCCCTTCGTCGCGGCGCAGGCGGCGGCGATCGTCGCGGCTTCCGGCGGGCGGCTGGATGTGCCCGCGCAGCTCACCGGCCCCATCGCGGCGCGCATCCTGGCGGAATACTTCGGCACGCCCGGCCCCTCGGAGGCGGAGATGATCCGCTGGACCACCCGGATGTTCTGGTACCTCTTCGCCGATCTCGACGCCGACCCCGTTGTGGGCCGCGCGGCGCTGGCGGATGCGCAGGCCTGCCGCGCCTGGCTGGACGGCGCCATTGCCGCGCGCCGTGCCGCCCCTGTCGCCGGGGATGATGTGCTGAACCGCTGCCTGGCCATGCCGGGGCTGGGGGATCTGGCCATCCGCAACAACCTGCTGGGGCTGATGATCGGCCTGGTGCCGACCCTCTCCAAGGCGGCGGTGCTGGCGCTGAACCAGCTCTTCGAGCAGCCGGCCGCCCTGGCCATGGCCCAGGAAGCCGCCCGGCATGGGGATGACGCGCTGCTCGGCGCCTGCCTCTTCGAGGCGCTGCGCTTCGACCCCGTGAACCCCATCCTCTACCGCCGCGCCGTGCGGGAGGTGGTGATCGCGCGCGGGCATCTGCGCGCGCTGCGCGTCCCGGAGGGGAGCATGGTGCTGGCCGCCAATCTCTCGGCGATGTTCGACCCCTTCGCGCTGGAATCGCCCGGGGAATTCCGCACCGACCGGCCCTGGGGCGACACCATGCTCTGGGGCTATGGGATGCATCATTGCTTCGGCGCGCAGATCAACCGTGCGGTGATTCCGCAGATGCTCAAGCCGCTGCTGCAACGCGAGGGGCTGCGCCGGCTGGGCCCGGTGGATGGCGCGGGCTCGCCCTTTCCGGCGCATTTCCCGGTGGGCTTCGACTGAAAAAAGGAGGCAGGCCCGGGGGTGGGGCCTGCCTCAAAGGCTGCACTCGCAAAGGGGGGAGCGAGCGCCGCCTGATGAAACCGGCCCTGTTGTCCGGGCCCGGTTTTGCTCAGCTGGCCGCGATTACCCCTGGGCCGGCATCTCCACCGCCACGAAGGCGCTGCGGCCTTCCCGCAGGATGCGCAGCGCGATGGCCGAGCCGGGGGTGCGCGCCGCCTCGCGGATCGCGCCCACCGTCGCCTGCACATCGGCCACGTCACGGCCGGCGACGCCGATGATCACGTCACCCTCGCGCAGGCCCGCCTCGGCCGCCGGGCTGCCGTCGCGGATGCCCGCGATGACGGCGCCATTGGCATTGGCCGGCAGGTTCAGCTGCTGCCGCGCCTGGGGGGTGATCGGCGCCAGGGCCACGCCCACCGGGCCGCCGCGGCTTTCCGCCTCGGCCGCGGGCTTCGCCCCGGCCGCCTGGCCATCGCGCAGCTGCGCCAGCGTCACTCGCAGCTCCTGCGCGGCGCCGTCGCGCTGCACGGAGAGCCGCACCTCGCTGCCCGGGCGGGCATCACCGATGGCGCGCGCCAGGTCCCGCGGATTGGCCACGGCGGTCTCACCCACCTGGGTCACCACATCGCCGGCGCGCAGGCCGCCGCGGGCGGCCGGGCTCTCGGGCTCGACCTGACCGACCAGGGCGCCTTCCGGCTTGGAAAGGCGCAGCGAGCGCGCCAGGGCCGGCGTCAGCGGCTGCGTCGAGGCGCCCAGGAAGCCGCGCTCCACCCGGCCGTTGGCCTGGATCTGCGCCACCACCTGGCGGACCATGTTGGAGGGGATGGCGAAGCCGATGCCCACCGAACCGCCGCTGGGCGAGAAGATCGCCGTGTTCACGCCGATCACGCTGCCATCGAGGCCAAAGAGCGGGCCGCCCGAATTGCCGCTGTTGATCGAGGCGTCGATCTGGATGAAATCATCATAGGGGCCGACGCCGATGTCACGCCCGCGCGCCGAGACGATGCCCGCCGTCACCGTGCCACCCAGGCCGAAGGGGTTGCCCACGGCCACCACCCAGTCGCCGGGGCGGGCGGTGTTGCTGTCACCCAGCGCCAGGAAGGGCAGGGGCTGGCCGGCATCCACCTTCAGCACGGCGATGTCGGTGCGCTCGTCACGGCCGACCACGCGGGCATTCAGCTCACGCCCATCCTCCAGCTTCACCTTCACGCTCGTCGCGTTGCGGACGACGTGGTTGTTGGTCACCACCGTGCCATCGGCATCCACGATGAAGCCCGAGCCCAGCGCATTGGCGGGGCGTTGCGGCTGCTGCCGCTGGCCCGGCTGCTCGCCGAAATGGCGGCGGAAGAGCTGGTCCTGCTCGCTGCCCGGCGGGAAGGGCGAGTTGCTGCTGACCTGCGTCGCGCGCTCGGTCGTCGTGATGGTGACCACGGCGGGACGGATTCGGGCGGCGAGGTCGGCGAAGCCAGGCAGCGCCACGGCGGTCTGGGTGATGGCGGGGACGCTGATGGCGCCCATCTGGGCTTGGGCCGGGTGGCCCTGCCAGAAGGCGAAGCCGCCGAGGGCCGTGCCGGCCATCAGGGCACCGGCGAAACCTGCACGCAGGCGGCGGGAAATCGGGAGGGTCATGGTGGTCTCCAGTTGCGGCGCGGGACCCCTGTCCCGCTGCTGGAGGCACCCTGCCCGGCCAAGGCTGGAAGCATTCGGGAAGCACCATGACAAAGTTGTCAGAGTGCCCGCGGCGTTCCTATTGGGCCGATTTATCCAGCGCGGGGTCGGCCAGGTAGGCGCGGTTCCGGCCGTCGCGCTTGGCGCGGTACAGCGCCTCGTCGGCGGAGCCGATCAGTTGCTCGGCCGGCACGCCGGGTCCGCCCACGGCGACGCCGATGCTGATGGTGATGGGCACCTCCAGCGCGCCCACGCGCACCGGCTCGGCGGCGATGGCCTCGCGCAGGCGGTCGGCCACGATCAGCGCATAGGCGCTGGGCGCGCCGGTCAGCACGGCCAGGAACTCCTCACCGCCATAGCGCGCAACGACATCGGCGGCACGGAGTTGGACGCGCAGCCGCTCGGCCACATCGCGCAGGGCGGCATCGCCGGTATTATGCCCATGGGTGTCGTTGATGGATTTGAACTTGTCGATGTCCACCAGCAGCACCGCCGCTTCCTCCGTGCGCAGCAGGCCATCCAGATGCCGGCGCACATAGCGGCGGTTGCGCAGGCCGGTCAGCTGGTCGGTCACCGCCATTTCGAGCGAGCGGTCGAGCTCGGCGCGCAGCCGCTCCTGGTAGCGCTTGCGGCGGATCTGGTTGCGCGCCCGCGCCCGGACCTCATTGGGGTCGAGCGGGCGGAAGGCGTGGTCGTTCGCGCCCAGGTCGAAGCCGCGCAGCACCTGCGTCTTCTGCGCCGAATCCGCCAGCAGCAGCAGCGGAAGGTCCCGCGTGTTGTTCTGCGCGCGCAGGCGCGAGGCCAGGCGCAGAACCTCCGTCGCGTCCGGCGGCAGGGCCAGCAGCGCCAGGTCGAAATCGCCCTTGGAGAGCAGGCGCTGGGCTTCCTCGATGGTGGTGACCGAGGTGATCTTCAGCGCATCGGCCGCCAGCGCCGCGCGCACCACCTCCATCTCCTCGGGGATTTCCGCCATGATCAGCGCACGCGCGCCGGTCACCGAAATCGCCGGCTCGGGCGCCGATTCGAGGCCGAGATCCTTGGCCGTCTCGGCGCGCAGGCGCCAGGCATCCTGCACCTGCTTCACGCGCAGCAGCGCGCGCAGCCGGGCGAAGAGCGTCGCGTCGTCCACGGGCTTGGAGAGAAAGTCATCGGCGCCGACTTCGAGGCCGCGGACCCGTTCCGTGCTGTCGGTCAGGGCGGTCACCATGACGACGGGGATGTGCTGGGTCCGTGCATCGGCCTTGAGCGCCGTGCACACTTGATAGCCATCCATGCCCGGCATCATGACATCCAGGAGAATGACATCTGGCATTTGTGTGAAAGCGACATTCAGGGCTTCCTGGCCGCTGGAGGCGAGCAGGACTTCGTAATACTCGGCCTGAAGCTTGGCTTCGAGCAGGCGAAGATTGGCCGCGATATCATCCACCGCGAGGATGCGGGCGGTCATCGGCTGGATGTTCCCCTCAGGTCAGGCGCGCAAGGCAACAGGAGCGTGATGTGTCTGAAATGACTCTGGACCGGCAAGAGCCGGCCGCCAACAAGAGCCTCTTCTTCCGGCGCTGGCTGCGCAACCCCCTGCAGATGGGATCCATCATTCCATCCTCTCCTTCGCTCTGCCGCAAGATCGCGGCGGCGGTGGAGCGGGGACCGGACGAATATGTGCTGGAGCTGGGCGCCGGCACCGGCGTCATCTCGGCCGCGTTGCTGGCCGCCGGCGTGCCCGCGCAGAAGCTGATTGTCGTCGAGATCGTGCCCGAGATGGCGGATTTCCTGCGCATCGCGCTGCCCGGCGTCAACGTCATCTGCGGCGATGCCTTCGACCTCAAGAACACCCTGCCGCCGCACATGCACGGCCAGATCGGCACCGCCATCTGCGGCATTCCGCTGGTGCTGCTGCCGCTGGAGCGGCAGGAGGCCTTCCGCGATGCGGTGGAGAGCGTGGCGCCCGGCCGCGGCTTCCTGCTCTACACCTATTGCGCCACCTCGCCCCTGCCTTACGCCAAGCTCGGCATAACGGCGCGGCGCATGGCCTTCACCCTCGCGAATTTCCCGCCGGCCAGCGTCTGGCGCTATCGCCCCGCCGCCGCTGGGCGCGACGCCACTTCGTAATCCGCAAGGTTGCATCAAGCGCGACATGCAACCGAAATTAGCACGGACAGGCCACGGCGAGGAGGGGCCTCCACCAATCGGCGCAAGAGGCTCGCCCGATCGGGATGCTCTCAAGCGCTCGTGAGGATGTGTTCTGCCCCGTCCGGCCCCTTGAGCCGGGCGACCAGGCGCGGATGCGGCCCGCGCTTGACCAGCAGCGCGGCGCCCAGGCCGCGTTCCTCCAGCGCCGTTCGCAGCGCCTCCGCCTCGGGATGCTCGGCCTCGAGGGACGTCAGGCGGAAATGGCTGTCGTGCAGATGGCGGCCGGCGCGTTCGCCCTTCCACTCGATCAGTGGGGGGATGAGATTGTCCATGTCCTGCCGCTGAGGGGGCACGGCGAAGGACCAGGCGAGGTCGCCGCGCTTCATCTCCCGCACCGTGCCGCCGCGGGGGCCGAGTCGCGCCATGACGCTGGCCATGGAGGGCGTGCGGGCGACCCAGCTGATCAGCCGGGGCTCGGCCTCCAGCATGGTGCGCGTGGCGGGGTCATCCAGGTCGAAGAGGCGGGGATGGGCGGGCTCGGGCTGGTCCGGATCGGGGGCGATGATTTCCAGGTAGCAATCGGGCCCGAGGCCGAGCAGCAGATTGTGCGTGCCGGCCCCCTCATGCTTGCCGCCAGGCTGCGGCTTCGCGCCCAGCAGCCTGGTGACGAAGGCGGCGCCCTCGTCGAGAGTGCGGGCACCGAGCACGATGTGGTCAATCTCGGCCATGGGGTGATCTCCTCCTGGGATGGATCACCATGATGGCAGGGTTGGGGGCGGGCGCCATGCGGCAGATCAAAGGAGCCTCCGGCGGCTGAGGGCCCCAGACCCCATTCCTTGGCGCCGCCCTTGGAAGCTATTGAATAAAAAGGGGTCTGGGGCCCGTGGCCCCAGCCGCCGGAGGCCTCTTAAACCGTGGCCCGCTCCACCATCGGCCCCGGCGGCGGCGCGGCCGCAACCTCCCGGATGATCTTGCGGCGCACCGCCTGTTCGAAGCTCTCGAAGCCATCCGCCACCATCAGGAAGGCGCCGGGCCCGCCGATCACCCGCTCGCGGTAATATTCATCGAGCGGCTGCATGGCGCCGAGGCCGGGCGGCGGCGGCGTGCGGTCCAGCACGGCCAAGCCGTTGAGCACGATCCCCTGGTTCAGCGCCTCCTCACGCGCCGCACCCACCTCGCGCCCCGAATTGTTGATGCCATCGCCCGAGATGTCCACGACGCGCCGTGTCCCCTCATAGCCCTGGCCGAAGAGGCGGGCGGCGTAGTCCATGGCGCCGGAGATGGAGGTGTAGAGATGCGTCCGCCGCGGGGCGGCGTCGATGGCCTGGGCGAAGCGCTCGGCGGATTGCGGGCCGTCCAGCTTCATCCAGGGGACCAAGTGCTCCTGGATGTTCCAGTCGGACCAGGTGAAGAGGGTGCAGGCGATGGAACCGACGGGCCCGCGGGCCATGGCCTCGACCAGGCGGCGGTCGCGGAAGGCGGCGGCATAGCCCTTGAACTGCATCTCCTGTTCCTCGTTGTCGACGGAACGGGAGACATCCACCGCGAGAACCAATTCCACATCCACCGGCTGTGTGGCGCGCGCGGCCTGGGTGCGAAGCACGGCCGGCGCGGCCAGCGCGCCCACCAGAAGATGACGCCTGAGCAGATGACGACGAAGCATGCGAGCCCCCTTTGAATTCATGGAGCCGTGCTTGCGATCCTTCCCATTACGAAATCGTATCTAAGGCACTTTGGTCAGAGTTCAAGACCCAATTTGTGCAGTGCAGCACAGATGGGCCGGCCCTGTCGCGTGAGCTTTACGTCATTCCGCTGAAGGAAGGGTTAACCCGTTCCGCAATCAGGTGATTGCGCGGTGGCTCAGCCCTTGAAGGCAGTGCCACCGATGCGCGGATCCGCGTTCAGCCGGGCGGCGAGGGCGGTCAGGCGCGGGAATCGGCCTTCCAGCAGGCCGGGGCTGACGCGGGCCACGAAGTCATGGCCGCAGACTGCCGTCACATCCGCCTGGGTCAGGCGGCCAAGGCACAGGTAATCGCTGGTCAGCATGGCTTCCAGCGCGCCGAAGCCGGCCTGGGCCTGGGCTTCGAGCTGGGCCAGGCCCTCGGCCCAGACCAGGCCCTCGGGCCGGCGCTGGCCTTCGTAATAGGCACTGACGCTTTTCTCGGTGGCGCCGAGGCCGAGCATCACGGCGTGCAGCACGCGCCGGCGTTCGGCGCCCGCGCGCGGGGTGAGCGCGGCCTCTCCGGCCAGGCTGTCCAGGTGGTCGATGATGGCGCTGGAATCCACCAGCACCTCGCCATCATCCAGGACCAGGGCGGGCACGCGGCCCAGCGGGTTGCGCTCCCGGATGGCGGCGGCATCGGCGATGGTGGAGAGGGGCAGGCTCTCGCAAGCCAGGCCATAGACGGCGAGCGTCGCCGCCACCCTGCGAACGAAGGGCGAGAGGGTACGGCCGATGAGTTGCATGGAGATATCCGAAGAGAGAGAGAATGGCCGGGCAAAATAGGCCTTCAGCCGCTCCGGACCAGCCGCCCGGAAGCCAATGCGGCGCTGGTCCCCGGTATCAGGAAAGTCGGGCGAAGCTTACTTGATCTTGCCTTCGCGGTAGACGACGTGCTTGCGCACGCGCGGATCATACTTCTTCAGCTCGAGCTTGCCGGTGGCCGTGCGGGTGTTCTTCTTCGTGACGTAGAAGTGGCCCGTATCGGCGGAGCTGATCAGCTTGATGAGGATCGTATTGGCCTTGGCCATGGTCTTGTCTTTGCTCTGTGCTGCGCCCCAGCCGGGTCATGGGTTGGCCCATGGGCGGATTGGTGCGGAAAGGGAAGCGGTGTTCTAGCGGCCGGGGCGCACCCGTCAAGCCTTGCGTTTGCGCCCCGCGCGGATGCGGCGTGGCGCACCGCCCATCAGCAGCTCGAAGACCAGGCTGCCGGTCTGGGCATTGGCCTCCCGCAGCCGCGCCTCCACCTCGTCCCCCAGGCGGATCACCTGGCGGGAATGGCGGCCGACCAGGCTGCGCTTGTCCTCGGAGGCGATCCAGTGATCCTCCGGCAGGGCCTTCATCGGCACGAAGCCGGAGGCGCCGGTCTCGCTCAGCTGCACGAAGACGCCGAAGGCATGGATGCCCGAGACACGCGCGGCGAAGCTCGCCCCCACGCGATCCGCCAGATAGGCGGCCAGGTAGCGGTCCACCGCATCGCGCTCGGCGGCGGCGGCGCGGCGCTCGGTGGCGGTGATGTGCTCGCCGGTTTCCGGAAAGCGGGCCGTTTCCGCCTCCGAGAGCCCGTCCTTGCCGAGCTTCAGGCCCCGGATCAGCGCGCGATGCACCAGCAAATCGGCATAGCGGCGGATGGGTGAGGTGAAATGCGCGTAGCGCGGCAGGGCCAGGCCGAAATGGCCGATATTGTCGGGCTCATAGGCCGCCTGGGATTGGCTGCGCAGAACGGTCTCATTCACCATCCGCGCCTCGGGCGTGTCCTTCACCTTGTCCAGCAGCATCTGGAAATCACGCGGCTGGAGCTGGCCCACGGGGTTCAGCGAAAGGCCGAGCGTGCCCAGGAACTCCTTCAGGGAGTTGTACTTCTCCTCCGAGGGCGGCGCATGGATGCGGTACATGCAGGGCTGCCCCAGCCGCTCCAGCTCCTCCGCCGCGCAGACATTGGCGGCGACCATGAACTCCTCGATGAGGCGATGGCTGTCGAGGCGCGGGCGCGGGATGACGGCGGTGACATTGCCCTCGGCATCCAGCATGACGCGGCGCTCAGGCAGGTCGAGATCCAGCGTGCCGCGCCGCTCGCGCGCCGAGAGCAGGGCGCGGAAGGCGGCGTAGAGACGGGCGATATGGCCTTCGGGCACGCCCTCCAGCGCCTCGCCCGAATCGTGCAGTGCCTGGACCTGCTCATAGGTGGTCCGGGCAAAGCTGCGCATCAGGCCACGGCCGAATTTGTGCCCGGTCTTGGTGCCGGCGGCGTCGAAATGCATCTCGACGAAGAGGCAGCCGCGCTCCTCCAGCGGCTTCAGGCTGCACCAGCCGTTCGACAGGGCCTCAGGCAGCATGGGCACGACGCGGTCGGGGAAATAGACGGAATTGCCGCGGGCCCAGGCATCGCGGTCCAGCGCGGAATTGGGTGTGACGTAGTGGGCCACATCGGCGATGGCGACGATGATCTTCCAGCCGTCTCCAACCGGTTCGGCGAAGACGGCATCGTCGAAATCCCGCGCATCCTCGCCATCGATGGTGATCAGCGGCGTGCTGCGGAGATCGGTCCGCTTGCCCAGCGGCACGGCCTCGGCCCGCTCGGCCTGGTCCTCGGATTCGGCGGTGAAGAGCTCGGGGATGCCATGGGCATGGATGCAGATGAGCGAGACCGAGCGCGGCTCACCCACGCGCCCCAGCCGCTCCACGATGCGCGCGGGGCGCAGGCCGAAGCCGCTGGAGGGCAGGGCCTCGGCCAGGACGATCTCGCCGCCATGGGCGCCGCCTTCCTCGCCGGGGGGCACGGTCCATTCGGCCTTCTGGCGGCGGTCGGTGGGGATGATGCGGCCATCCTGGAAGACGCCGAGGATGCGGCGCCGATCCTCCGCGGCGCCGAGGCGCTTGAGGGTGCGGCCCTCGTATTTCTCGCCGGTGATGTGGCGCAGCCTGGCCAGCACGCGCTCACCGGGGGCCAGGGCCGTCTGTCCGCGCCGCTCGGGATGCATATAGATGACGGGCTTGCCCTCGCCCTGCCAGCCGATGGGCCGGGCGATGGGGTCGCCATCGGGATCGGTGCCGAAGGCCTCCACCACGGCCGTCTCGGGCAGGCGGGTGGGGCGCGCTGGGGCCTCGGGCGCGGGCGCCTCGGCCTCGGCCTGGCGCGGCAGGCGGCCGCGCGCGG
>NZ_JAIEQY010000387.1 GCF_019747315.1 Roseococcus sp. | reverse complement strand
CCCAGCTCGCCCAGCCCCAGCACCGAAACCCGATGCGTTCCCAGCGCGCGCGGATGGATGTAGCGCCATTCCCCCGCCCGCTGCGCCCGCTCGAACAGATGGAAATCCCGCGCATAGCGGGTGACGGCATAGGTCACGTAGCTGCACATCAGCTGCACCATGCCGGGATCGTTCAACCGGCTGATCGGCAGCGGCGGCAGGTCATCCCGCGCCACCAGCGCATCCACGCCGGCGCCGAGATTCACCACCAGGCGAAGGTCACGAAAGCCCGCGAAGTATCCAGGCGGCGGCTTCCAGGCCATGGCGGCCACCACGCCCTCGGGCGGCCCATCCACGCGCAATTCCAGCTCCGGCAGATGCGCCCGCAGCGCGCGCTCCCAGGCCACGGGGTCGTCATGCTCGCTATGGAAGGCGACGGGGATCACTTGCGGCATAGGTCCACCATCGCCTGGATCGCGAGCTCGTAGCCGATCGGCCCCAGCCCGCAAATGCTCCCCACCGCCGCCTTGGATGTATAGGTCTTGTTCCGGAAGGGCTCGCGCCGGTGGATGTTGGACATGTGCACCTCGATGACGGGCCCGTCGAAGGTCAGCAGCGCATCCATCACGGCGATGGAGGTGTAGGAGAGGCCGGCCGCGTTGATGATCAGCCCCTGAACCCGCCCGCGCGCCTGCTGGATCCAGGTGATGATCTCGCCCTCATCCTGGCTCTGGCGGAAGTCCAGCTCGGCATCGAGCGTCGCCGCCTTGCGGTGGCAGCGCGCGCCGATGTCGGCGAAGGTCTCGCGCCCATAGGTGCCGGAGGGGTCGAGCCCGTAGAGATTGGCGTTGGGGCCATTCACGAACAGGATTTTCACGGAAGCTGGTTCTTCATGAAGCGCCCGCCCTGCATGATGGCGGGCAGATGCGCGCCCTGCTCCGTCAGCAGCGCCAGATCGGCCAGCGGGTCGGCCTCCACGACGATCAGGTCGGCCAGCGCGCCGGGCGCCACGATGCCCAGGCGCCCTTCCTGCCGCAGCAGCTTGGCCGCGTGGCTCGTGGCACTGCGCAGGATTTCGGCGGCCGGCAGCACCTCCCGCCGGATCAGGAATTCCTCCGATTGCCGGCGATGCATCGGCCCCAGCAGGTCCGTCCCGAAGGCCATCATCAGCCCGGCCTTCCGCATCCGCTCCAGCGATTCCAGCCCCGCCAGGCGCACATCGTCAATCTTGGCCACGCTTTCCGGCCCGAGGCCCAGCGACGCGCCCTCCTCCTTCAGCGCCTGATAGGTGACCAGCGTCGGGCAGGCGATGGCGCCCGCCGCCGCGGCCTCGCGCGCCGTCGCCTCCGTGATCAGGTTGCAATGCTCCAGGCTCAGCACGCCGCAGCGCACGGCCCGCGCGATGGCGGCATCGGTGTAGAGATGCGCCGCCACATAGGTCTGCGCCATCTCCGCCTCCTCGACCGCCGCGCGCAATTCGCCCTCGGAGAAGCCGAAGAAGGCGATGGGGTCGGAAGGGGAGGCCACGCCGCCATTCGCCATGAGCTTGATGTAGTCGGCGCCGCCCTTGATCTCCTCGCGCGCTGCGCGGCGCACCTCATCCACGCCATCCACGAGCCGGCCGAGCGAACCCAGCCGCGCCGCGAAGAAGCCGAAATCGCGCGTGTCGGCGCGCCCACGGAAGTCGCAGTGACCGCCGGTCTGGGAGAGCGCCTTGCCGCACATCGAAAGGCGCGATCCCGTGATCAGCCCTTCCTCCCAGGCCATGCGCAGGCCCAGGGTCGCGCCGCCCAAATCCCGCACCGTGGTGAAGCCGCGCATCAGCATCTCATGCATCAGCCGGCCCGCGCGCAAGGCGACAACGGCATCGGGCAACATGGCATTGGCCGCGATGTTCGCGAGCGAGGCGACGACATGCACATGCGCGTCGATCAGCCCCGGCATCAGCGTGCGCCCGCCCAGGTCCACGCGCGTGGCGTCGGAGGTGATCGGCCGGTCCGACACCTCGCGGATCGTCTCGCCCTCGACCAGCACCGAGACACCGGGCCGGGACTCCTCCGCCAGGCCATCCCAAAGACGCGCATTCTCGAACAGGATCATTCAGTGCCCTCCATTTGAGCACTCAAGACGCTTCCGGCCCCGGTGTGAAGCGCATTCGCCCTTGCGTCGCTTGGCTGCTTGTGATGATGACGCCGCGTTCATCTTCTGGAGAGCTTCGTATGCTGACCCGCCGCGCCACCTTGCTCGCCGCCCCCCTGCTGGCCACGCCCGCCCTGGCGCCCAAGGGATTTGCCCAGGGGAGCTTCCCCGAGCGGCCGCTCCGCATGCTGGTCGGCTTCGCCGCCGGCGGCCTCACCGACGTCACCGCCCGCGCCCTGGCCCAGGGCATGAGCGAGGCGATGGGCCAGCCGGTCGTCGTGGAAAACCGTCCTGGCGCCGCCGGCAACCTGGCCAGCGAGCAGACGGCCCGCGCCACCGCCGATGGCTACACGTTGCTGATGGCCTATTGCGGCCAGGTCACCATCAACCCGCACACCTATGGCAATCTCTCCTTCGACCCGCTGCGCGACCTGGCCCCCATCACCCGCGTCTCGCGCACCGATGTGGCGCTGGTGGCGCATCCGAGCTTCCCGGCCAATGACCTCCAGGGCGTGATCGCCGAGGCGCGCCGCCAGCCAGGTGCCCTGAACTACGCCACGGCCGGCAATGGCAGCCTGCTGCATGTGATCGGCGAACTCCTCCAGCGCCGCACCAACACGCAGATGCAGGGCGTGCATTTCCGCGGCAGCGCCGCCGCCATCCCCGAGGTGCTGGCCGGCCGCATCCCGCTGTTGATCGACCCCGTGCCGACCATCTCCGAGCATGTCCGCGCCGGCCGCCTCAAGGCGCTGACCGTCTTCGCCGAGGCGCGCAGCCCGCTGCTGCCGAACGTCCCCACCGCCGCCGAAAGCGGCCTGCCCGATTTCGCCTTCGACAACTGGTTCGGCCTGCTGGCGCCCTCCGCCACGCCGCCCGCGCTGGTCGAGCGCCTCTCGGTCGTCGCCGGCCAGGTGCTGCGCCAGCCTGCCATGGTCGAGCGGATGACGGGCCAGGGCATCATCCCCGCCCCCACGACGCCCGCCGAGGTGCAGCGCCTGCTGGCCACCGAGTCCCGCGTCTTCGGGGAAGTGATCCGCGCCGCCAATATCCGGGCGGACTGACCCGCGAAGCTGGACAGCGGGCCAGCGCCCAAGCATCTTGCAAGACCGTCATTCTGGGAGACAACACCATGCGCAAGCCATCCTGGCGCTCCGCCCTGCTGGGCGGCGTCCTCGCCCTCGCCACGCTCTCGCCGGGCATCTCGCCCCTTGGCGCCACCACCTTCACCTGGGCGACCGCGAACGACATCCTGGGCCTCGACCCGCACGCCAACAACCATGGCGTCACCAACGCCATGAAGTCCAACATGTATGAGCCGCTGGTCCGGCGTGAGGCCGATGGCTCGCTGCGCCCGGCCCTGGCCGAGCGGTGGGAGACGCCGTCGCCCACCACCTGGCGCTTCCACCTGGTGCGCGGCGTGCGCTTCCATGGCGGCCAGCCTTTCACCGCCGCCGATGTGCTCCACAGCCTGGAGCGCGTCCGCCAGAACGACATGGCCTATACCGTTGCCTCCATCACGGCGGCGCGGGCGATCGACGACCACACGGTGGAATTCGACACGCGCGGCCCGAACCCGATCCTGCTGCAGGACCTCACGCTGTTCTTCATCATGAACCGCGCCTGGATCGAAGCGAATAACGGCTTCGCCGTGGCCCGCGCCGGCCAGCCGGGTGCCACCAACAGCTTCGTCCAGCTCAACGCCAATGGCACCGGCCCCTTCCGCCTGGTCGAGCGCCTGGCCGATGAGCGCACCGTTCTGGTGCCGAACCCCGACTACCGCGAGCGGCTGGACCACGGCATCACCCGCGCCGTCTTCCGCCCCGTGGCCAGCGCGCCCACCCGCGTCGCTGCGCTCCTGAGCCGCGAGCTGGACCTGATGTACCATGTGCCGCTGCAGGATATTCCGCGCGTGCAGAACGCCCAGGGCATCCGCCTGATCCAGGGCCCGACGGCGCGCACCATCTACCTCGCGATGGACACCTCGCGGCCTGAGAGCCTGGAGGCGCCCGGCACGCCGAACCACATGCGCGACGTCCGCGTGCGCCGCGCCATGTACCAGGCGATCGACATGGAGACGATCCGCCGCGTGGTGCTGCGCAACTCCACCACCGCCGCCGGCATTCCGATCGCGCCGCCGGTCGGCGGTTTCGACGCCGAGGCGAACCAGCGCTTCCCCTTCGATGTGGAGGCCTCGCGCCGCCTGCTGGCCGAGGCGGGCGCCACGAATTTCCGCGTGGCGCTGGGCTGCCCGAACAACCGCTACGTGAATGACGAGGCGATCTGCCAGTCCGTCGTCGCCATGCTGCAACGGGCGGGCATCCAGGCGCGGCTCGATTCCATGCCCTTCGGCCGCTTCCTCCAGCGCGGCGCGAACAAGGAGTTCCAGTTCTGGCTGCTGGGCTGGACGCCCGGCAATTTCGACATCACCAACCCGGGCCGCGAACTCCTGGGCGAGGGCAGCTTCAACTGGGGCGGCTTCCAGGATGCCGAGATGGCGCGGCTGCTGGGCGAGATCGGCGTGGAATCCAACCAGACCCGCCGCCAGGAACTGGCCCGCGCCTATTGGGCCCGCTTCCGCGAGCTGGTGCCGATGATCCCGCTGCACCAGGAGCCGCAGATGTTCGGCGTGCGGGAGACGGTGGCCGACTTCGCCATGCGCGTCTCGGAGGATCTGGAACTGCGCGGCGTGCGCATGCGGCGCTGATACCGAGGGGGCTCTGCCCCCTCGACCCCCGGCAGGGAGCTTGCTCCCTGCACCCTTTCAGCTGGGGCGGATGTCGTTGTCGCGCACCACCTGGCTCCACTTTTCCCAATCGGCGGCGTAGACCCGGGCGAAGGCGGCGCGGCCGCCGGAAGCCGGTTCCGCGCCGAAGCCGCGGATGCGGGTGATCACGTCGGGCTGGGCCAGCACCGCGCCCACCTCCGCGCTCAGCCGGTCCAGGATCGCATCCGGCGTGCCGCGCGGCGCCAGCAACCCGCCCCAGAAGCCCACATCATAGCCCGGCAGCGTCTCGGCGAAGCTCGGCACATCCGGATAGAGCGGCGAACGCTCGGCGGTGGTGACGGCGATGGCGCGCAATGTGCCCTCCTGCAATTGTGCGCGCGGCGTGAACAGCCCGTCATGCGCCAGATCCACCTCGCCGCGCATCAGCGCGGTGATGGAGGGCTGGTTGCCGGAATAGGGCACCAGCGTCGGCTCAATGCCCGTGCGGCGCATCAGCAGCGCCATGGCCAGGTGGTTCACCGCCCCCGTGCCGGGGTTGGAGATGGTGAGGCGCGCGCCGCGCTCCCGCGCCAGGGCGATGAATTCCGGCACCGTCCGCGCCGGGAAATCCGGCCGCGAGACCAGGGCCAGCGGCGCCGATTGCGCCATCACCACCGGCACCAGGGCCGTCATCGGGTCCAGCGTTGTCGTCCGGTTCACGAGGATGGCGATCTGCGTGGAGGGCGAGGTGTAGAAGAAGGTCGTCCCATCCGGCGCCGAGCGCGCCACGTGATCCGCCGCCACCACCGTGCTGGCACCGGGCCGGTTCTCGACGATGAAGCTGCTGCCGGGGATGCGCTCGGCCAGCTTCTGCGCCAGCAGCCGCGCCACGATGTCATTGGCGCCGCCGGCCGCGAAGCCGACGACGAAGCGCACGGGGCGGTTGGGCCAGGCCGATGATTGGGATTGCGCGTGCAAGGGGCCGGCGCCAAGGGCAAGCGTGGGGGCAGCCAGGATCACGGCGCGACGATTCATGGAGTTTCTCCCTCGATTTGCGGGGAGGCTGTCACGCGCGGTGCCAGCTTGTCCATGGCGGTTGCGAGAGGCGCTGCCCCTCGCGCTCTCCGGCAGGGGTGAATGCCGATGTGGCTTTCACGGTCTCTGCACCTTGATGGATCGCAGCTGCAAGAGGCTGGTGGGTTTTTCCGGGCTCGCGCTCAATCCCGGTCGAACTGCAAGGCCGCCAGCCGCGCATACAACCCGCCATGGGCCACCAGCTCATCATGCGTGCCGATGGCGGTGATGCGCCCACCCTCCATCACCACGATGCGGTCCGCCCGCCGCACCGTGGCCAGGCGATGCGCCACCACCAGCGTGGTGCGCCCCTGCGCCAGCCGGGCGAGCGCCTGCTGCACCGCCTGCTCCGACTCCGCATCGAGGGCACTCGTCGCCTCGTCCAGCAGCAGGATGGGCGGATCGCGCAGGATGGCGCGGGCAATGGCGATGCGCTGGCGCTGCCCGCCCGAGAGCATCACGCCGCGCGCGCCAAGCGAACTCGCATAGCCCTGCGGCAGCGCCATGATGAAATCATGCGCGGCGGCGGCGCGGGCGGCGGCTTCCACCTCGGCATCGGTCGCATCGGGCCTGCCGTAGCGGATGTTCTCGGCCGCACTCAGGCTGAAGATCACGGGGTCCTGCGGGACGAGCGCGAGGCGCCCGCGCAGCGCCGCCGGGTCAAGCTCCCGCAGGTCCACGCCGTCCAGCGTGATGCGCCCGGCCGCGGGGTCATAGAAGCGCAGCAGCAATTGCAGCACGCTGGTCTTGCCGGCACCCGAGGGACCGACCAGCGCCACCGTCTCGCCCGGTTCCACCGCCAGGGAAAACCCATCCAGCGCCGCGGCGTCGGGACGTGTGGGGTAGCGGAAGGTCACATCCTCGAAGGCGAAGCGGCCCTGGGGCGGCTCGGGCAGGGGGAGGGGGCTTGCCGGGGCGGCGACATCGGGCCGCGTCTGCGTCACCTCCACCAGCCGGTCGGCCGCTGCCGCCGCGCGCTGGATCTCGCCCCATAATTCGCTGATCGTCGCACCGCTGCTGGCCAGCAGCACCGCGTAGAAGACGAAGGCCGAGAGCTGGCCGCCCGTCATCCGCCCCGCGATCACATCCTGCCCGCCCACCCAGAGGCTGAAGGTGATGGCGCCGAAGCACAGCAGGATCACGATCAGGATCAGGAAGGCGCGTGAGCCGATGCGCCGCAGCGCCGCGCCGACCGAGGCCTCGACCTCCGACGCGAAGCGCTTGCGGTCCTCGCGCTCATGGGTGAAGGCCTGGACGATGCGCAACCCGTTCAGGGTTTCCTCCGCCGTCGCCGCCAGGTCGGCCACGCGTTCCTGCGCGGTCTTGGACAGCTTGCGCTCCCGCCTTCCGAACAGCACCAGCGGCACCACGACCAGCGGCACCACCACCACCACGATGCCCGCGAGCTTGGGGCTGGTCGCGATCAGCAATCCCAGCGCGCCCGTCGCCGTCAGCGCCGTGCGCAGCCCCATGGAAATGGCCGAGCCGATGAGCGATTGCAGCAGCGCGATATCGGCCGTCATGCGGCTGAGGATGTCGCCGGTGCGGGCCGTCTCGAAATAGGTGGGGGAGAGGGTGATGACGTGGTCGAAGACGGCGCGCCTGAGATCGGCCGCCACCCGCTCGCCGAGCCAGGAGACCAGGTAGAACCGCGTGGCCGTTGCCACGCCCAGCGCGGCCACCACCGCGAACATGAAGAGCGCCGCATTGTTCAGGCTGCCCGGGCTGCGGTCGCCGAAGCCCTGGTCGATCAGCCGTTGCAGCCCCTGGCCCAGCAGCAGCACCAGGCCGGCCGCGGTCAGCAGCGCGGCGGCGGCGCCTGCCGTGCGCCACGCATAGGGCCGGAGATAGGGAAGGAGCAGCCTGAGCGAGGCGATGTTGCGGGAGCGTGCGGCGGGTTCTGACATGCGGGCGTGAGTTTCGCACAAAGCGAGGTGGCGTGCATGACGGTGCCGTCATAGCCTGCGCCAAAACCGTGAGGGCCAGAATTGGACCAGTCTCCCCTAAGGGCGCCACCGCTGCGCGCCGCCGCCCCGCGCGGGCTTTGCACCGATTGCGGCGTCTCGCGCATGGAAAACCCGAAGGCCTGCGGCACGGCCTGCCAGTTCATCGCGCCCGACTACCCCCGGATGGAAGCCCTGGTGCATGGCCGCGCGCGTGACGCTGGCCGGCCGGATGAGCTGCATTTCGGCCCCTTCCGGAAGATGCTGAAGGCCGCGCTGAAGGCGCCGCTGGCCGGCGCGCAATGGACCGGCATCACCACCCGCATCGCCGCGCGCCTGCTGGAAACCGGCGCGGTGGACGCCGTCCTCACCATGGCGCCGGACCCCGAGGATCACTGGAAGCCCGTGCCCGTGCTGGTGACGAAGCCCGAGGGCATGGCCCAGGTGCGCGGCATGCGGATGGGCTATGCGCCCTTGCTGGCACTCCTCGAACCCGCGCGGGACGCGGGCTACAAGCGCCTGGCCGTCATCGGCATTCCCTGCCAGGTGCATGCGCTGCGCGTGCTGGAGAAGGAATTGGCGCTGGAGCGGCTCTACGTCATCGGCACGCCCTGCTCGGACAACACCACCACGGAAAGCTTCCACACCTTCCTGGACCTGCTGGATGACGACCCCGCCAGCATCACCTACCTCGAATTCCGCGCCGATTATCACGTGGAGCTGCGCTTCACCGATGGCCGCACGCGGACCATCCCCTTCCTGCAACTGCCGATCTCGAAACTGCCGCCGGATTTCTTCCCGCTGACCTGCCGGACCTGCGTGGACTACACGAACGTGCTGGCCGACATCACCGTCGGCTACATGGGCGGGCAGGGCGAGCAATGGCTGCTGGTCCGCAATGAGCGCGGCGAGGAATTGCTGAACCTCCTCGGCGATGAAATCCGCACCGAAGCCCCCGGCAGCAAGGGCAAGCGCGCCGGCGCCGTGAAGGGTTTCCTGGCGAATGTGGAACGCGCCGCCGGCGGCCTGCCGCTGCGCCGGATGCCGGATTGGGTGCGCCCCATCGTGGGTTGGCTCATGCCGCGCATCGGCCCGCGCGGGCTGGAATTCGCCCGCACCCGTCTGGAGATGAAAGCCTGCGAAACCGTGGTCCACCTGCGCCGCGAGGAGCCGGCCAGCGTGAAGAACATGGTGCCGGCCCATGTCTGGGCACTGGTCGAGCCCTATGGCCTCACGCCAGGACCCGGCGAACGCAAATAAAAAACTGGGGAGAGCGCTGCTCTCCCCAGACCCCTCTCGCCAGGGAGCAAGGCTCCCTGGACCCGCCGTAAATTAAGGGGGCGCCGCCACTCGGTGATCAGCCCCGGCGGGGCTTCTCGTTTTCCGGCCTGGCACCACTGATGTTCGTGCCGGCCACATCGTCGACGCCCCGGCTGATCTTCGTGCCAGGGGGATTGCCAGGCGTGCCGTCCGGCGGCCCCGACAGAAGGCTGTCGTCGTCATCCTCGCCCGCGCGCGATGCGGCACGACCGGCCGCCGTGCCGGGCGGGTTCGCGGCGGTGCCATCCGACTGGCCCGGATAGGCGCCGCTCATATTGGTCCCGAGGGCCTGGTCCGCCCCGCGGCTCGCCATGGTGCCAAGCGGGTTGTCGCGCGTGCCGTCCGGGGCATCCGAGACGACTGCATCATCCCCGTACCCGGTCCAGCCACCCGCCCGGTATTCTTCGCCGCGGGTCGAGACATCCACCGTCTGGTGGCGCGCCATGATGGCTTCCGCCTGCCCCAGACGCTCCTCGCTCGCGCGCACGCTGATCAGCGTGCCACCGCGGCGCACGCCCTCGGCATAGACCTGGGCGTCCTTCTCTTCCACGCCGGAGCCGACGAGCGCGCCCAGCAGGCCGCCTGCCGCGGCACCCGCGCCCGCGCCCGTCACCGCCGCCACCAGCCAGCCGGCGGCAACGAGGGGGCCGATGCCCGGAATGGCCAGCGCGCCGAGGCCCGCCAGGAGGCCCGCGCCGCCCCCCAGGACCGTTCCGAGCGTCGCGCCCGTCCCGGCGCCGGTCTCGGCATCGCTGTCGGCAGTGCCGGAGGCAGCGTCATCGCGCTGGCCGCCCACAATGCTGACCTCCTCGTTCGTGAAGCCGCTGCTTTCCAGTTCACGCACAGCCTGCATGGCATGGGCGTGGTCGTCGAACATTCGTGTCAGCGTGCGTATCGCCATGACGCCAGTCTCCTCATGTTGTTTCGGCTTGGTTGGGCGCAGCGATGCGCAGCACCCGGGCCTTGATTCAGCGTGTCGTGCCGCCACCCGGCGTGGCCGGGGTCGCACCGGGGATGGTGGTGCCGGGGGCGCGGTCCAGCGCGCGTCCGGCTGCGGTGCCGGCGGGATTGCCGGGCGTGCCGTCAGGCCGGGGCGTTTCGCCCTGCATCCGATCAACGGCGCGACCGACCGCCGTGGAGGGCGGATTGCCGGGCGTGCCATCGGGGCGCGCGCCGCGGTCCGTCATGCCGGCGCCCCGGTTCGGAGTGCCGAGATTGGCCACGCCGGGCCCGGCCGCGATGCGGCCGCGGAAATCGAGCGCGACCTCGTTGGGCATGCCGCCGCGGCTGCCCCGGCCGCGCCAGAAACCCGCATCGTCCTTGCGGAGATCCTGCAGGTTCGTGAAGCCGGCATCCTCGAAGCGGGAACGCGCCTGGCCCTCGGTGAAGGAATTTGCGCCCGCTTCCAGGCTCGCGGCATCCACGACGGCGGAAGCATCGGCACGGTCCCGCGCCTGGGATGGCGCGGCATTCTGCGGCGTGGGGCGAGGCAGATTGACGGCGGGAGGCGCATCGGGCTGCCGTGATGGCTGCGCCCACGCCGGTGAGAGGCTGACAAGGCTTGCCGCCATGCCGCTGAGCAAGACTGCTCGCAGTGTGAGTTGCATGGGTTTCTTTCTCCCGGTTCCGAAAAGCACGCCCGGTCGTGAGGGCAGCGCTGCCGTACTAACGACGAAGTCCCCCGGCCGTTGCCCATTCAAATGCCCGGCAGGTCTTCGCCCTGCTTCGCAATCGGCGAGGGATGAGGGCAGCCCGCCGCGTGCTGCTGCGTCGCGCGCCAGGGAAGGTCGCGCGCCGCTTGGCCCAGGGGCCGCCGCGGTCCCGAACGCGCGGCGTTGCGGCATGGGCGGGGAGGGTGCCGCCAGCGGACATGCGACGCCCCGGCTTCAGCTTGTGCGCGCGTTCAACGGCCCCGCAGCTGGCACGGCATCGCGCATCAGGGGGCCAGCGGTCGCCGGGGCCGCGGCGCCATGCTCGGCGCACCGCTCGGCCCATTGGGGCCAGCCTTGGGGGCCCAGGCCCGGCAGCTGGCCGGGATTACGACGGAAATCCGTGGCCGGGAGAGCCGCGCTCCCGCCCAGTCACGCCAGCGCGTAGCGGGTCGGCGCCAGGTCCGCGGCTTCGATGTCCGGCGCGCGGGCAGAGATCAGGTCCGCCAGGACGCGGCCCGAGCCGCAGGCCATGGTCCAGCCCAGGGTGCCGTGCCCGGTGTTGAGAAACAGGTTCTTGTAGCGCGTGGGGCCTACGATGGGCGTGCCATCGGGCGTCATCGGGCGCAGGCCGGTCCAGAATTGCGCGTGCTCGATGTCGCCGCCCTCGGGAAACAGGTCGCGCACGGAATGGGCCAGGGTTTCGCGCCGGGGGCCGCGCAGCTTGAGCGAGAAGCCCGCCAGCTCCGCCGTGCCGCCCACGCGGATGCGGTCGCCCAGGCGCGTGATGGCGACCTTGAAGGTCTCATCCATCACGGTGGAAACCGGCGCTGCGTCCGGGTTGGTGACGGGCATGGTCAGCGAATAGCCCTTCACCGGATAGACCGGGATGGAGACGGCGAGCGGCCGCAGCAGCGCCGTGGAATAGCTGCCCATGGCGACGACGTAGCGCTCGGCCGTGAAGACGCCCTGGTCGGTTTCCACGCCGGTGATCTGCCCGGCCTCGCTGTGCAGGCGCTTGATGGTCACACCCTGGCGGAAGGTGACGCCGGCGGCCTCGGCCATGGCGGCGAGGCGTTGGGTGAACAGATGCGCATCGCCCGTCTCATCGCCCGGCAGGCGCAGCCCGCCGACATATTTGCCGGCGACGCGGGCCAAGGCGGGCTCGGCGGCCACGCAGCCGGCGGCGTCCAGCACGTCATAGCGCACGCCGAACTGCTCCAGCACGCCGGTATCGGCGCCGACGGCGTCCAGCTGCTTCTGCGTGCGGAAAAGCTGCAACGTGCCCTGCATGCGCTGGTCATAGGCGATGCCGGTCTCTTCGCGCAGGTCGCGCAGCGCGTCGCGGCTGTATTCGGCCAGGCGCACCATGCGCGCCTTGTTGGTGGCGTAGGCGGCCTCGGTGCAATTGGCGAGCATCCGCCCGAGCCAGCCATAAAGCCCGCCATCCGCCTGCGGCCAGACCACCAACGGGCGGTGGCGCATCATCATCCACTTCAGCGCCTTCATGGGGATGCCGGGCGCGGCCCAGGGCGCGGAATAGCCGGGCGAGACCTGGCCGGCATTGGCGAAGCTGGTTTCCATGCCGGGTGCCGACTGCCGGTCCAGCACCGTCACCTCATGGCCGGCGCGGGCGAGATACCAGGCGCTGGTCACGCCGACGACGCCGGAGCCGAGGATGATGATGCGCATGGAAGCCTCCGCGATAATGCCGCGAGGATAGGGGCGGCGCCTGCGCATTTCCGCGCATTCCCTGATGGATTCTGCGGCTGGAAGGTATTTCTTGCACGATTCTGCGAAGAAGCCGCAGATTATGCGGATGCACGCCCTGGATGAAATTGACCTCGCCATGCTCCGCCACCTCCGGCTGGATGCGCGGATGAGCAATGCGGCGCTGGCCGCCGCCGTGGGGCTTTCGCCCTCGGCCTGCCTGCGCCGGCTGCGCCTGATGGAAAGCCGCGGCGTGATCCGCGGCTACACCATTGTGCTGGACGAACCGGCCGAGGCCGGGGGCGTCACCGTCATGGTGCAGATCACGCTGGACCGGCAGACCGACCAGCACCTCAACCGCTTCGAGGCCGCCGTGCGCCGCTGCCCCGAGGTGCGCGCCTGCTACCTGATGACCGGCATCGCCGACTACCAGCTGCGCGTCGAGGCGCGGGACGCCGCGGATTACGAGCGCATCCACAAGGAACAGCTCAGCCGCATGCCGGGTGTGGCGCGGATTCAGTCAAGTTTCGCCATTCGCGCGGTGATTCGCGGCTGAAACAGGCGTTTTTTGCTGGCGGCGGCGCCCTTCGCAGGTGCAGCATAATTCCATGCCCGACGCCGTCCCTCCGCCCTCGCTCCTCGATGACCTTCTCGCCCGGCTGCATGCCGCGCGGGAGGGTGCCGCGCAGGATCCCTTTGGCGATCCCGTCCTGCTCATGGCGCTGGCCATCAGCCGCCGGCTGGATGATGGCGTGGTGGACCTCGCGGCGCTGGAAGCCCTGGTGCAGGACATCGCGGATGACGCGGCCGCCGGCCGGGCGCGGCGCCTGGCCGCCTATCTCGGCCACCAGCCAGGTGCGGCGCCGGTGGCGGCGCTGGAGGGCATCGCGGCCCGGCTGGTGCGACCCGATCCGCTGGACAGCCCCGTCCCCTTCGCCGCCTATCGCGAGGCGGTGGAGCGCACGCGCTTCTCGGCCGTCTTCACCGCGCATCCCACCTTCTCGCTCCCCGCCAGCACCGGCACGGCGCTGGCCGAGGCCGCCAGCAGCGGCGTGGCGCCGCCGCGCGGCTTGCCGCACCGCCCGGCGCCGATTGATCTTGCTTCCGAATTCACCCAGGCCAATGCCGCCATCCAGCGCGGGCGCGATGCGCTGGATAGCTTCGCCCGCGCCATGTTCCAGGCGGCCCGGCCGGTCTGGCCCGATCGCTGGGCGACGCTGCGGCCCGGCCCCGTCACGCTCGCCACCTGGGTCGGCTATGACACGGATGGTCGCACCGATATCGGCTGGTGGGACACGCTGCGCCTGCGGCTGCACATGAAGCGGCTGCAGCTGGGGCGGCTTTCCGCGCAGCTCGTGCCGCTCGGCGAGGTCGCGGCCCCGCTGGTGGGGCGCCTGGCCGAGGCGCTGGAGGCCGTGGCCGCGCAGATCGCCGCCGTGCCGGACAAGCCCGACCCGGCTTCGGTCCAGGCGCTCTCGGCCGAGATGGTGACGCGGCGCGAGGCGGCGATGACCGAGCTGGCGCCCATCCTCGCACTCTTCGAGACGGCGCTGGCCGCCGCCCCGGATGACGCGACGCGCCTCGAACTCGCCGTGGCGCGCGCGGGCTTCGCGGCGCATGGGCTCTCGCTCGCGCACACCCATGTGCGGCTGAACTCGCTCCAGCTGCACAATGCGCTGCGCCAGCGCCTGGAGCTCAGCACCGCGCCCGAGGATATGGCGATGCGGCGCGGTCTCCTCGCGCAGATCAACACTGCGCTCGCCAATGTGGCGGCGCGCCCCGTGGATTTCGGCGCGCTGCTGGCCGAGCAGGCCTCCGCCGCCAAGCTCATGATGAACATCGCGCAGATCGCGAAGCATGTGGACGGCTCCGCCCCCGTGCGCTTCCTGATCGCGGAGACCGAGACGGGCTACACCCTGCTCGCCGCGCTTTGGCTCGCACGGCATTTCGGCGTGGAGCGGCATGTCGAGATCTCGCCGCTGTTTGAAACCGCCAGCGCCCTGGAACATGGCGAACGGGTGCTGGACGAGGCGCTGCGCAGCCCGCACTTCAAGGATTACCTCCGCCTCCATGGCCGCCTGTGCCTGCAATTCGGCTATTCGGATTCCGGCCGCTATGTGGGCCAGCTCGCGGCGTCCTACCTGGTGGAGCGGCTGAAGCTGCGGCTTGCCGAATTGCTCCGCCGCCATGGTCTCGCCGATGTGGAGCTCGTGCTCTTCGACACGCATGGCGAGAGCATCGGCCGCGGCGCGCATCCCAAGAGCCTGCGCGACCGTCTGGAATACCTCTTCCCCCCGCAACAGCGGCTTTCCCTCGCCGAGGCCGGCTTCGCCGTGCGCGAGGAATCGAGCTTCCAGGGCGGCGACGGCTATCTGCTGTTCGGCACGGATGCGCTGGCTGAGGCCACGATCGCCCGCATTGCCGAACACGCCTTCGCGCGCCCCCCGCGCGAGCCCGACCCGATCTATGCCGAGGCCGATTACGGCGCGGATTTCTTTGCCACCCTCCGGCGCGAGGTGCAGGCGCTGGTGGAGGACCCCGGCTACGCCGCGCTGCTGGGCGGCTTTGGCCCGGGCCTGCTGGAGCGCACCGGCTCCCGCCCCTCGGCCCGGCAGACGGATGGCATGGGCGGGCCCGCGCGCATCTCCCACCCCTCGCAGCTGCGGGCGATTCCGAACAATGCGATCCTCCAGCAGGTGGGCTGGCTGGCGAACACCATGCATGGGCTGGGGGCGGCCGTCGCCGCCAATCCCGAGGCCTTCAACGACCTCCGCGCCCGCTCGCCGCGCTTTGCCCGCGCGCTGGCCATGGCGGCGCGGGCCGCCGAATGCTCCGATATCGGCGTGGTGCGCGCAGTGATCGGCACGCTCGATCCCGGCACCTGGCTGGACCGCGCCGCCGCCACTTCCCGCCCGGGCCGCGCGCAGAAGCTGCTGGCGGTCTCGGTGCCGCTGGATGAACTGAACCTGCAAGCGCCCCTGCGCCGGCTCTACCGCCGCTTCCAGTCGGACCACCTGGCGCTGCGCGCCGCCTGGCCCGATCTGCCGCGCATGCCCGAGCGCCTGGTGCTGCTGCATGCGCTGCGCCTGGCGCTCATCCATCGCCTCTGGCTGCTGGCCGTCAGCATCCCCGAATTCTCGCCTCGCCATGGCGCGACGCGCGAGACGGTGATCAGCCGCATCCTGGCACTCGACGTGGAACCCGCGCTCGCTTTGCTGGAGCAGGTGTTTCCGGCCGCACCCGACCCCGTCGCCGGGCTTGATTTCCACGAGCCCTCGGCGCCGGGGGAGGCCGCGAGCTATGCGCGCGAACACGCGGAAATCTTCCAGCCGATGCGGCAGGTGATCGGGCTGGTGCGGTTCTGCTCGGCGGCGGTGGCGGAGGAGGTGGGGTTTTTCGGCTGATCCCACGCATGCGGCGCGACCTGCGAGCGAGCCAGCACGGCCCAACCCGACCGATGCAAGCCTTCCGCGCTTGTCCCGTTCCAGGACGGCAGGCGGCCTGGGGCAAAGGCTACCGCCTCGGGGCCCATCCCAGGCCTCACCGCCGCTGGGCCATGGCTGGCACAGCATGCATGTTTGATCTAATGCCCAATCTGCGGTGTTGCGGCCGCATTGATCGGAGCATGCAACGTGGTGAATGATCCCGAGGGAGGCCAGATCCGGCCGCTGCGCTGCCGCGACGAGTTCGGGGTGACCTTGGGCGTTCCGGTGCGCGTCGAGGGCAGCAGGCTGCCCTTTTCGGTGGGTGCCTGGGATGCGATGGGGCAGGAGATTGTCGAAGCCCGGCTGGATCGCGGCGGCTCTGCCAAGCCCATCACCCCCGAACCCCAGGCGGCCCAGGCGACACGGGCCGGCAGCTTCATCTTTGGCGGGGTCATCCAGGGCCCCTACGGGCATTTCCTGATCGAGACCCTGGCCCGCGCCTGGGCGCTGATTCCGTCAAGCCTGCCCATCATCTGGCTCGGCAATGGCTACAAGGGTGTGGTGCGCGGCTCGCAAGGGCAGGCCATGGACATCCTGGGCATAGACCCGGCGCGGCACGTCTTCATGACGGTCCCAACGCGGTTTGAGCGGCTGGTCGTCCCTGAGGCGGGCGCCGTGCTGTGGCGCTCCTTCCATCCCGAACATGCCCGCGCCATGGGCGCCGTCCCCTTCGCCCCGCCCGTCCCGGGGAAGCGCGTCTGGTTGTCGCGCTCGAAGATCAGCGAGACGAAGGCCCGCGTGGTCAATGAGGCGGAGCTTGAAGCGCTGCTGATCGCCGATGGCTGGACCATCATGCACCCCGAGGACCTGGATATCCGCGGCCAATTGGCCGTCATGCGGGATGCGGAGACGCTGGCCGGCTTCGATGGCAGTGCCTTCCACACCCTGGTCCTGGCCGGGGGCGTGGCAGCGCGGCTGATCCTGATCCCACGCGCGGGCGCCCAGCGGCTTTCGCCCACCTTCCAGGCGATTTCCGACGGAAAGGGCCTGGAACAGCGCATGCTCTGCCTGGACGTGGATATTGTCGACGGCGCCCGGCGGAACTCGACGATCGGCAGGCTGCGCTCGGTCGAGGCGAGTTTCCTGGCCCTGCGCGACATGGCCGCGCAACCGGTCCGGGCGAGGGGCGCGCTTCAGGCCCAACCCGACTGAGAAGCGGCAAGCGGCGGCACCAGGAGGCTCGACAGGTGGGACCGAGCCGCTAGGGTCATCCGCATGGACATCCCCGCGCGGCTCCACGCCGAAATCCCCGCGGCCTTGCGCCGGCCCGTCGTCACCGATTGGTCCCGCGCCAACAAGCGCGGCGAGGCGGTGCCGAGCTTCCTCGAAGGCCCCTGCTTCGACAGCCAGGGCCGCCTCCATGTCACCGACATTCCGCATGGCCGCATCTTCCGCCTCGATGGGCCGGATGATTGGCTGCTGATCGCCGAATATGACGGCGAGCCGAACGGGCTGGCGCTCCACCCCGACGGGAAGCGCATGTTCATCGCCGACTACAAGCAAGGCATCCTGGCCCTCGACCTCGCCTCCGGCCGCATCACGCCGGCGCTGCCCCGCCGCAACAGCGAGCGCTTCAAGGGCCCCAACGACCTGGTCTTCGCCCGCAACGGTGACCTCTACTTCACCGACCAGGGCCAGTCCGGCCTGCATGACCCAACAGGCCGCGTCTATCGCTGGCGCGCCGATGGCGGGCTGGACCTGCTGATCCACAACGGCCCGAGCCCCAATGGCCTAGTGCTCTCGGCCGATGAGGAGGTGCTGTTTGTTGCGATGACGCGCGACAATTCCATCTGGCGCGTGCCGCTGCTGCCCGATGGCAGCACCGCCAAGGTCGGCCGCTTCGCGACCTTCCACGGCGTGAGCGGTCCGGATGGTCTGGCGATGGACGGGGAGGGGCGGCTGATGGTGGCGCACGCCTCGCTCGGCTGCGTGATCGTGCTGAGCCCGCAGGGGGAGCCGGTGGCGCGGCTGCGCTCCTGCCGGGGAGCCACGGTGACGAACCTGGACCTGCGTGATGGGAAGGCCTTCATCACCGAGTCCTCCACGGGCGCGGTGATGGTCGCCGACTGGCCCGCGCTCATCGCCTGAGCCCCGGCGCCTCCACCGGCATCCCTCGCGCCCGATGCGCGAGGTACAGCTCCAGCGTGAGATACTCGCGCGAGCCCAGCGGGAACTGGGTGGCCCGCACACCCAGCGAACAGGCCCGCAGCCGCCGGTGCAGCGAGCCCATGGTGTTCCACTCCAGCCGATAGGCCGGATAGCCCGTGCCAAGCCCGTTCGAGATCACATCGCCGCGCAGCCGCCGGCCCGCATTCGCGTCATGGCACTGCCCGCAGGAGAGGTTGAGCTGCCCCTGCCGCGCTTCGTAGAATTCGCGCCCTTCCTCCAGGAAGGCGGAAGCCGGCCCCTCCACCGGCACCGACATGGCCATCCCGCGCGACTGCCGCGCCACGGCCGCCGTCAGCCCCAGCAGGGCCTCGCTCTCCAGCCCGAAGGCGGCCTGGCCCTGGTGCTCCACCCGGCAGCGCTCGATGCGCCCCTCCAGGTTCAGGAGCTGGCCATCGGCCGCCACCGCCGGGTAGCGCGTGGCAACCCCGCGCATGGCGGCGATATCCCCATGGCAGGATTGGCAGGAGGGCTCCCCCCGCCGCCAGATCGCCTCGCCCTCATCCACCCAGAGCCAGCCGGGATGGCGGGACGGGTCCTCCTGCTGCGCGCGCAGCGTGGGCGAGAGGAAGTCCTGCGAGGGGCGGATGTCCTGCGCCAGCGCCGTGAGCGGCAACAGCGCGAGGAGCAGCCACCTCACGTGACGACCAGCCGCGCCTCGCGCCGATACACCGCGCCGCCATCCTCCTGCCACTCGAACACCATCTCGCCAGTCTCGACGGCGATGGTGGTGAATTCCACATAGGGATTGGCCGTGATGCCGGAGGAGAGCGCCATGCGGAACACCTCCTCCCCCGCATAGGTCACCCGCATGCTGTGCAGGATTTTCCGGGGCAGGGGGGTCAGGCCCGGCCCGTCGAAGCCGCGCTCCATCGGGTGGCGGACGATGACGCGCACTTGCACCACCTCACCGCGCCGGGCGCTCTCGGGCAGGGTGATGCGGGCGATGATGTCGCTCATGCTTCAGCCCCCATCCACGCAGGCGCCGAGGATGACGATCACCTCCCGCGCGGCGCGATGCACCTGGCCGCGGCTGGTCTCGGCCAGCACCAGGATGGTCTGCGTGGTGGCCAGCCGGATGCGCGTCGCGACCTCGGCCCGGCCGGAGCGGGGCCCCAGCGTGAAGCTCGCCACACGCGGGATCGGGTTTTTCTCGGCCAGGATATGGATGGCGGTGACGTGATCCGCCCGCGTGCTGGGGCTTTCCACGCGCACCGCGATATCCACGGAATTGCCGTTCTCCGAGAGCACCGGCATCTCGATGGTGATGCCGCCTGGCGCGGCCAGCCGCCCGGCGAGGATGGATTGCTCCGCCGCCTCGTAACTCTCGGTCTGGGCGTTCGCCACGGCCGGGATCAGCGGCAAAGCGAGCAGGGTTCGGCGGTGCATCACGTCACTCCTTCAGCCCCGCCAGATAGGCCACCACATCCTCGATTTCCATCGCCGTCAGCACGGGGCGGCCGAGATGGCGCGCATCCACGTGGCGCAGCCCTTCGGTGCGGTGATAGGCGGGCATGATCGCCTCGGGGTTCAGCCGCGTCGGGTCCACCAGGCGCAGCCGGATCTGCCCGGGCGTCAGCCGCGTGCCGACGCCGGCCAGCGGTGGCCCGATATCGCCCATGAAGCGCTCGCGCGGATCGGGGATGGAATGGCAGATCAGGCAATTCGCCGTCTCGCGATTCTTCACGATGGCCTCGCCGCGCGCGGCACTTGCCGGCGCGGCGGCAAGCGGCGCCTCGATCGCATCGCCCGTCACGGTGAAGCGCGCCACCTCAGCCGAAACCGGGGTGGCGCAGAGCAGGACCGCCAGCGCAAACCGCATCAGGCGCGGCGCAGATCCTGGTCCTTGACCGGCATCGAGCGGATGCGCTTGCCGGTCGCGGCAAAGATCGCGTTCAGCACGGCGGGGGCAGCCACCATGATGGTGGGCTCCCCCACGCCGCCCCAGAACCCGCCCGAGGGCATGACGATGGTCTCGACCTTCGGCATCTCATCCAGGCGCAGCACCGGGTAGCTGTCGAAATTGGACTGCTCGATGGCGCCGTCCTTCACCGTGCACTCGCCGTAGAGCAACGCGGAGAGGCCATAGACGAAGCTGCCCTCCACCTGCATCTCGATCTGCTTCGGGTTCACCGCCACGCCGCAATCCGTCGCCGCCACGATGCGGTGGATCTTGAGCTGGCCCTGCGCATTCACCGAGACCTCGGCGGCGGCGGCCACATAGCTGCCGAAGCCCATCTGCTGTGCGATGCCGCGGAAGCGGCCCCCCGGCGCCGGCGTGCCCCAGCCGATGCGCTCGGCCACCGCGTTCAGCACGGCGAGATGCTTCGGGTGGTTCGTCATCAGCTTGCGGCGCAGCGCCAAGGGGTCCTGGCTGGTGGCATGCGCCACCTCGTCCAGGAAGCATTCGAGGTAGATGGCGTTCTGGTTGTGGTTCACGCCGCGCCAGAAATGCGGCGGCACATGCGTGTTGCGCATCGCATGGTCCACCAGCAGGTTCGGGAAGCTGTAGCCGATGGCGCTCTCCGCCCCGCCCGCATTCAACCCCTGGAACTGCACGGGGTCGCGCCCGTTCTGCAACGCCGTCGGGAAGACGAAGGAGAGGATGGACTGGCCCGAGATGCGCATATGCAGCCCGGTGATCTCGCCATTGGCGTCCAGGCCAGCGGTCATCTTGGCCTTGGTGACGGGGTGGTAGCGCCCCTGCACCATGTCCTCCTCGCGTGTCCACATGGTCTTGATCGGCACGCCCGGGACCTGCTTCGCGATCAGCACGGCGTCGATCAGCCAGTCATGCGTGGTGCGCCGGCCGAAGCCGCCACCGAGGTCCATGCGATGCACGTCGCACTGGTTCTGCGGCAGGCCGGCGGCGGTGGCGGTCGCGACCAGCGCCGCCTCGCCATTCTGCGTCGGGCACCAGACGTCGCAGCGCGTGGCCGTCCAGACCACCGTCGCGTTCATCGGCTCCATCGGCGCATGGTTCTGGAAGGGGTAGGAATAGACCGCCTCCACCTTGCGCGGGGCCGCCGCGATGGCGGCGCGCGCATCGCCATTGCTGTTGCCGACGAAGGCCTCGGTGGCGTTGAGCCCCTCCGTCAGGCGGGCGTCGATATCGGCCTGCTGGATGCGCGCATTCTCGCCGCCATCCCATTGCACGGGCAGGGCATCGAGCGCGGTCTTGGCCTGCCAGAAGGTATCGGCGACCACGGCGACGGCGCTGTCACCGACCTGGAGGACATGCTTCACGCCAGGCATGCCCGCCACACGCGCGGCGTCGAAGGA
>NZ_JAIEQY010000184.1 GCF_019747315.1 Roseococcus sp. | reverse complement strand
CTCCGGCGGCTGGGGCCGAGGCCCCAGACCCCTTTCCCTGACGACGATCCACCCTCGCCAAGTCATTGTTGATAAAGAAAAATCGAATGGGGTCTGGGGCCAATGGCCCCAGCCGCCGGAGGCCTTTTTCTCTTCAGTCGATCGAAACCCGCGCCGCCCGCGCAATCGCCTGCCACCGCGTGGCACTGGCCTGGATGAAGGCCTCGTTCTCCGCCAGCGGCAGGGCGAGAGGTTCCACGAAGGCGGTGCGCAGCCGCTCATGCGTCTGCGGGGCGTTCCGCGCGCGCTCCAGCGCCTCGGCCAGCCGCGCCACGACGGGGGCCGGCGTGCGCCGCGGCACGCCGAGGTTGAACCAGATGCCGAGGTCGTAGCCCGCCAGTCCTGCCTCCTGCATCGTCGGCACATCCGGCAGCGCGCTGGCGCGCTTCGTCGTCGTCACCGCCAGCGGGCGCAGCGAGCCGGCGCGGATCTGCGCGGTGGAGGTCGCGGTGGTGTCGAAGCCGAAATCCACCTCGCGCGCGAGCATGGCGGCGACCAGTGGCGAGGAGCCGCGATAGGGCACATGCGTCGCCTCGATCCCCGTCATGCTCAGGAACAGCGCCGCCGAGAGATGCGAGGAGGAGCCATTGCCGACCGAGCCGAAGATCAGCGGCCGCGCCTTCGCCTCGGCGATGAAGGCGGCCATGTTGGTCGCCTGCACGCGGCTGGGCACCACGGAGAGGATGTTCGCCACCTCGCCGATCGTGCCCAGGCTGGTGAAGTCCCGCACCGCATCCACGCCGGAGGAGGCTGCGTAGAGAATGGGGTTCACGCCGAACAGCGCGGTGGTGCCGAACAGGATGGTATAGCCATCCGGCTCCGCCTGCGCGGCCACCACGGTCCCGATATTGCCGCCGGCCCCCGCGCGATTCTCGATCAGCACGGGCTGGCCCAATTCGCGCGAGAGCGGCTCGGCGATGATGCGGCCGACAATGTCATTCACGCCGCCCGGCGGGTAGGTGACGATGATGCGCAAGGGCCGCGTGGGCTGCCAGGGCTGGGCATGGAGGGCGGGGGCCGCGAGCAGCGTGCCGATTCCGGCCATCGCGGCGCGGCGTTTGAGTGTGAGCATGAGTTTCCTCCTTTGGCGGCCCGCTCTGCTGGCGGCACGCTAAACCTGGCATCCGTCATACCAGAGCCGGCAAAAGATGAAACCAATCCCGGAAAGGGGTCTGGGGCGCCAGTCGCCGGAGGCCCTGTTTTTTGTTGTCTGCCGCTACCGCGCCCGTTCGATGCAGAACCGAACGACATCGGCCAGCGCGGCGCGGGCCTCGCCCTTCGGGAAGATCTCCAGCGCCGCCAGCGCCGCATGGCCGTAAAGCTCCGCGCGCTCGATGGTGCGCTCGATGCCGCCATGCTTGGCGATCAGCCGCTGCGCCTCGGCGAAATCCTCGTCATTCTGCTCGCCGGTTTCCAGCGTGCGGCGCCAGAATTCCTGCTCGGCCGCGTCGCCGGCGTGGAAGGCGGTCAGCACCGGCAGGGTGATCTTGCCCTCGCGGAAGTCATCGCCGACCGTCTTGCCGAGCCGCGCCTGCTCGGCCGAGTAATCCAGCGCGTCATCCACCAGTTGGAAGGCGATGCCGAGATTGTTGCCATAGGCGTCCAGCGCCTCGGCCTCGGCCTGCGGGCGGTCGCCCACCACGGCACCCAGGCGCGCGGCGGCGGCAAAGAGGGCGGCGGTCTTGCCCTGGATCACCTCCAGATACTGCGCCTCGGTGCTGGAGAGGTCGTTCTGGGTGATGAGCTGCAGCACCTCGCCCTCGGCGATGGTGGCCGAGGCGCCGGCCAGGATGCGCAGCACTTCGAGGCTCTTATCCTCGATCATCAGCTGGAAGGCGCGGGCAAAGAGGAAATCGCCGACGAGGACGGAGGCCTTGTTGCCGAAGAGCGCATTGGCGCTGGCCTGGCCGCGGCGCAGCGCGCTTTCATCCACCACATCATCATGCAGCAGGGTGGCCGTGTGGATGAACTCCACGCAGGCGGCGAGTGCCACATGGCGCGCGCCCTCATAGCCGCAGAGGCGCGAGGTGGCGAGCGTCAGCAGCGGGCGCAGCCGCTTGCCGCCGGCCGCGATGATATGCGCCGCCAATTGGGGAATCAGCGCGACCGGGCTTTGCATCCGCTCGATGATCAGGGTGTTGCAGGCCTTGAGGTCCTGGGCCACCAGCCGGTTCAGCCGCGCCAGCGCATCCTCGCCGCGGTCAGCCCCCATGGCGCCGTCTTCCCTCACCTGAACCACACCAGCCACGCGCGCATTCCCTGTGTCATTGTCCCGGCATCTGGGTCTCATCTTGACCGCCGCCAGGGCTGTGCAGGATACCGAGTGGGCGAGATGGCGGCAAGGCAAGGGAAATCAAGGATTTCAACCCATGGAAGTCGTCGTGGCCGATCCCGATCCCATCCGGATGCAGTTTCTGGCCGCCCTGCTGCGCGATGCCGGGATCGAGGCCGTGCTGCTGGACCGCAACCTGGCAGGGCTGGGGCTGGCCATTTTCCCCCAGCGCCTGGCTGTCAGCGGCGAGGATGCCGCCCGCGCGCGGCGCCTGCTGAAGGAAGCCGGTGTCTAGGGAACTGACCGAGGATGCGCTGCTGGGCGGCCGCGTGAAGCTGATCCAGCCGCGCGATGGCTTCCGCGCGGCGGTGGACCCGGTGCTGCTGGCCGCCTTCGTGCCCGCCCGCCAGGGCGATTCGGTGCTGGAACTGGGTTGCGGCACCGGTGCCGCCTTCCTCTGCCTGCATGCCCGCGTGCCCGGCCTCTTCATCACGGCGGTGGACCGCGACCCCGATCTGGTGGATCTGGCGCAGCGCAATGCGGGGCTCAACCTCCTCCCCGCCCAGATCCATGCGACGGATGCGCGGGATTTGCGCAACCTGGCGCCGGTCCATCACGCCTTCGCCAACCCGCCCTATTGGACCGGCGGCACCCCCTCCCCCGTGCCGGAGCGGGCCAGCGCCGCCCATGAGGATGCGGCGCTGGGCAGCTGGGTCCAGGCCATGGCGCGGCCGCTGCGCGCCAAGGGCACGCTCACCCTCGTGCTGCCCGCCGCGCGCTTCGCCGAGGCCGCCGCCGCGCTGCGCGAGGGCGGCTGCGGCGCCATCCGGCTGATGCCGCTCTGGCCCCGTGCCGGCGTGCCGGCCAAGCGCATCCTGATCCAGGGAAAGCGTGGGGGGCTGGGCCCGGACGAGGTGCTGCCGGGCCTGGTCCTGCATGAGGCCGATGGCCGCTACACCGCGGCCGCCGAGGCCGTGCTGCGCGACGCTGCCGCGTTGACATAGGCCATCCCCCAGGGTGCATGATCCCCAAAACACCCAGGGGAGACGCACATGGCCGAACGAACCGAAGCGCTCATCATCGGGGCCGGCTTTGCCGGGATGTACCTGCTGCACCGCATGCGGGGCTTGGGCATCCAGGCCCAGGCGCTGGAGGCCGGCGATGGCGTGGGCGGCACCTGGTACTGGAACCGCTATCCCGGCGCGCGCTGCGATGTGGAGAGCATGCAGTATTCCTACGCCTTCTCCGAGGAGCTGCAGCAGGAATGGAACTGGTCCGAGCGCTTCGCCGCCCAGCCGGAAATCCTGCGCTACGCGAACCACGTGGCGGAACGGCTGGACCTCCGGCGGGATATCTCCTTCAACACCCGCGCCACGGCCGCGCGCTTCGAGGAAGCCTCCGAGGTTTGGGAGGTTGAGACGGATACCGGCCGCCGCATCACCGCGCGCCACCTGATCCTCGCCACCGGCTGCCTGTCCTCGGCGCGCTTGCCGGATATCGCGGGCATCGGGGATTTCGCGGGGAAGATCCATCACACCGGGCAATGGCCGCATGAGGGGGTGGATTTCACAGGGCAGCGCGTGGCGGTGATCGGCACCGGCTCGTCGGCCATCCAGGCCATTCCCGTGATCGCGAAGGAGGCAGCACAGCTCACCGTCTTCCAGCGCACGCCCAATTTCAGCATCCCCTCGCGCAACGGGCCAATGACGGAGGATTACGCGCAGGGCTGGAAGCAGGATTACGCCAGCAAGCGCGCCGCGGCGCGGAAGATGCGCACGGGCATCCTCTACAACCTCAGCTCGACGCCCGCGCTGAGCGTCTCGGAGGCTGAGCGCCGCGCGGCATATGAGGCGCGCTGGGAAGCCGGCGGCACCGCCTTCATGGCCAGCTTCAGTGACCTGCTGACCAGCAAGGAAGCGAACGACACCGCCGCCGATTTCGTCCGCGAGAAAATCCGCGGCCTGGTGAAGAACCCGGAGGTCGCGGAAATCCTGGCGCCGAAGAACCATCCCATCGGCACCAAGCGCATCTGCGTGGACACCGCCTATTACGAGACCTTCAACCAGCCGCACGTCACGCTGGTGGATGTGCGCCAATCCCCCATCACCCGCATCACAGGCGAGGGCGTGGAAGCCGGCGGCGTGACCCACGCGGCGGACAGCATCGTCTTCGCCACCGGCTTCGATGCGATGACGGGCACCATCCTCGCCATCGACATCACCGGGCGCGACGGCGTTGCGCTGCGCGACGTCTGGGCCGATGGGCCGCGCACCCATCTGGGGCTGATGGTGGCGGGCTTCCCGAACCTCTTCATGATCACGGGGCCCGGCAGCCCCTCGGTGCTGTCCAACATGATCGTCTCGATCGAGCAGCATGTGGATTGGGTGAGCGATGCGCTGGCGCATCTGCGCGCCCAGGGGCTCAGCACCATGGAGACCACGCTCAAGGCGCAGGAAGACTGGGTGGCGCATGTGAACGAGGTGGCGCACCGCACGCTCTATCCGCAGGCGAACAGCTGGTACATGGGCGCCAATATCCCGGGCAAGCCGCAGCTCTTCATGCCCTATGTGGGGGGTGTCGGGACCTATCGGCAGATTTGCGATGAGATCGCGGCGAAGGGGTATCCGGGCTTCAGCTTCGGCGCGGCGCAGCGCGCGGCGGCGGAGTAGATCGAGGGGCTCTGCCCCTCGAGCTCCCCGGCAAGAACCTCAGGTTCTTGCATCTCCGACAAATCAGGGTGCAGGGAACTGGTTCCCTGCCGGGGGAGCGCGAGGGGGCAAAGCCCCCTCGCACCCTCACCGCAACGCGCCGCCCCCCGGGCAGGCCGTCCTTCCCCCATCCACCTGGAACTGCCCCCCCGTGATGCCGCTCGCCGCATCCGAGCAGAGGAACATCACCATCGCCGTCACTTCGGAGGGCGTGCAGTAGCGCCCCAGCGGAATATTCGCCTTGTAGCGCTCCGCCACGTCATTCGCGCCGCGCGCCGACGCCTGGTCCTCCAGCGAGTGGATCATCCGCGTGTCGGTCGGCCCCGGGCAGAGCGCATTCACCCGCACGCCGCCCCGCGCCACCTCGCCGCAGACCGCCTTGGTCATCCCCAGCACCGCATGCTTGGAGGCGACATAGGGCGAAAGCCCCGCCGAGCCCACCAGCGCGGCGGTGGAGGCCGTGTTCACGATGGCCCCCTTCCCCTGCGCCAGCATGACCGGGATCACGTGCTTCATGCCGAGAAAGACGCCCTTCACATTCACGGCGAGGACGGCATCAAACATCGCCTCCTCCTGCTCGATCAGCGGGCGCACATGCCCCTCGATGCCGGCATTGTTGAAGAAGCAATCAATGCGCCCCCAGGCCTCCATGGCGGCGGCGACATAGCCGCGCACCCCGGCATCCTGCGTCACATCCGCCTGGCGAAAGCGGACGTCATGCCCTTCGGCGGCCAGGGCGGCCGCACCATCGGTGCCGTTCGGGTCTCGGTCCACCATGAGCACCTTCGCCCCCTCCCGCGCGAATCCGCCTGCGGCGTCCAGCCCCAGCCCATTGGCGGCGCCAGTGATGATCACAACCTTGTTTTCGAAACGCATCCTCATAACCTTTCAATTCGCCGTATGCCCACCATCGGCCGCGATCGCCTCGCCCGTCACGAAGCGCGCATGGTCCGAACACAGCCAGACCACCACCTCCGCAATCTCCTCCACCGTGCCGATGCGTCCCAGCGGCATGCGCGCCAGGATCGCCTCGCGCCGCCGCTCGATGCTGCGATGGGCCAGCGGCGTTTCCACATAGCCGGGGCAGATGGCATTCACCCGGATGCCATCCTTGCCATGGTCGAGAGCGGCCACCTTCGTCAGGCCGATCACGCCATGCTTGGCCGCGACATAGGCCCCCGCCTTGGGCAGCGCGATGCGCCCGGCGATGGAGGAGGTGTTCACGATGGAACCCCCGCTGCGCATCGCCGCGACCTCATGCTTCAGGCAGAGGAAGACGCCGGTCAGGTTGATGGCGATCACCCGCCCCCATTCCTCGGCGGCAATCTCGGCCAGCGGCTGCGCCTCGCTCGGTGCCACGCCGGCATTGTTGAAGGCGCAATCGAGCGCGCCATAGGCGGTCAGCGCCGCCTGCACCATCGCCGCCACCTGGGCCTCATCGGTCACATCGGCGGCATGGCCGCGTGCTTCGCCGCCCGCCTGCACAATGGCGGCCGCGGTGCGTGCGGCCCCCTCGCCATCGCGATCCGCGACCAGCACGCGGGCGCCTTCCTCGGCCATGCGCAGCGCCGTGGCCCGGCCGATGCCGGAGGCACCGCCCGTCACCAGCGCCACGCGGCCGGCGAGCATCACGCCTTGAGCCCCTCGCGCAGCGCGCGGGCCGCCGTCTCGATCAGCAGCAGCGCCGGCTTCACGATGGCGCACATGGTCAGCGCGCCATGCATGATGTCGGCCGCGTGGTGCAGCGTGACGGGCACGCCCTCGCGCTCCAGCCGCGCCGCATAGTCGCGCCCCTCATCCACCAGCGGATCATGGCCCACCGTCAGCACGAAGGCCGGCGCCGTGCCGGCCACGGAGGCCGCGCGCAGCGGTGAGGCGCGCCAGTCATTCCATTGCGCGGGATCGGGGATGTACAGGTTGCGGAACCAATGCATCCCCGAAGCGACCAGCGGCAGGCCGGCGGTGAAGCGGGTGTAGCTCTCATGCGTCGCCGTCATGTCCGTGGCGGGATAGAGCAGCAATTGGAAGCGCAGCTTCGGCAGCGCGCCATCGCGCGCCATCAGCGCCATCACGGCCGAAAGATTGCCCCCCGCGCTGTCGCCGCCCACCGCCAGCCGCGCGGGATCAATCCCCAGCGAAGCCGCGTTCGCGGCCGCGAAGCGCACCGCCTCCGCCACGTCATCCACCGCGGCCGGGAAGATGTGCTCCGGCGCCATGCGGTAATCCACCGCCAGCACGGCACAGCCCGCGCCATTGGCCAGGCTGCGCGCCAGGTGGTCATGCGTGTCGAGATCGCCGAAGACCCAGCCGCCGCCATGCGCGAAGATCAGGCAGGGCAGAATGTCGGAGGCTGCGCTGCCCAGCGGGCGATAGAGCCGCACTGCCACGCCGCTTTCCAGCCGCAGGTCGCGCGCTTCCGCCACATCGGGCGCGGGCGGTTGCAGGACGGGCCGGCCGCCCGCGTATTGGACGCGGGCGGCAAGCGGCTCCATCGTCTCGAAGCGCGGGCGGCCGCTCGCCTTGATCATCTCCAGGATGGTCACGCAATCCGGGTGCAAGGGGGCGGCCATCAGCAGGCCTCGCCGTTATGGATCATGGTTTGTCCCTCCTCATCGCTTCCCCCCAGCATGGACGAGGCAGGCGCGGATGGGCAACCGGCGCAATTCGCTTTTCCCTGCCGGCACTTCTCCTCTAGCCTGGGTGCGATGCAGCATCCCTCTCCGCCTTTGGTCATCTGCCTCGGCAATGTCGTGGCGGACCACGTCTTCCGCGTGGATGACGTGCCGCAGCCCCCGGCCAAGGCCCAGGCGCGCGGCTACAAGCTCTCGATCGGCGGCATGGCGGCCAATGCGGCCATCGCCGTGGCCCGCCTCGGCGGCCGCGCCGCCTTTTGGGGCCGCGTGGGCGATGACCCCAATGCCACACTGCTGACCAATGGGCTGCGCGAGGAAGGCGTGGACCTCACCGGCCTGCATGTCTTCCCCGGCGCGCGCAGCCCCGTCTCCGCCGTGCTGGTGGACCGCTTCGGCGAGCGCGCCATCATGGGCTTCCGCGGCGAGGGCCTGGGCACCGACCCCGCCTGGCTGCCGCTCGATCAGATGAAGCAGGCGCGCGGCTTCCTCTGCGACCCCCGCTGGCCCGAGGGTGCCGCCACCGCGCTCACCGCCGCCGAGGCGCTGGACATCCCGACCGTGCTGGATGGCGAGCGCAGCGAGACGCGCCTGCTGCTCGATCTCGTCCCCCGCGTGCGCTACGCGATCTTCTCCGCCCCCGGCCTCAACAATTTCGCACCTGGCCAGCGCATCCCCGAGGCGCTGCGCCGCGCCGTCTCCGAGGGGGTGACGCGCATGGCCGCCGTGACGCGCGGCGAGGACAGCACGCTCTGGCTCATGCGCGGCGAGACGAAAACGCGCGAGATGAAGGCCTTCAGGATCGAGGCGCGGGACACGACCGGCGCCGGCGATGTCTTCCACGGCGCCTTCGCCATCGCCATGGCGGAAGGCATGGAGGTGGAGGACGCGCTCCGCCTCGCCAGCGCCTCCGGCGCGCTGCGCGCCCGCGATGGTGCCACGGCGCATCGCAAGGAGGTGGAAAGCTTCATCGCGGAATATCCCAAGGCCTGACCACCGCGCTTTCAGTCAGCGCCACAATCATGCCACACTCCCCCACCGCCCATGGAACCAGGACTGCGACCCACGTGAACGACGCCACCGCCGCCCCGCTTCCCGCCCCTCCGCTCCCATCGGACGACATCTCCACGCCCCGCCCCGATGGCCAGGCGATGCGCGATGCCATCCTGCGCAAGCTCACCTACGACCTCGGCAAGAGCCGCAGCGGCGCGCTCGACCGCGACTGGTTCATGGCCACCGCGCTCGCCGTGCGGGACCGCGTGGTCGAGCCCTGGCTGAACGACATGCGCTCCACCTACAACACCGGCCAGAAGCAGGTGTACTACCTCTCGCTGGAATTCCTGATCGGGCGGCTGCTGCGGGACAATGTCTCCAATTTCGGCCTGATGGCGGAGGTGAAGGCCGCACTCGCCTCCCTCGATGTGGATGCCGCCAAGGTCACCGCGGTCGAGCCCGATGCGGCGCTGGGCAATGGCGGCCTCGGGCGGCTGGCCGCCTGTTTCATGGACAGCCTGGCCAGCCTCTCCATCCCCGCCTTCGGCTATGGCATCCGCTATGATCACGGCCTGTTCCGCCAGGTGATCCGCCAGGGCTGGCAGGAGGAATATCCGGAGGATTGGCTGCAATTCCAGAACCCATGGGAATTCGCCCGCCCCGAGATCGCGCACAGCATCGGCTTCGGCGGCACGGTCGAGGAGGTGAATGGCGAGGATGGCGAGACGCATCACGTCTGGAAGCCCGCCGAGACCGTTCTCGCCGTCGCTTACGACACGCCCATCGTCGGCTGGCGCGGCAAGCATGTGAACACGCTGCGCCTGTGGTCCGCCCGCGCGGCGGACCCCTTGAAGATCGACGCCTTCAACCGCGGCGACCATATCGGGGCGCTGTCCGACCGCGTCCGCGCCGAGGCGATTTCCCGCCTGCTCTACCCCTCGGATGACAGCGCCGAGGGGCTGGAATTGCGGCTGCGGCAGGAATTCTTCTTCAGTTCCGCGGCACTCCAGGACCTGATCCGCCGGCATCTGCGCGTCTATGGCGGCATCGAATCCCTGCCGGAACGCGTGGCCATCCAGCTGAACGACACCCACCCCGCCATCGTCGTGGCGGAACTCATGCGCATCCTGCTGGATGACCACAAGCTGCCCTGGGCGGAGGCCTGGCGCGTCACGCAGGGCACCATCTCCTACACCAACCACACCCTGCTGCCCGAGGCGCTGGAGACCTGGCCCGTCTCGCTGATGGAGCGGCTGCTGCCGCGCCACATGCAGATCATCTACATGATCAACGCCGTGCACCTGGACGCCGTCGCGGCGAAGCATCCGGGCGATATGGGCCTGCTCGCCTCCGTCTCGCTGATCGAGGAGCATCACGGGCGCAAGGTGCGGATGGGCAACCTGGCTTTCGTCGGCTCGCACAAGGTGAATGGCGTCTCGGCGCTGCATTCGGATCTGCTGAAGAAGACCGTCTTCCACGATCTCAACATGCTCTATCCGGGGCGCATCACGAACAAGACGAACGGCATCACCTTCCGGCGCTGGCTGCAGCAATGCAATCCCTGCCTGACGGAGCTGCTGATGGAGACCATCGGCGCGGAGTTCCTGGACCGGCCGGAGGCGCTGACGGCACTGAAGCCCTACGCCACCGATGCCGGCTTCCAGGGCCGCTTCGCCGAGGTGAAGCGCACCAACAAGGAGGCGCTGGCCAAGCTGATCCGCACGCAGACCGGCATCCGCGTGGACCCGGCGGCGCTGTTCGACGTGCAGATCAAGCGCATCCACGAATACAAGCGCCAATTGCTGAACCTGCTGGAGACGGTGGCGCTCTACAACGAGATGCGCGCGCAGCCGCACACCAGCTGGGCGCCGCGCGTGAAGATCTTCGCCGGCAAGGCGGCGGCGAGCTACCATCGCGCCAAGCTCATCATCAAGCTCGCGCATGACATCGCGCGCACCATCAACCGCGACCCCACCATCCGGGACCGGCTGAAGGTCGTGTTCATGCCGAACTACAATGTCTCGCTGGCTGAAATGCTGGTGCCCGCCTGCGACCTTTCCGAGCAGATCTCGACCGCCGGCATGGAGGCCTCCGGCACCGGCAACATGAAGCTGGCGCTGAATGGCGGCCTGACCATCGGCACGCTGGATGGCGCCAATGTGGAAATCCTGGAGCATGTGGGGGCCGAGAACATCTTCATCTTCGGCCTGACGACCGAGCAGGTGGCCTCCCGCCGGCGCGAGGGCTGGCGTGGGCAGGATTCCATCAACCTCTCGCCGCGGCTGCAGCAGGCGCTGGAATCCATCGCCTCGGGCGTCTTCTCCTCGGATGATCCGAACCGCTACGGCGAACTCGTGCACATGCTGCGCGAGCATGACCACTTCCTCGTTACCGCCGATTTCGACGCCTATTACGACACGCAGCGCCTGGTGGAGAAGCGCTGGGCGGACCAGGCGGCGTGGCAGAAATCCGCGATCCTCAACACGGCCAATATGGGCTGGTTCTCCTCCGATCGGACCATCGCCGAATATGCGCAGGAGATCTGGCGGGTGCCCGTGCCGGGGTAAGTGAAGAAAAAGGCCTCCGGCGGCTGGGGCCGAAAGGCCCCAGACCCCATGACTTAAGGAGAGGGGTCTGGGGCCGCCCTTCTTTGATCATGGGGCCCCAGCCGCCGGAGGCCCTTCTTCCTGAGGGGCCAGCACTTGCAAGGACGGGTCTGAACGGCATGCAGGCGAGCGAAGGCGATGTGACGGCACTGATGGAAGGCCGGCACCCCGATCCCTTCGCGGTGCTGGGGCCGCACGCGGCCCCGGGCGGCCTCATGCTCCGGGTGCTGCGCCCCGGCGCCACCTCGGTGGAGGTGAGCTTCGCCGCCGTCACGCAAAGGCTGGAACCGCGTGACCCCGAAGGCTTCTTCGAGGGCTTCATCCCCGGTGTCGCGCTCAGCGATGCCTATCGCCTGACCATCAGCGAGGACGGCACCATCAGCGAGGTGCTGGATCCCTACGCCTTCGGCCCCGGCCTTGGCCCGCTCGATGACCACCTGCTGATCGAGGGCACGCATCACCGTCTCTATGAGCGCCTGGGTGCGCATCTCGTCACGCAGGAGGGCGTGGCCGGCGTGCGCTTCGCCGTCTGGGCGCCACATGCCCGCCGCGTCTCCGTCGTGGCGGAGTTCAACCGTTGGGATGGCCGCTGGCACCCCATGCGCCGCCGCGTGGATTCCGGCCTCTGGGAGATCTTCCTGCCTGGAATCACCGAAGGCACGGCCTACAAGTATGAGCTGCTTGGCCCCGATGGCGCGCTGCTGCCGCTCAAGGCCGACCCCTTCGGCTTTGCCGCTGAACTCCGCCCTGCCAATGCCAGCGTCGTCGCCCGCATTGATGACTTCACCTGGACGGATGACGCCTGGATGGCGGCGCGCGCCAAACGCGACGCCCGCACCGCGCCCATGGCGATCTACGAGGTCCACGCCCCGTCCTGGAAGCGCCATCCCGATGACCGCTTCTGGAACTGGGATGAGCTGGCGGCGGACCTGATCCCCTATGTGGTGGGCATGGGCTTCACCCATGTCGAATTCATGCCGGTCATGGAGCATCCCTTCGACGGCTCCTGGGGCTACCAGCCGATTGGGCTGCATGCGGTGACAGCGCGGCTCGGCCACCCCTCCGGCCTCGCGCGCTTCATCAATGCGGCGCATCTGGCCGGCATCGGCGTGATCCTGGACTGGGTGCCTGCGCATTTCCCGGATGACGCGCATGGCCTGGCCCGCTTCGACGGCACCACCCTCTACGAACACCCCGATCCGCGCCGCGGCTGGCACCCGGATTGGCAGACCGCGATCTATGATTACGGCCGCAAGGAGGTGCAGGCCTTCCTCGCCTCCAACGCGCTCTTCTGGCTGGAGCGCTATCACGCCGATGGCCTGCGCGTGGACGCCGTCTCCTCCATGATCCATCTCGACTATTCGCGCGGCCCCGGCGAATGGGCGCCGAACGAGGATGGCGGCAATGACAATCGCGACGCGGTGGGCTTCCTCCAGCGCACCAACGCCATGCTGGCGCGCGAGGCGCCGGGCGCCCTGATCATCGCGGAGGAAGCGACGAACTGGACCGGCATTTCCGCCCCCGTTGCCGAAGGCGGCCTCGGCTTCGCCTTCAAGTGGAACATGGGCTGGATGAACGACACGCTGCGGTATGTGGCAAAGGATCCGCTGTTTCGCCGGCACAACCACCAGCTCATGAATTTCGGCCTGGTCTATGCCTTCAACGAGCGCTTCATCCTGCCGCTCAGCCATGACGAGGTGGTGCATGGCAAAGGCACGCTGGCGGGCCGCATGCCGGGCGACAGCTGGCAGAAGCTCGCGGGCCTGCGCGCCTATTTCGGCTTCATGTGGGGGCATCCCGGCAAGAAGCTGCTCTTCATGGGGCAGGAGCTCGGCCCCTGGGCCGAATGGGCGGAAACGCGCGAGCTGGATTGGTGGCTGCTGCAATACGCCCCGCACCAGGGCGTCCAGGGCTTCGTGCGGGAGCTGAACCGGCTGCACCGCCAATGCCCCGCACTGCACGCCGCCGATACGCGCCCCGAAGGCTTCTGCTGGATTGACGCGAATGACGCGGACCATTCCGTTTTCACCTGGCTGCGCTTCGACGCGGCGGGCGGTCCGCCCCTCGCCGTGCTCTGCAACTTCACGCCCCTCCCGCGCGAGGCGGTGCTGATCGGCCTGCCGCAGGCGGGCACTTGGCGCGAGGTGCTGAACAGCGATGCGCTGGAATTCGGCGGCTCCGGGCGGGGCAATCTGGGCGCGGTGACCGCCCGCGCCATGCCCGCCTTCGGGCAGCCGGCCTCGGTGCGGGTTTTCCTGCCGCCGCTTTGCACAATCTATCTGGCGCCGGAGGCCTGGGGCGTGCCAAAGGTTAACGAGACCGCAACGATTAACGTCACGACCCCTGGGAAGAAACATGCCTGACCGCGCGCAATCCGCCGCCCCCCTCGCGCGTACCGCCATGGCCTTCGTCCTGGCCGGTGGCCGCGGATCGCGCCTGATGGAGCTCACCGATCGCCGCGCCAAGCCCGCGGTGTTCTTCGGCGGCAAGTCGCGCATCGTGGATTTCGCGCTGTCCAACGCCATCAATTCCGGCATCCGCCGCGTCGCCGTCGCCACGCAATACAAGGCGCATAGCCTGATCCGGCACCTCCAGCGCGGCTGGAACTTCCTGCGGCACGAGCGCAATGAGAGCTTCGACATCCTGCCGGCCTCGCAGCGCGTCTCCGAGCAGAGCTGGTATCTCGGCACCGCGGACGCCGTGTTCCAGAACATCGACATCATCGAGGACCTGGCCCCGCGCCACATCGTGCTGCTGGCCGGCGACCACATCTACAAGATGGATTATGAGCGCATGCTGCAACAGCATGTGGAGCAGGGCGCCGATGTCACCGTCTCCTGCATGGCGGTCCCGCGCGAGGAGGCGAAGGGCTTCGGCGTGATGGCCGTGGACGCCCAGGCCTGGATCACGGATTTCGTCGAAAAGCCCGCCGACCCGCCCGGCATCCCCGACCGTCCCGAGCTCTCGCTGGCCTCCATGGGCATCTATGTCTTCGAGACGCGCTTCCTGATCGAGCAGCTGAAGCGCGACGCGGCGGACCCGGATTCCACCCATGATTTCGGCAAGGACATCATCCCCTATATCGTGAAGCATGGCCGCGCGGCGGCGCATCGCTTCGAGCGCTCCTGCGTGCGCTCCTCCCAGGAATTCACGCCCTATTGGCGCGATGTCGGCACGATTGATGCCTATTGGGAGGCGAATATCGACCTCACCGACATCGTCCCCCCGCTCGATCTTTTCGACCAGGAATGGCCCATCTGGACCTATGGCGAGGTCGTGCCGCCCGCCAAATTCGTGCATGACATCGAAGGCCGGCGCGGCGAGGCGATTTCCTCCCTCGTCTCGGGCGGTTGCATCATCTCGGGCGCTTCGGCGCGCAAGTCGCTGCTCTTCACCGGCGTGCACCTGCACTCCTTCGCCAAGCTGGAGGGTGCGGTGATGCTGCCGCGCGTGGATGTCGGCCAGGGCGCGCGGCTCACCAAGGTGGTGGTGGACCGCAATGTGCGCATCCCGCCCGGCCTCATCGTCGGCGAGGACCCGATCGAGGATGCCCGCCGCTTCCGCCGCACCGAGAAGGGCGTCTGCCTGATCACCCAGGCGATGCTCGACAAGCTCGCATGAAGCTCCTCGCCGTCGCTTCCGAAGGGTTTCCCTTCATCAAGACGGGGGGCCTGGCCGATGTGGTGGGCGCCCTGCCCGCCGCCCTCTCGCCCGAGGGGATCGCCGTCACCACCCTGTTGCCGGGCTATCCCGCCGTCATGGCCGCCCTCGGCCCGGTCGAGCAGGTGGAGCATCTGCCGGACCTTTTCGGCGCGCCGGCCCGGCTGGTGAGGGCCACGGCCGCGGGGCGCGATGTGCTGGCGCTGGACGCGCCGCATTTCTTCGCCCGCGCCGGCTCGCCCTACCTGGCGCCGGGGGGCATGGACTGGCCGGACAATGCCATCCGCTTCGCCGCCCTCGGCCGGGCCGCGGCGCATGCGGCCGATGCGATGGGCTTCGACGCGCTGCACGCGCATGACTGGCAGGCGGGCCTCGCGCCGGCCTATCTGCGCTTCGCCGAAAGCCGCGTGCCGACACTCTTCACCATCCACAACCTGGCCTTCCAGGGGCAGTTCCGCGCGGATCTCTTTGGCCTGCTGGGGCTGCCCGCCGCCGCCTTCGCCACGGCCGGCCTCGAATATTTCGGCCAGGTCGGCTACCTGAAATCGGGGCTGTGGTTCAGCGACCGCATCTCCACCGTCTCGCCCGGCTACGCCGCCGAAATCCGCACGCCCGCCTGGGGCATGGGCCTCGATGGGTTGCTGCGCGGGCGCGGGCGGCAGGTCAGCGGCATCCTGAACGGCCTCGACACTGCGGAGTGGAACCCGGCGACGGACCCGCATCTGCCCGCGAATTACGACGCCACCTCGCTGGACCAGCGCGCCCTGAACAAGGCCGAGCTGCAGGCGCGCATGGGGCTCGACCCGGAGCCCGGGACGCCGCTCTTCTGCTTCATCGGGCGGCTGGCCTGGCAGAAGGGGATGGACCTCATCCTCGAGGCGCTGCCCGCCATCCTCGACAATGGCGCGCAACTGGCCATCCTCGGCAGCGGCGAGGCGGCGCTGGAGGAGCGCGTGCATGGCGCGACCGGCGCGCAGCCCGGGCGGGTGGGCAGCTTCATCGGCTTCGATGAGGGCCTCGCGCGGCTTTGCTATGGCGGGGCGGATGCCATCCTCATGCCCTCGCGCTTCGAGCCCTGTGGCCTCGGCCAGTTGTGCGCGCTGCGCTATGGCGCGCCGCCCATCGTGGCGCGGGTCGGTGGGCTGGCGGATACGGTGATCGACGCGAATGAGATGGCGCTGGCCGCCGGCACCGGCACCGGGCTGAACTTCGCCCCGGTGAGCCAGGAGATGCTGGCCAGCGCCATCGAGCGCGCCATCGGCCTTTATCGCGATGGCGAAAGCTGGGCGCGCATCCAGGCCAATGCGATGGCAAGCGATGTCGCCTGGACGCGCTCCGCCCGGCAATATGCCGCGCTGTTCCGGGGCATGATCGCTGACCGCGCCGTCTGACGCCATGAGCGAGGCGGCGCTGGGGCGATCCGACCTGGGGGTCCATGTCTGCCCCGGCGGGGTGGAGGTGGCCATCCCCGCCCCCGGCGCCCGGCGCCTCTTCTTCTGCACCTTCGAGGACGCCACCGAGACGGCGCGCATCGCCCTGCCGCACCGCCAGGGCGATGTCTTCCAAGGCCTGATCCCCGGGATCGCCCCCGGCACCGCCTATGGGCTGCGCGCCGAAGGCCCGGGCTTCGACCCCGGGAAACTCCTGCTCGACCCCTGGGCGCGGGCGCTGGAGGCGCCGCTGCGCCTGCATCCCACGGCCTTCGGTCCCGGGGATTCCGGGCCCCATGTGACTCGCGCCGTTCTGGCGCCGGTTTTGCCCGCCACCCCCTGGGCGCCCCTGCCTGCGCGCCCCGAGGTGATCTACGAACTTCATGTGAAGGGCTTCACCGCCCTGCATCCCGAGATTCCCGAAGCGCAGCGCGGCACCTTCGCGGGCCTGGCCCACCCCGCCGCCATCGCGCATCTGACGCGGCTGGGCGTGACCCAGGTGGAGCTCCTGCCCGTCGCCGCCTGGGTGGATGAGCGGCATCTCCCGCCGCTCGGCCTCACCAATTACTGGGGCTACAACCCCGTCGCCTTCCTGGCACCCGATCCGCGCCTGGCTCCCGACGTCGGAAACGGGGGCGGCATGGCGGAGGTGCGCGCCGCCGTCGCAGCCCTGCGCGCGGCCGGTATCGGCGTGATCCTCGACGTGGTGTTCAACCACACCGGCGAGGGCGATGCGCTGGGCCCCACCCTCAGCCTGCGCGGCCTGGGTGAGCCGCATTGGTATCGCCTGGGTCATAATGAGAGCGGCTGCGGCAATGTGCTGGCGCTGGACCGGCCCTGGCCGCTGCGCCTCGCCATGGACGCCATGCGGCATTGGGCGGAGCAGGCCGGCGTGGATGGCTTCCGCCTGGACCTCGCCACCACGCTGGGCCGCACGCGCCACGGTTTCGACCCCGACGCCCCCCTGCTCGCCGCCATGCGCCAGGACCCCGTCCTGCGCACCCGCCGCATCATCGCCGAGCCCTGGGATATCGGCGCCGGGGGCTATCAGCTCGGCCGCTTCCCGCCGGGCTGGGGCGAGTGGAATGACCGCTTCCGCGACGATGTCCGCCGCTTCTGGCGCGGCGATGCCGGCATGCTGGGGCCGCTGGCCACCCGCCTGGCCGGCTCCGCCGATGCCTTCCCGGACCGCATCGCCGACAGCGTGAACTTCATCACCGCCCATGACGGCTTCACTTTGGCCGATCTCGTCAGCCATGCGGAGCGCCACAACCTCGCCAATGGCGAGCAGGGGCGCGACGGCTCGGGCGAAAACCACTCCTGGAATCATGGCACCGAGGGGCCGGACCCGGCGCTCGACGCGCTGCGCCAGGGCGATATCCGTGCCCTGCTGGCCACGCTGCTCACCGCGCGCGGCACGCCCATGCTGGCCATGGGCGATGAGGGCGGGCGCAGCCAGGGCGGCAACAACAACGCCTATGCGCAGGACAATGCGACCTCCTGGCTGGATTGGTCGCGCCTCGACCAGGGGCTGGTGGATTTCACCGCCCGCCTCATCGCCGCCCGGCGCGCCAACGCCGCCCTGCACGCCACCACGCCGCTGACCGGCCAGGCCTGCGCCGAGACCGGCCTGCCGGATGTGGAATGGCGCCACCCCGAGGGCCATGCGCTGGCGCCGCAGGATTGGGCATCCTCACGCGCGCTGGTCGCCGTGCTGGCCGAGGGCAAGGACCGGGTGCTGATCGCCCTCAATGGGGGGGATGAGCCCCGCACCCTGCGCCCGCCCCGCGCGCGCTGGGGTTTCCGCTGGCAGATCCTGTCGGCCAGCACGCCCACCAGCGCCACCGAGCTGCCATCCCGCTCCGTGCTGCTGCTGGCCGAGCAGGCCGCCCCGCCCCGGACCGCGGAGGCGCCGGAGCCCGCCTTGCTGGGCCAGCTTGCCCTTGCCGCGGGCATCGCGCCCCATTGGCATGACCTGACCGGAACCGAGCATGAAGTGCCGGAGGCCACGCTGCGCGCCGTGCTCGCCGCCCTGCAGCTCCCCGCCGCAACCACCGCCCAGGCGCAAGAGAGCCTGGCCCGGCGCCGCCACCTGCCGCCCCTGCCGCCGCATTGCGCCGCCCGCGCCGGCCGCCCCACGCGCCTCGCGCTCGGCGAGGCCGTGCCCGCGCGGCTCGACCTGCATCTGGCGCTGGAGGATGGCAGCACGCAGGATTTCGCCGCCATCGTGGAAGACGGCGATATCCTCCTGCCGCCCTTGCCCGAGGGGCGGCATGTGCTGCGCTGGCGGGACGCGCTCTGCCGCATCACCGCCGCCCCCGCAACCGCCTTCCTGCCGCTGGAGGCGCCGCGCTTCGGCATCACCGCCCAGAGCTACGCGCTGCGCCATGCGCGCGACCAGGGCATGGGCGATTTCACCGCCATCGCCGATCTCGCGCGGGGCGCGCGGCAGGCCGGCGCGCTCTGGCTCGGCATCAGCCCACCGCACGCGCTGATGCCCATGGAGCGCGAGCGCGCGAGCCCCTACCAGCCCTCGGACCGGCGCTTCCTGGAGCCGCTGCTGATCGATGTCTCGCGCCTGGGCGGCGATGAGGCGCCCTTCGCCGCGCTGCGGGACGGCGCGCTGGTGGACTACCCCGCCGCCTGGGCCGCCAAGCGCCGCGCGCTGGCGCAGGCTTGGGCGCGCTTCGACCGGATGGACCCGGATTTCCTGCGCTTCCGCGCCGGGGGCGGCGCCGCGCTGGCCCGCTTCGCCAGCTTCAACGCCATCGCCGAGCAGCAGGGCCACAGCGATTCCCGCCGCTGGCCCGCCGGGCTGCGCCATGGGCGCGATTCCGGCATCCCCGCCTGGCAGGCCGCGCATGCCGATGCGGTCGGCTTCCACGCCTGGCTGCAATTCCTGGCCGACCGGCAAATGGCCGAGGCGGCCCAGGCCGGCGCCGGCCTCTACCGCGACCTCGCCGTCGGCATGGCCGGCGATGGCGCGGAATTCTGGTCGGGCGACACCGCCTTCCTCCCCGGCCTTTCCATCGGCGCGCCGCCTGACCCGCTGGGGCCGCTCGGCCAGGTCTGGGGCGTGCCACCGCCCGATCCGCTCGCCGCCGAAGCCTCGGGCCATGCCGGCTTCGCCGCCCTGATCCGCGCCAATATGCGCCACGCGGCGGCGCTCAGGATCGACCATGTGCTGGGGCTGAAGCGCCTCTTCCTGGTGCCCGAAGGTGCCACGGCGGCCGAGGGCTGCTACCTGGAGCAGCCCTTCGCGGCGGCGCTGGGCGAGATCGCGCTCGAAAGCCAGCGCGCCCGCTGCGCCGTGGTGGGCGAGGACCTCGGCACCGTGCCCGATGGCCTGCGCGAGGCGCTGCACGCGGCGCGCATCCTCTCCTACCGCGTCGTCTGGTTCGAGCGGGAAGGCCCGTCCTTCCGCCCGCCGGAAGAATACCCCCGCCTGGCCGCCGCCTGCGCCGCCACGCATGACATCCCGACCCTGGCCGGCTGGTGGGAGGGGGCGGATATCGCGGAGCGTGAATCGCTCGGCCTGCTCGATGCTGCCGGCGCCGCCGAGGCCCGGGCCGAACGCGCGGCGGAGCGCGGCACGTTGCTGGCCACTCTGGGGCTGGAAAGCCATGGTGAGGCCCGCCTGCCGGCCGGGATCGCGGCCGCGATCCATGCCTATGTGGCGCGCACGCCCTCCCTCATGCTGCTGCTGCAGGCCGAGGATCTGGCGGGCGAGCGGGTGGGCGTGAACCTGCCGGGCACGGATCGCGAGCGGCCCAATTGGCGGCACCGCATGGCGCCGGAAGCGGGCTCGCTGTGCGAGAGCCCGCTGGCCCGGGCCATCCTTGCCGCCGTGGCGGCGCGAAGCACCGTCTGAAACGCAAAAGGCCGCTTGCGCCCGAAGACGCAAGCGGCCCTGAAGGCCGGTGCCGCCCCTTTTCGGAGGCGGCACCCTATCCCTCGGAGTTAGCGGCCGACGGTGTTGCCGAGGCCGGGCTGCACAACCGGGGCCACGCCGGGCGCCAGGGTGCCGGGGACCGGCACGGCCGGGCCACGACGGTTGCCACGCGGGCCGGCGACAACGCCGGTCGGCGCCTGCTGGCCGGGCTGCACGAAGGTGATGATCGGGCGGCCCTGGCCGTCCGTGCCGGTGATGACCGGCGTGCCCTCGGGGGCGAAGCTGCCGCTGGCGGGGCCGACATGCTCGACGATCGGGCGGCCATCCTGCGTACCGGTGATCACGGCCTGGCCGGCGGAGACGCCTGCGGAGACGCGTGGGCCAAGCGTCACCAGCTGGTCGGTGCCGTTGATGTTCGCGCGCACGGCGGTGCCGGGCGGGGTGTTGCGAACGACCGAGGCGCGCACCATGGCCACCGTGGTGCCGGTGCTGTCCACCAGCGGGAACATGTCTTCCGGCGGGCCGCTCTGCGCGCAGGCGGCGAGGCCGGCAACCGCGATCAGCGCGATGAACTTATTGGCCTTTTTCATTTGTCTCATCATCCCAACCCCTGGAAATGGATACGGGGAAACCGGCCAGCTGCAGGGTTCACCAGCCTACCTTCCCATTCGCTCGAAAAGCCTAGCATCAGTTTTCGCGTCGGCAATAGCGGTGAATGCGCGGTGAACCGCGGTTCATGCGCAATTCGTGGCTTTTTTGACGCAACGCGACTTATCGGCCACACCTGCCCACCATCATCCCTCACATCACCGAACGGGCACTCGCGCGTGAGGTCGGGCCGCGGCGGCGGCCCGAGGGATTGGCGCCGGTTTCATTCGTGGCGCTCGCGGCGGCCTGGGCGCTGCGGCCCGCGCGGCGCGGGGCCGCGTCTGGCGGCGGCAGCGATTCGGCCACCACCGGCGCCAG
>NZ_JAIEQY010000382.1 GCF_019747315.1 Roseococcus sp. | reverse complement strand
ACCCACCAGGCGGCGGCGTAGAAGCCCACCCCGTCATAGATCACGCCTGCCAGCCAGGCGCCGAAACCCATGCCGGAGAGGCTGCACAGCAGCAGCGCCGGAACGCGCCAGGTGACCTCCACCGCCGGGAACAGCTCGCGCACGGCCAGCACATAGGCGGGCACCAGGCCGGCGAAGCCCAGCCCGTAGGCGGCAGCTGCGAAGAACAGCCCGGCCTCGTCCTGCGTGACCAGGAAGCCCGCCATGCCGATCGTCTGCGCCAGGCCGCCCAGCAACACCGTCCAGAGTCCGCCCAGCTTGTCCGACAGCCACCCCCAGAATTGCCGCGAGAGGAAGGCCGCCAGCAGCAGCACCGAGAGCATCGCCGCCCCGCGCGAACTCGCGATGCCGAGATCGCCGCAGAAGGCGACAAGGTGTGCCGCCGGCATGGCCATCGGCACGCAACACAGGAAGCTGGCGAGGGCGATCAACGCCAGCGCCAGGTTGGGCGACATGCCGAGCACCCGGGCGCCGGGCACGATGCGCAGGCCCCCAGGCCCGTCCAGTTGCACGGGCGGCGGGCGCAGCAGCACCGCCGCCACCGTCACGATGATGGCCGAGGCGAGCACCCCATAGACCAGCATGGTGCGCTGCCAGCCGAAGGTCGCGATGCTGCGCTCGAAGACGCTCGGCCAGAGGAAGCCCGCGATGTATTGCCCGGAGGAGACGAGGGCCAGCGCCGTCCCGCGCCGTCGGTCGAACCAGAGCGAGACATAGGCCATCATCGGCGGAAACAGCGCGCCGTTGCCAAAGAGCCCGACCCCGACGCCGATGCCAAGCAGCAATGACCATGGCTCGGCCAGCGAGGCGATGGCGAGGCCCGCCAGGATGGCGAAGCCGCCCAGCATCGCCACCGCCCGCTGCCCGAAGCGCGCGGCCATGAGGCCGCACAGCACACCGCCGACGCCCGTGCCGAGATAGGCGAGCGAGGTGGCCAGCGAGGGCAGGGAGCGGCCGGAGCCCAGCGTCTCGGCGATGGGCACGAGGCCGATCACCACCGTCATCGGCCCACCCGCGGCCAGGGCCAGCATGGCGAGGGTGGCGCCGGCAATGACCCAGGAATAGCGGGTCTCGATGCTGCCGCTGGATGGCGTCACGCGCGTTCCGGCAGGCGGCTGTCGCGCCCCTGGATGCTGATGAGTTTTCGGCGCGCGCGGCCCTGTGGGGAGAGCGCCAGCCAGGCGGCGAATTCCTCCAGGATCATGCCGGTGATCTTCGCCAAGGGTTGCGCGTGCAACTCGCTGACGGCGAAGAAGCGCACCTCCTCCAACTCGCCCGAGCCGCGGATTTCGCCCTTCGCGTGCTTCGCCTCGGCCACCAGGAAGCGGGCGTGGAAGCGCATGGGGCGGTCGGCCGGGGTGATGGCGCGGGTGAGGTAGTGCAGGGGGGCGAGGTCAGGGTGCAGGCGGCCCTTGACCATCTCGCCGAGGACGAGCCCCGCCTCCTCCTCCAACTCCCGCAGGGCGCAGACGGCGAGCGCCGTGGCTTGCGGAGGGCGGGCGCTGATTTCCAGCATGCGGCGCGTGGCGGGGCCGAGCTCTCTGATCGGGTGCGCGCGGTAATCGGCCAGGTCCACACGGCCGCCAGGGAAGACCAGCACGCCCGGCATGAAGCGCATGTTGTGATGGCGCCGGCCCATCAGGATTTCGACGCCGTTCGACCCCTCGCGCCAGAGGATCAGGCTGGCGGCATCCTTGGGGCGGACGGCGCGCCGGGGCTTGCGGCCGCCGGCATCGGCGCCGCCGGGGTTGTCGTCGGCGTGCTTAGTCAAGCGCGAAGCCGCGCGAGCGCAGCCAGGCGCGGAAACCGGCGCGTTCGGGGACGGAGAGTTGGCGCGCCACATTCTCGGTCCAGCTGCAGCCTTCGGGCGCCGGGCCATGGATTTCCGGGTAGCGCGGCTTGGCGCGCTCGCGCCGGGCGTCATAGGCGCCGAGGGCCTGCGCTTCGCCCTCGCTGGAATAGCGGTCGCGGTGGATGACGACAGAGGGCGGCAGGCGCGCGCTCGGCTCGTTGCGCGCCGAAGGCCAGCCGAGGGAGAGGCCGGCGATGGGAAACACGCCCTTTGGCAGCGAGAGCAGTGGCGCCACCTTCTCCATGTGGTTGCGCACATAGGAGATGGGGCAGGTGCCGAGCCCCGCCGCATCGGCGGCCGCGATGCACATGCCCATGGCCAGGGCCGCATCCACCGTGGCGTTCAGCAGCGTGTCCAGGTTGTCATTGGTGTGCTCCCGCCCCGCGCGCTCACAGATGTCGCGGTTGCGGCGGATGTCGGCGCAGAAGATCAGCAGGTTGGGCGCATCCTTGATCCAGGGCATGGTGCCGATCCAGTCGGCGATGGCGGCGATGCGCTTGGCATCCTCCAGCACCACGATGGAGTATTGCTGCATGTCGCTCTTGCTGGGCGCCGATTGCGCCGCCGCGAGCACGGTGTTCAGCAGTGGCTCGGGGATTGCGTCCGGCTTGAAGCGGCGCGTGACGCGGCGATCCAGCAGGGCGGCCAGCGCCTCGGGGATTTGGGCCGGCGGCTCGAAGGGGAGGTGGCCGAAGCGCGCCTCGATCAGCGAACGGGAATCGGTCATGTGCGCACCACCCAGGCATCGGCCACGGTAAGGCCCGCCTGATGAATCATCAGCGGGTTGATTTCGGCTTCAAGGATTTCCGGCAACGCCGCGAGGCGCGAGACGGCGACGATGGCGTGCACCAGCCCCTCCACATCGCCGCGCGGCAGGCCACGCCAACCCTCGATGACGCGCAGCGCGCGCACCTCGGCGATCATCTCGCGCGCTTCGGCGGCGTGCAGCGGGGCGAGGCGCAGCGCCACGTCGCGGTGCAACTCGGCCAGCACGCCGCCGGCGCCGAGCAGGACGACAGGGCCCACTTCAGGGTCGCGCCGGAAGCCCAGGATGACCTCGGCCAGGCCGCGGGCCATGGGCTGGATGAGGAAGCCGTTAAGCCGGGCCTCGGGCGCGGCCTTGGAGACGCGCGCCTGCATCGCTGCCGCCGCTCCGCGCAGTGCGGCTTCGTCGGGGATGTTCAGCGCAACGCCGCCGATCTCGGTCTTGTGGGCGATGTCGGGCGAGAGGATTTTCAGCGCGACCGGGTATCGATGCGCTGCCTCCAGGTCGCGCGAATAGACGCTGCCCAGGCCAAGGGCGGCAAAGAGGTCCCGCGCATCGGCCTCATCCGGGGCTTCGGGCAGGCTCACATCGGGCAGCGCGACATGCGGCGTGGTGAGCGGCGCGCGCCAATCGAGCAGGGCGCGCACGGCATCGGCCAGGCTTTCGGGCGTGCGGAAGGCGGGGATGCCGGCCTCGGCCAGCAGCTTCAGCGAGGCATCGGCCTGGGGCACCAGGAAGGCCGCCAAAGGTCGCACGTGTGGGGCGGCGGCCAGGATGCCGGCCACCGCATCCGCCGGGCGGAACTGCGCGGAGGAGCCGATGACGGCAATGATGGCATCCGTATCCCCGGCCGCGTCCAGCGCGCGGATCGCGGCCTCGATGCGCTCGGGCTTGGTGCCGGCCAGCGTCATGTCCAGCAGCCGGCCATGGCCCTGCATCTTCACGGCATGCAGCGCCGCGCTGGCCTTGGCATCAGGCACGCGCGCCTCGATGCCCGCCACGCCCAGCGCATCCACCACCATGGCACCGCCACCGCCGGTCGTGGTCAGCACCGAGACGGCGCGATTCGCGCGGGTTTGCGGCTTGCGGCCGAGTGCGAGCGCAGGGAGTTCGAGAAAACTCTCCAGCATGGTGGCGCGCAGGATGCCATGGGCGCGGAAGAAGGCCTCGGCGGCCGCATCCGACCCCGCCAGCGCGCCGGTGTGGCTGGTGGCGAGCTCCGCGCCATAGGGCGAGCGTCCGAGCTTGTAGGCGATGATCGGCTTGCCCGCCTGATGCGCCTTCCAGGCCGCGTGCGCGTAGTGCTGCGGCTGGCGGATCGCCTCCAGGAACAGCATCACAGCATCCACGCCGGGGTCATCCACCAGCATGGCGGCGATTTCGCCGGCGCTGAGATCGGCCTCATTGCCCGTCGCGATCAGGTGGCTGAAGCCCATGCCGCGGGCCGCGCCGCGCGACATGATGGCGCCGAGCATGGAGCCGGACTGGCTGACCAGCGCAATGCGCCCGGATGGCAGGCTCTCGGCCTCCAGCGCCGCATTCACGCTGACGGCGATGCGGGCGGGGATGTTGATCAGCCCCATGGAATTGGGGCCGAGCAGGCGCAGCCCGGCGGCCTTGGCCTCGTCCACGCAGCGCTGCTGGCGGGCGAGGCCCTCGGGGCCGGCTTCAGCAAAGCCATCGGCCAGGATGCAGGCCACCCTGGCGCCCTTGGCGGCGACGGCGGCGATCTGGCCTTCGACATGCTCGGTGTTGAGCAGGATATAGGCGAAATCAATCTCGCCCGGGATGTCCTCGATGCTGGCATAGGCGCGCTCGCCCAGCACTTCGGGGGCGCGGGGATTCACGGGATGCAGCGCCCCGGTGTAGCCGTGCTTGCGGAGGTAGATCTGCGCGCGGGCGGTGAGGCGCGAGGGGTCACCGGAGGCGCCGATCAAGGCGATGCTGCGAGGAGCCAGGAGTTCTTTCAAAGAAAAAGGCCTCCGGCGGCTGGGGCCGAGAGGCCCCAGACCCCAATGCTTAAGGAATGGGGTCTGGGGCCCGTGGCCCCAGCCGCCGGAGGCCCTTTTCTCTTCATGCCTTGGGCGGCCTTTGCGAGAAGCTCTGCCCGAAGACACCCTCCGCGATGCGGTTCTTCATCACCTCCAGGCTGCCGCCCGCGATCATCCAGCCGCGCGTGCGGCGGACGCAGTATTCGATCAGCAAATCCTTCGAGTAGCCCGTGCCGCCCATCACCTGCATGGACTCATTGGAAGCCATCCAGCCCGCCTGGTTGCAGGCATATTTCGCGATGGCGACCTCCTGCCCATCCGGCAGCCCGCGCCCGGCATTGATCGCCGCGCGGTAGAGCAGCAGCCGCGCGCCGTCGAGCGCCACGCGCATCTCGGCGAATTTCCATTGCAGCCCCTGGAACTCCATGAGCTTGCGGCCGAACTGCACACGCTGCATCGCGTGTTCCCGCGCGGCGGAGAAGCAGTATTCGCCCAGCGCCAGCGCCCGCGTCGTGTTGCCCACGCGCTCCACATTGAAGCCGCCGATCTGCTTCTTGAAACCACCGGGGCCGAGCAGCACCATCTCAGGCGGGATATAGACATTGTCGAAATAGAGCGCGCACCACTCCTCGTCATTCATGTAGAGGCTGGGCTGGCCCAGGCGGAAACCTTCCATGCCGCGTTCGACAAGCACGGAGCCGATGCCGCCGACGCCAGGCCCGAAGCGGCAATAGATGACGAAGACATTCGCCTCGGCCGAGTTGGTGGTGAAGACCTTCTGGCCGTTCAGCCGGAACCCCTCGCCATCCGGCGTGCAGAAGGTCTTGAGGTCGGTCAGCGCCGAGCCCGCATCGGGCTCGGTCATGCCGACGGCGGCCACCGCCTCGCCGGCGAGCAGCGGCTTGAAGAAGCGTTCCTTCTGATACGGGGAGGCGTATTCGGCGAAGGTGCGGAAGGCGCCGAAATTGCCGGCCTGCAGCACATCGGCGCTGCGCGGGCAGACCTGGGCGATCTGCTCCATCGCCAGCACGGCATCGAACACCGTGCCGCCCGCGCCGCCATCCTCCTCCGGCAGCATGATGCCGAAGAGGCCCTGATCCGCCATGAGCTTCGCCACATCCCACGGGAAACCCACGGTATGCGCACGCTCCACCGCGCCCTTGGCAAGATGGCGCTCGGCAAAGCCGCGCACCACCTGCTGAAAGGCCGACTGCTCCTCGTTCAGTTGGAAGTTCACGTCACACGGGGTCCCAGCTGAAGACGTCGCCCGAGCGTTCCATCGGCACGAAGCTCGACCGGAAGGCCGGCAGCGCGACCTCGGCGATCTTCTCGGGCGTCCAGCCGGTTTCGCTGTGCACCGAGCGGGTCGGGCGGTTCTGGCTGAACAGGAACAGCTCATGCATGCGCGGCGCGAAGATCTGGCCCGTCACTTCCTTGGCGGCGTCGGAGGCGAGGAACACCGCGAGTGGTGCGTTCTTCTCCGGGCCCATCTTCATCAGCCGCTCCACGCGCGCCTTCTGCTCGGGCGTCTCGGCGGGAATGGAGCTCGTCATGCGGCTCCAGGCGAAGGGGGCCAGGCAGTTGGAGCGCACATTGTAGCGCGCCATGTCGAGCGCGATGGACTTGGACAGCGCCACGATGCCGAGCTTGGCCGCCGAATAATTCGCCTGCCCGAAATTGCCGATGAGGCCCGAGGTGCTGGTGATGTGCACCATGCTGCCGCTTTCCTGCTTGCGGAAATGCTCGGCCGCGGCCCGGCTCACGAAGAAGGAGCCGTTGAGGTGCACATTGATGACCGAGAGCCACTCCTCCGGCGTCATCCGGTGGAAGATCTGGTCGCGCAGGATGCCGGCATTGTTCACCACGATGTCTACGCGGCCGAAGGCGTCGATCGCGGTCTGGACGATCTTCTTCGCGTTCTCCCATTCGGAGACGCTATCGGTGTTGATGACGGCCTGGCCGCCCTTCTGCTCGATGATGGCCTTGGTCTGCTCGGCCGGGCTGGTCGAGAAGCCCTCGCCGCCCAGCGAGGCGCCGATGTCGTTGATGACGATCTTCGCGCCGGCCTCGGCCATGGCGATGGCGATTTCCCGCCCGATTCCCCCACCCGAGCCGGTGACGATGGCGACCTTGTCCTTGAGCATCATGGCGCTTTTCCTCCGTGCGATTGCTTCGGCGCGAAGGCTAGAACGCCATGCGCCACGCGGGAAGGTGGGCTCCGGCCGATGCGCTTTGCGCGGAATGACAGGGCGGTTACACGGACGTCCAAGAATTGGAATGGCTGGGGCCCGCGATGAACGAATTCTGGTGGCTGGTCGCGCTCGCGGCGGCGATGGCGGCGACTGGGCTGGTTTCCGGAACGCTTGCCGGTCTGCTGGGCGTGGGCGGCGGCATCGTCATCGTGCCGCTGCTGTTCAACGTCTTCCCGCTCTTCGGCATTCCGGAAGCCATGCAGATGAAGCTGGCCGTCGGCACCTCGCTCGCCACCATCATCCCGACCTCGATCGTCTCGGCCCGCAAGCACCGCGCGACGGGTGCCATGGATGAGGCGCTGCTGCGCTCCATCTGGCTGCCCATGATGCTGGGTGTGGCACTGGGCACGGCGCTCGCGGTCCAGGTGCGGGGCGAGGGGCTGACGGCCGTCTTCGGCATGGTCGCGCTGCTGGTCGCGCTCAACATGGGCTTCACCGGGGTGGATTTCCGCGTGGCCGACAAGCTGCCGGACGGGCCGCCCCGCGCGGCGCTCGGGATTGGCATGGGCAGCGTGAGTGCGATGATGGGGATTGGCGGCGGGACACTCGGCGTGCCCATCCTCTCGATGTTCGGCTACCCGATCCGCGCCGCGGTCGCGACGTCGAGCGTGTTCGGCTTGATCATCTCGGTGCCGGCGACCATCGGGTTTGTCTGGGGCGGCTGGAGTGATCCGAACCTGCCGCCGCTTTCGCTCGGCTATGTCAGCCTGATCGGCTTCGCGCTGATCGCGCCCACTTCGATCATCGCCACACCTTGGGGCGTGAAGCTCGCCCACAGCATCCCGCCACTGTGGCTGAAGCGCGCCTTTGCGTTCTTCCTGGCCGCGACGAGCCTGAGGATGTTCTACAGCCTCTTCACCTGAGAGCCGCTGGCAGGATGATTCACCGCTTCGGTGTGCAACCTCAGCGAACCATGCTCCGTCGCCTCAGACGTGAAAACTCTCGCCGCAGCCGCAGCGGCCCTTCTCATTCGGGTTCACGAAGACGAAGCCGGCGCTCATCGGCTTCACTTCGTAATCCATCATGGTGCCGATGAGGTACAGGCTGGCCTTGCGGTCCACCAGGATGGAGAGCCCCTTATCCGTCACGCGCTCGTCGCCCGGGCCGGCCTCGTCCACGAAGGTGAGGTCATAGGCCATGCCTGAGCAGCCCTTGGTCTTCACGCCGATGCGCAGCAGCTTGCCGGCCTCGGCCTTCTCGTAGAGCCGGCGCAGACGTTCAGCGGCGCTCTCGGAGAGGCTCATCAGCGGCGGAAGCTCGCGCTTGACGCGCGGGGGGGCGGTGGTGGTGCTCATCGCGTGTCTCCTTCAGAACATGTTGAGCGCGAGGCGGGCATCTTCGCTCATGCGCGACTGGTCCCATGGCGGGTCCCACACGATCTCGACCTCGCAATCCGTCACGCCGGGCACCTGGCGGATGGCTTCTTCCGCCATGCTCGGCAATTCCTGGGCAGAGGGACAGGAGGGGGTGGTGAGCGTCATCTCCACCTTCACCTTGCCGTCCTCGCCGAGCTCGATGGCGTAGACGAGGCCGAGCTCGTAGATATCCACGGGGATTTCCGGGTCGAAGACGGTCTTGATGGCGGTGATCACGCCCTCTTCCGTCACGGGGGCGAGCCGCTCGCCCGCGGGGGTCCAGCTGCCATGGGTCGCGTTTTCACTCACTGCTGGTCTCCTTCACGCCCGCAAGCGCGGCATCGAGCGCGTGCCAGGCGAGGGTGGCGCATTTCGCGCGGCTCGGGAAATTCTTGACGACGGAAAAGACGGAAAGCCGGGCCAGATCCTCGGTGGTCTCGTCCCGCTCGCCGCTGCGGGCCATGCGCGCCACGGCCTGGCCCAGCGCACGGGCCTCCTCGGGGAATTTGCCGCGCACCAGTTCGGTGAGGAGTGCCGCGCTGGCCTGGGAGATCTCGCAGCCGCGGCCCGTGAACATGGCCTCCGTGATGCGAGCGCCGTCCAGGTTTAGGAAAACCTCCACGCGGTCCCCGCACATCGGGTTGTCGCCGCGCGCGGTCGCGGTGGCACCTTCCAGCCGGCCGCGATGCGCCGGATTGCGGGCGAGGTCGCGCAGCACCTTGGAATAAAGGTCCTGCAGCTCGTCAAAGCCCGCCGCTGCGTTCACGCGAAGAACCTCCGCGCATCGGTCAGCTTCTGCGCGAGGAAGTCGATCTCCTCCCGCGTCGTGTAGAGGCCGAAGGAGGCACGGGTGCTGCCGCCCTCCAGCCCGAAGCGCGCATGCAGCGGCTCGGCGCAATGGCGGCCCGCGCGGACGCAGATGCCCGAGCGGTCCAGGTAGGTCGAGAGGTCATGCGGATGCACACCGTCGAGCGCGAAGGCGAAGACGCCACCGCGATCCTGAGCCGCTCCCAGCAAGGAAAGCCCGTCCACCTGCGTCAGCGCGGCCATGGCATGATCCACAAGGGCGCGTTCATGCGCCTCGATCGCCGCCATGCCGATGGCGTTCACGTAGTCGATCGCCGCATGCAGCCCGACCGCCTCGATGATGGCGGGCGTGCCGGCCTCGAAGCGGGCAGGGGCGGCGGCGAAGGTGGAATGCTCCAGCGTCACCGTCTCGATCATGTCGCCGCCGCCGAAGAAGGGCGGCATGGCGTTGAGCAAGGCGCGCTTGCCGTAGAGCACGCCGATGCCGGTCGGGCCGTAGAGCTTGTGGCCGGTGAAGATGTAGAAATCAGCATCCAGCGCCTGCACATCCACGGCGCGGTGCACGGCGGCCTGGCTGCCATCGAACAGCACGCGCGCACCCGCCTCATGCGCCATGCGGGCGATGCGGGCGGCGGGGGTGACGGTGCCCAGCACGTTTGACATGTGGGTGACGGAAACCAGCCCCACCTTGCCATCCGCGAGCTTGGCGGCCAGGTCGTCCAGGTCCAGCTCACCGCTCTCGGTCACGCGGACGAAGCGCAGGCCGATGCCCAGGCCGGCATCGCGCAGCATCTGCCAGGGGACGAGATTGGCGTGGTGTTCCATCTCGCTCACCAGCACGCATTGGCCGGGCTTGAGCATCCCCCGCCCAAAGCTGTGGGCGACGAGGTTGAAGGCGCCCGTGGCATTAGGCGTAAAGATGATCTCTTCCGGCTCGGCCGCGTTCAGGAAGCGTTGGACGGCGCCGCGCGCGGCCTCATGCGCCTCGGTCGCGACCTCGCTCAGGTGATAAGCGCCGCGATGGACATTGGCATAGGCCGTCTCCATCGCGCGGGTCATCGCATCCATCACCGCGCGCGGCTTTTGCGCGGAGGCGCCGCTGTCCAGGAAGACCAGCGGCTTGCCGCGCACGGTCGTCGCCAGGATCGGGAAATCCTGCCGGATGCGCGTGACGTCGAAGCTGTAGGCGATGTTCGTGTCCATGATCAGGCCGCCTCTCTCTCCCACCAGCCATCCGTCGCCTCGGCCAGCGCGGCCTGGGCGAGCGGGTGGGTCACGCCCTCGATGGCCTCGACCAGGAAGGCCTGCACCAGCATGGCGCGGGCCTGTTCCGCCGGGATGCCACGGGCGCGCAGGTAAAACAGCTGCGCCTCATCCAGCGCACCCACCGTCGCGCCATGGCTGCACTTCACGTCATCCGCGTAGATTTCGAGCTGCGGCTTGGCGTCGATCTCGGCATCTTCCGAGAGCAGCAGGGCCTGGTTCATCTGGTAGCCATCGGTGCGCTGGGCCGCCTGGCGCACCAGGATCTTGCCCTGGAAGACGCCGCGCGACTTGCCGGCCAGAACCGTCTTGTAGGTCTGGCGGCTGGCGCAATCCGGGGCCGCATGGTCCAGGTATGTGGTAGTGTCCGCATGCTGCCCGTCCCCCGCCAGCTGCGCGCCATTCATGTGGCAGGCGGCCTTGGGGCCGAGCAGGGCCGTGTGGATCTCGTTGCGCACCAGCTTCGCGCCGGCATTCAGCGTGAAATTATCGTAGGTGCCACCCGCCTGCACCGCGGCCAGCACGGTGGAGAGCTGGAAGCCCGCGCGACCCTCGCGCTGGATGCGGATATGCGACAGCGTGGCATCGCGCGCCACGGCGATTTCAAACACCGGATTGTGCAGATAGCTGGCGCCATTCGGGCCGAGGCTGGTCTCGATCAGCGTGAGGGAGGCGCCTTCGCCGATGCGGATCAGATGGCGCGGATGGAAGGCGATGGGCCGCTCGGCATGGCTGGCGAAGCTCAGCAATTCCAGCGCGCCGCCTTCCACGCCCGCGGGCAGGTCCAGCAGCAGCCCATCCTCGAAGAGCATGGTGTTCAGCGAGACCACCGGCAGCTTCTGCGCCAGCGCGCCAAGCCAGCCCTCCGCATCGCCCAGATGCGAGGCGAGGCTGCGGCACCATTCCGGCAGCACAGACAGGCCGGCGGCGAAACGCCCATCCACGAAGACAGCGCGGAACGGCGCGCGCATCGGCGGCAGCGTCGGATTCTCGCGCACCAGGGTCAGCGCCTCGGTGAAGCCGGCCTGGGCGATGGCGCCCAGATCGGTGTAGCGCCAGGCTTCCAGCTTGCGGCTGGGCAGGCCGGCGGCGGCGAAATGCTCGGCCGCCTCGGCGCGCAGGGCCGCCACCCAAGGCGTGCGGCCACCGGGCAGATGCTCGTGCAGCCCCGCGAAGCGCGTCGAGAAGCTGCTGGGGGACATGGCGTTCATGCCGCCACCTTCGCGTAGCCCTCCGCCTCCAGCTCCAGGGCGAGTTCGGGGCCGCCGGACTTCACGACGCGGCCGCCCATCAGCACATGGACGCGGTCGGGCGTGATGTAGTCCAGCAGGCGCTGGTAGTGGGTGATGACAAGCGCGGAGAAATTCGGGCCCCGCATGGCGTTCACGCCCTCGGAGACGATCTTCAGCGCGTCGATGTCCAGGCCCGAATCCGTCTCGTCCAGGATGGCGAGGCTGGGTTCCAGCAGGGACATCTGCAGCATCTCATTGCGCTTCTTCTCGCCGCCCGAGAAGCCGACATTCACATTGCGCTTGAGCACGTCATCGCTCATCTGCAGCGCCCTGAGCTTGGTGCGGGCCAGCTTCAGGAAGGCCATGGCGTCCACTTCCGGCTCGCCCTTGGCCTTGCGGACGGCGTTCAGCGCCGTGCGCAGGAAATTCGCATTGCCCACGCCCGGCAGTTCCACCGGATACTGGAAGGCGAGGAAGAGGCCGGAAGCCGCGCGCTCCTCCGGCTCCATGGCCAGGATGTCCACGCCATTGAAGGTGGCGGTGCCGCCCGTAATCTCATAGCCCTCGCGCCCGCTCAGCACGTAGGAGAGGGTGGATTTGCCCGAACCATTGGGGCCCATGATGGCGTGGATCTCGCCCGTGGGGACTTCCAGATTGATCCCCTTGAGGATCTGCTTGCCATCAATTTCGGCCATCAGGCCTTCGATCTTCAACATGACTTAACCAACGCTCCCTTCGAGCGAAATCGCCAGAAGCTTTTGCGCTTCCACGGCGAACTCCATCGGCAATTCCTTGAGCACTTCCCGGCAGAAGCCGTTCACGATCAGCCCCACCGCCTCTTCCTGGGTGAGCCCGCGCGAGCGGCAATAGAACAACTGGTCCTCGGCGATGCGGGACGTCGTCGCCTCATGCTCCACCTTCGCGGTGGCGCAGCGGTTCTCGATATAGGGCACGGTATGCGCGCCACACTGATCGCCGATCAGCAGACTGTCGCATTGCGTGAAGTTGCGTGCCCCCGTCGCCTTGGGGCTGATCTTCACCAGGCCGCGATAGGTGTTCTGGCCCTTGCCGGCGCTGATGCCCTTCGAGACGATGGTGGACTTCGTATTCTTGCCCACATGCCACATCTTGGTGCCGGTATCGGCCTGCTGGTGGTTGTTGGTGATGGCCACCGAGTAGAACTCGCCCACGCTGTCATCGCCGAGCAGGATGCAGGAAGGGTACTTCCAGGTGATGGCGGAACCCGTCTCCACCTGCGTCCAGCTCACCTTGCTGCGGGCGCCGCGGCAGGCGGCGCGCTTGGTGACGAAGTTGTAGATGCCGCCCTTGCCCTCGGCATCGCCGGGGTACCAGTTCTGGACGGTGCTGTACTTGATGGTGGCATCATCCATCAGCACCAGCTCGACCACGGCGGCGTGCATCTGGTTCTCATCGCGCATCGGCGCGGTGCAGCCCTCCAGATACGAGACGTGCGAACCGGCCTCGGCGACGATCAGGGTGCGCTCGAACTGGCCCGTGCTCTTGGCGTTGATGCGGAAATAGGTGGAGAGCTCCATCGGGCAGCGCACGCCCTTGGGGATGAAGACGAAGCTGCCATCGGTGAAGACCGCAGAGTTCAGGCAGGCGAAGTAGTTATCCGCCGGCGGCACCACGGAGCCGAGGTACTTCTGCACCAGCTCGGGGTGCTCATGCACGGCTTCCGAGATGGAGCAGAAGATGATGCCGTCCTTCGACAGCCGCTCCTTGAAGGTGGTGGCGACGGACACGCTGTCGAACACCATGTCCACCGCGATGCCCTGCAGCCGCTCCTGCTCGCGCAGCGGAATGCCCAGCTTCTCGTAGGTGCGCAGCAGTTCCGGATCGACCTCGTCCAGTGACTTCGGCACCACCTTGTTGGTGGGGGCCGCGTAGTAATAGGCGTCCTGGTAGTCGATCTTGGGGTAGTTGACGGCGGCCCAATCGGGCTCCTCCATCGTCAGCCAATGGCGATAGGCCTTGAGGCGCCATTCGAGCAGCCAGGCCGGCTCGTTCTTCTTCGCGCTGATGAAGCGAACGATATCCTCGTTCAGCCCCTTGGGCGCGTATTCCATGGCGATATCGGTCTCGAAGCCCCACTTGTAGCCGCCATCGCTGGCGGCCTGGACGGTCTCGAGGGTCTCTGCAACGGCAGGCATGTGCGCTCCTACTCGGCGGCGACGAAGTGATCGGTGGTGGTGGTAGCCAGGAAGCTGGTCCCGCAATTGCCCCCCGCAAGCTGCGCGACGGAGATGCCGGCCAGCGCCTCGCGGATGGCGTGGTTCACAGGGTCCCAGCGGCCACGGACGGGGCAGAGATGCTCGCTGTCGCAGCCGCCCATGCCGCCATCCACGCAGGCGGTCAGCGCAATGGGACCATCGAAGGCGACGATGACCTCGGCCAGTGTGATGCTGTGCAGCGGGCGCGTCAGGCGATAACCGCCGCGCGCGCCGCGCAGCCCCTCGACAATCTCGGATTGCGCCAGGATCTTCAGGACCTTGGCGACGGTCGGCTCGGCCAGGCCAGTGCGGGCCGCGATGCCGGGCGCACTTTGCAAAGGAGCGTCGTCGCGCCCCATGCGCGAGAGCACCACCACGGCATAATCGGTCAATCTGGAGAGTTTCAGCACCGGCGTTCTCCTGCGGTCCAATTCAAATAGGACCAACCGCGTCCGGTTTCCAGCCCCACCCTGGAATTTATCGTTGCGCGATGACCGCGATCGGCCCGCCGCCATCCGGCCCCTGGTGCTCGGCGCCGCCCGAGACGAAGAGGTCCGTGCGCCCCACCGCCGCCGCGATGACGCCGCCCACCAGGGCACGGGCATGGCGGGTCGCGTTGATGTCGCTGTCGTCATTCATGATGTGGCGCAGGCCGCGGATGCTGCCGGTTGTAGCGGGCTCGGCCTTGGCAAGGACTGCCACCAGCCGCGCCCGTTGGGTAGAGTCCAGCTGCCCCGTGGCGCCCAGCCCGACCGAGGCGAGCGCCCGCTGCACCGCGCCGAAATCCAACGCATCGGCCATGACGTCATGCCCGATGACGAGATCGCCCGCCCAGGCCGGGCTGTTGCCGAGCACGATCACCTCGCAGCGCTCCAGCTCCACCCCGGCCGAGCAGCTGGCCCGACCCGAATGCAGCGACCAATCGGCACCGATCACGGCGTCCGACAGCGCGGCCTCGGGGATTTCGCCCAGCGCCAGGGCCACGCCCAAGGCGGCCGCCCCGCGCGAGAGGCCCATGGAGGGATAGGTCTCATGCGTGGCCACACTCTGGCCGCGTGCGGCGGCATCGGCGACCTTGGCCGAGGTCAGCAGCGGGCATTTCACCTGGACGTAGTGCACCTCGGTGATGCCACCATCGGCGATGGCGTCCCGTACTGCCTGGGCCGTGGCGCGCAGCTGCGCCATGCGGCCGATCTCCTCGGGCGCGAAATCCGGCGTGAAGCCGACGCCAATCGCCAGCGCGCCGGTCGCGGGTGCGGCCGCTTCGCGCACCGCCAGCACCAGGAAATGCGGCGAGAGCCCGCCCTCCGTGCCGCCGGACATCACCAGCGCCACGCGCGCCATCACGGAATCCGGCGTGGCACCCATCCGCGCGCCCAGCATCGCGGCCAGCGCGCTGACGGCATAGGCGCGGGTGAAGTCGTTCACGCAGCCATTGCCCTCGGTCTTGCCGAGAATCGCCACCACCTCCGTGGGGGCCAGCGCGCCCTCGTCGAACAGGGCGGCGATGGCCGAGACATCGCCCGGATGGCGCATCGGCACGCGGAAGGCGAGGGTTTGGCGAGGCATGGCGGAACTCCTGGGCAGCGGGCGCGCCTGACTTGCCGCGACACGTCACCCGAAGCAAGCTGCCGCCCGCGACAGAGGAGCCCCCCGCATGCCCAGCATCCGCACCGAGGATGGCGTTGACCTGCACTACATCGAGGCGGGGGAGGGCACGCCGCTCGTCTTCGCCCATGAATTCGCCGGCGATGCGCGCAGCTGGGAACCGCAGATCCGCTTCTTCTCTCGCCGTTACCGCTGCATCGCCTTCCACGCCCGCGGCTATCCGCCGAGCAGCGTTCCGACCAATCCGAAATCCTACAGCCAGGACCGCGCGACGGATGACATCGCCGCCGTCATCAAGGCGCTGAACCTGGCGCCCGCCCATGTGGTCGGCCTCTCGATGGGCGCCTTCGCCACGCTGCATCTGGGCCTGCGCCACCCGCATCTGGCGCGCAGCCTGACCGCGGCCGGCGTGGGCTATGGCGCCTCGCCCGACAAGCGCGCGCAGTTCCGCGCCGAGATTGACGGCTCGGTGGCCAAGCTGCGCGCGGGCGGCATCGAGAAATTCGCCACCATCTATGCCCATGGCCCCACGCGCCTCGTCTTCGAGGAAAAGGACCCGCGCGGCTTCGCCGAATTCGAGGCGCAGATGGCCGAGCATTCGACCGAGGGCTCGGCGCTGACCATGCTGGGCGTGCAGCGCGAACGCCCCTCGCTGTTCGAGCTGGAGGCGCAGTTCCGCCAGCTGAAGCTGCCCACCTTCATCATCGCCGGCGATGAGGATGACCCGACGCTTGAGCCCGCCCTCTACCTCAAGCGCACCATCACCAGCTCGGCCTTGCTGGTCATGCCGAAATGCGGCCACACCATGAATCTGGAAGACCCGGACGCCTTCAACCGCGCCTTGCTGGATTTCATCACCGCGGTGGATTCCGGCGCCTGGAAGGACCGCATCCCCGCCAGCATGTCGGGTGCCATCATCGCGGCGAAGCCCTGATGAAGGACGCGCTGGAAATCCGCGCCCTGATCGAGAATTGGGCGGTCTGGCGCGATGCCGGCGACTGGGCGCGCTTCGCCACCTGCTGGCACCCGGAGGGCCGGATGATGGCCACCTGGAAGCAGGGCACGGCCGCGGAATTCATCGCGGCCAGCATCGAGGGCTGGAATCGCGGCGTCTCCATCCTGCATTTCCTGGGCGGGCACAGCAGCGAGATCGCGGGGGATCGCGCCATCAGCCAGACCAAGATGACCATCAGCCAGCGCGCCGAGGTGGAAGGCGTGCTGGTGGATGTGGTCTGCACCGGCCGCTTCTACGATTTTTGCGAAAAGCACGACGGCGCCTGGAAGCTGCTGCTGCGCCAGCCGATCTATGAGAAGGACCGGATGGACCCGGTGGCGCCGGATGCGCGGCTTTCGCTGGATGCGGCGCTGCTGGCGCAATTCCCCGAGGGCTACGGGCATCTGGCCTATTTGCAGACTCGCATCGGCTATGCCGTGAAGCGCGACATGCCCGGGCTGAAGGGCCCGGAGGTTGAGCGCCTCTATGCCGACGGCGCCGCCTGGCTCAAGGGCGCGGCCCTGCCGCGCTGAGCGCCTCGTCCAGCAGGCCGAGCGTGGCGAGTGCGAATTCCAGCATGTTCGGCCAGCGCTCGGCGCGGCCGGTTTCCAGCGTGCGGACGAGTTCCACAGGGCCGGAAATGGCGAGGCAGGTGTGCCCCGCCGCATCGCCATAGCGGTTGCCGGTGGGGCCGGAGGCGCCGGTCTCGGCGAGGCCCCAGGTGGTGCCCATCCGCTCGCGCATGGTGCGAGCCAGCAGGGCCGCATAGGGCTCGCTGGAGGAGCGCAGTCCCACCATCTGTTCCGGCGTGATGCCGACCAGAACGCCGCGGGCCGTGGTCGTGTAGGTCACGGCCCCGCCCATGAAATAGGCCGAGGCGCCGGGCAGCGCGAGAAGTGCGGCCGAAACCAACCCGCCCGAAGAGGATTCCGAGACGGCGATGGTCTCGCCCCGGGCCTTCAGGCGTTCGCCCAGCGCGGCTGCGCGGGCCAGGACAGCGTCCATCAGGCCGCGCGCCGGCCGAAGATCTGCGCCATATGCTCGGCCGGATAGGCGCCCGAGAACATCACCTGGCCGTCGAGCGCGAAGCTCGGCACGCCATTGATGCCGATGCGGCGGAACTGCGCATCCTCGGCCCGGACTTCGGCGTCGCCCTCGTCGGAGGCGAGGAATTCCTTGGCGTCCAGGCCGATGCTGGCCGCAATCTCCGCCAGCACGGCATGGTCGCCGATGTCCTTGCCATCCTGGAAATAGGCCTGGAACAGCGGCTCCACCACCGGCTCGCCCGCCCAGCGGATCAGGCGGTGGGCCGCGATGGTGTTGGGCGTGCGCAGCATCCGGTCATGCCGAAATTCGAGGCCCACGGCGCGCCCGGCGGCGGCGACGTTGGCGTCCAACTCCGCGCCCCGTTCCACGCTGCCGAATTTGGCGGCCCGATAGGAAGCACGCTCCACCCCCTCCACCGGCATGTCGGGGTTGAGCTGGTAGGGGCGCCAATGGATGGTGAAGTTCTGGTCGAGCATGGCCAGCGCCCGCTCCATCTGCCGCTTGCCGATCCAGCACCAGGGGCAGATCGCGTCGGAAATCACATCAATGCGGCGCGGCTGGTCCATCGTTACCCCCGTTGTCGAGCGCCCCATTCTGCGCCATTGCCGCGCTCTCGGGTAGCGGGAGTTCACGATGCGGACACAGGTGGGGATTCTGGGTGCGGGGCCAGCGGGGCTGTTGCTTGCGCATCTGCTGCACCGGGCCGGCATCGACAGCGTCATCATCGAGGCGAAGTCCCGCCCCTATATCGAGGGCCGCATCCGCGCGGGCCTGCTGGAACAGGGCAGCGTGGACACGCTGACCGAGGCGGGCCTCGCTGACCGTCTGCACCGCGAGGGCCTCGCGCATGACGGCATGGAGCTGCGCTTCAACGACCAGTCCCACCGGATCGACCTGCACGGTCTCACCGGCAAGCGCGTCACCATCTATGGCCAGCAGGAGGCGGTGAAGGACATGGTGGCCGCGCGGCTGGCCACCGGCCGCCCGCTGCATTTCGAGGTGGAGGATGCGGCGATCCACGACATCACGACCGACCAGCCGCGCATCACCTTCACGCTCAACGGCACGCCGCAGGAGCTGCGCTGCGACGTGATCGCGGGCTGCGACGGCTTCCACGGTCCTTCGCGCGCCGCCATGCCGCCGGAAGTGCTGCGCGTCTATGAGCGCGTCTACCCCTTTGCCTGGCTCGGCATCCTGGCCGAGGCCCAGCCCATCAGCCATGAGCTGATCTACGCCCGGCACGCCGATGGCTTCGCGCTGGCCACCATGCGCAGCAACGCCGTCTCCCGCCTTTATCTGCAATGCGCGCCGGATGAGGACCTGTCGCAATGGTCCGATGCGCGCATCTGGGAGGGGCTGCACCAGCGCCTCGGCGTGGTGAATGAAGGCCCGATCTTCCAGAAGGGCGTCACCGCCATGCGCAGCTTCGTGGCGGAGCCGATGCGCCATGGCCGGCTGTTCCTGGCCGGCGACGCCGCGCATATCGTCCCGCCCACGGGTGCGAAGGGCATGAACCTCGCCGTCGCCGATGTGCGCGTGCTGGCCCAGGCGCTGACGGCCTTCTACCGCGGCCAGGGCATGGCCCTGATGGACCGCTACAGCGAGACCTGCCTGAAGCGCATCTGGAAGGTGCAGCGCTTCTCCTGGTGGATGACCGCCATGCTGCACAAATTCAGCGACAACGACCCCTTCGAGCATCGCGTGCAGGTCGCCGAGCTCGATTACCTCGTGAATTCCGAGGCCGCGCGCACCGGCCTTGCCGAACAATATGTGGGGCTGCCTTACGATGCATGAACCGTTGAAGCTGGGCATCCTCGGCCTCGGCATCATGGGCGAGCGGCTGATGCGCGCGGCCCTGGCCCATGGCAACACGCGGGTCACCGCCGTCTGGGACCCGGGGGCCGCCGCCGTCGCGCGCCTCGCCTCCATCACGCCCGATCTCGCCATGAGCACCGATGCGGCGGGCGTGATCGCAGTGAGCGATGCGGTCTATATCGCCTCGCCGCCGGCCTCGCACATCGCCCTGGGCGAGCAGGTTCTGGCGGCGGGCCGGGCGCTGTTTCTGGAAAAGCCGCTCGCCTCCGACCTCGCCGCCGCCCGCGCCTTCGTGGCGCGCGCGCATGGGAAGCGCGCGGCGGTGAACTTCCCCATGGCCTCCTCGCCCTCCATCGCGCAACTGCGCGAATGGCTGCCAGGCATCGGCAACATCCACCGCATCGACATCTCCGCCGCCTTCGCTGCCTGGCCCCGCGGCTGGCAACAGGGTGCGGCCGCCTGGCTTTCCGAGCGCGCCGAGGGTGGCTTCACGCGCGAGGTCATCTCCCATTTCCTCTTCCTCACCCAGCGCCTGGTCGGGCCGCTGACCCTGGAGGAAGCGCGCGTGACCTGGCCGCCCGGCACGGGCAGCGAAACCGCCATCGCCGCGCGCCTCTCGGCCGGCGATGTGCCCGTCACCATCTCCGGCGGCCTGGGCATCACCCTGGCCGATGATCACAACATCACCCGCATCCAGGGGGCGCAGGGCGCCATCCGCCTGCGCGACTGGTCCTTCGCCGAGAAGCTCTCACCCGCCGGCACCTGGCACGCCGCGCCGGACGCCCTGCCCAATGAGAAGATGCGCCCGCTGACCCTTGCCGGGCAGCTCGACAAGCTCGCGGCGCTGACGCGTGGCGAGGCCGTGGACCTCGCCACCTTGCAGGAGGCCCTCTCCGTGCAGGAGATCGTGGAGGGCATCCTCGCCGCTTGAACTACGCGGCGGGCCTTTGGCGCCCGGCCTCCACCTCGACCGTGGCGTTGCGGACGATGCGCACGAGGCTCGCATGCATCTCCGCCACGCCGGCCTGGGCTTCGCCCGCCGCGCCATGCATGGCCGAGGCATCCTCCCCGGAGCGCCGCGCCTCATGCGCGACGCTGGCAATCCGCGCTTCCACATCCCGCACGGAGGCTGCCGCACCGGCCACCGAGCGGGCGATCTCCTCGGTCGCGTTGGTCTGCTGTTCCATCGCATCGGCCATTGCACCCGAGCTGCGGTCAAGCTGTGTGACCTTCTCGGCGATGCGCCGCACCGCCGCCACCGCCTCATGCGTCACCGCCTCGATGGTGCTGATCTGCTGCGCGATCTCGCCGGTCCGGTGGGCGGTCAGGTTGGCCAGCGCCTTCACCTCCCCGGCCACCACCGCGAAGCCCTTGCCGGCCTCACCGGCGCGCGCGGCCTCGATCGTGGCGTTCAGCGCCAGCAGGTTGGTCTGGCCCGCGATCTCGCCGATCAGGCGGGCCACCTCGCCGATGCGGCCCACCGCCTCCTGCAGGCCGCCGATGGTGGAGACACCTTCCTCCACGCCGGCCACGGCCGCGCGGGAGGTCTCCGAGGCCGCCTGCAACTGCCCCGTCACCGAGCGGATGCTGGCCGAGAGCTCTTCCGTCGCGGCGGCCACGGCCTGGGCGGCCTCCAGCGCCTGGCCGGCGGCCGAGGCCACGCCGTCGCTCTCCGCCGTCACCCGCGCGGCGCCTTCGCTCAGGCGGAAGGAAACCTCGGTCACGGCGCCCATGCGCTGGCCCATCGCCGCGATGGCGCCCTGCGTCTCTTCCTCGACGCGCTGGGCCATGGCTTGCAGCGCGGCGGCACGCTGCGCCGCCTCGCGCTCGGCCAGCCCGGCCTGAGATCGGAAGAGC
>NZ_JAIEQY010000203.1 GCF_019747315.1 Roseococcus sp. | reverse complement strand
AACGGCCGCTTCGTGAAGGGCGCCACACGGGGCGATGGCGCGGAGGGCGAGGATATCACCGCCAATCTCCACACCATGGCCGATATCCCGCGGAGCCTCCCCGCCCCCCATCCCGCGCTGATCGAGATCCGCGGCGAAGTCTTCATGGACCGCGCCGATTTCGAGGCGTTTCGCGCCGCGCAGGAGGCGGCGCTGGCCGAACGCGAAGCCCGCAAGGCGCGTGGGGAAAAGCTCGGCCCCGCCGTGACCATCCCGGTCAATCCGCGCAATGCGGCGGCGGGTTCGCTGCGGCAACTGGATGCCGGCGTCACCGCGCAACGCCCGCTGAAGTTCTTCGCCTACGCCATGGGCGAGGCGAGCGAGGCGCCGGCCACCACCCATCATGGCTGGCTGGAGACGCTGCGGCGCTGGGGCTTCCGGGTGAACCCGCTCTCCACCCCCGTGAGCGACGGCGCCGCCGATCTGCTCACCGAAACCCCCGCCACCTTCCAGACGCGCATGGCCAGCGGCCGCGCGGCGCTGGCCTATGAGATCGACGGCGTGGTGTACAAGCTGGACCGGCTGGACTGGCAGGCACGCCTCGGCTTCGTCGGCCGCGCGCCGCGCTGGGCCATCGCCTGGAAATTCCCGGCCGAGCAGGCACGGACGAAGCTTCTGCGCATCGAGATCCAGGTGGGTCGGACTGGCGCGCTGACCCCGCGCGCGGTGATGGAGCCGGTCTTCGTCGGCGGCGTCACCGTCACCCATGCCACGCTGCACAATGAGGATGAGATCGCGCGGAAGGATATCCGCGAGGGCGATACCATCACGCTGCAACGCGCGGGGGATGTCATCCCCCAGGTGGTCGCGGTGCTGGATCCCGAGCGCCCCGGCCGCGCGCCGCCCTACGCCTTCCCCACCACCTGCCCCGCCTGCGGCAGCCATGCCGTGCGCGAGAATGAGGATGTGGTGCGCCGCTGCACCGGCGGGCTGATCTGCCCGGCCCAGACCGTCGAGCGGCTGCGCCATTTCGTCTCCCGCCGCTGCCTCGACATCGAAGGCATGGGCGAGGAGCGCATCGAGACGCTGCACGCCATGGGGCTGCTGCGCGGGCCGGGCGACATCTTCCGGCTGCACACCCATGCGGCGAAGCTCGAAACGCTGGAGGGCTGGGGCAAGCTCTCCACCCGCAAGCTCTTCGACGCCATCGAGGCCCGCCGCCGCCCGCCGCTGGAGCGCTTCCTCTTCGCGCTGGGCATCCGCCGCATCGGCGAGCAGAACGCCAAGCTGCTGGCGCGGCACTACCATTCCATCGCGGCCCTGCGTGAGCGCATGGCGGCGGCCCGCATCATCGGCAGCGAGGCACGGGAGGAGTTGGGCAGCATCCAGGGCATCGGCCCCGCCATCGCGACCGAGCTCGTGGAATTCTTCGCCGAGCCGCACAACCTCGAAGCGCTCGATGACCTCCTGGCCGAAGTGACGCCTGAGGATGCGGCGGTGATCGCGGCCGAGGGCAATCCCTTCGCCGGCAAGGCGCTGGTCTTCACCGGGACGCTGGAAACCCTCTCCCGCCAGGAGGCGGAGGCGCGGGCGGAGGCGCTGGGCGCCAAGGTCACGAAATCGGTCTCAAAGAAGACGGATTTCGTGGTGGTGGGCGCGGATGCGGGCTCGAAGGCGGCGAAGGCGGCCGAGTTGGGCCTGCGCGTCCTGAGCGAGGCAGAGTTCCGGGAGCTGGCCGGCCTGGGCTGAGCAAGCGGGGGCTGGGCAACCGCGGGGCCGGGCAGCGCGTTCCGGTTGCATGCGCCATGCCCTGACCCTGCTCGCCCTTCTCCTCCCCGCCGCCGCCATCGCCGATGACGCGACGGAAGTCGGCCATGTGAACACGGCCATCACCAATCTCGGCCTGACCCGCAGCCACCGCGTCGTCGTCGAGCGCTTCACGGACCCGGAGGTGCCGGGTGTGGCCTGCTACATCAGCCAGGCGCGGACAGGCGGGATCGCCGGCATGGTGGGCGTGGCCGAGGATCCCGCCCGCTTCGCCCTTTCCTGCACCGCGACCGGCCCCGTCACCCTCACCCCGGCGGTGCGCCGCGGGGAGCGGGGCGAGCGCGTCTGGGAGGCCTCGACCAGCTTCTTCTTCAAGGAGACGCGCGTGCATCGCTTCGTGGATGAGGGGCAGAACATGCTGGTCTATCTGGCCTGGAGCACACGGCTGATCGAGGGCTCGCCCTACAATGCCGTCGCCACCGTGCCCTATCGCTGAAGGAACGCCCCCATGGACCAGATCATCCCCCTCTTCACCGCAACCGCCACCGCCACGGGCGGCCGCAACGGCCGTACCGCGGCCGATGATGGCAGCATCGCCACCGATCTCTCCGTCCCCAAGGAGATGGGCGGCCCGGGCAGGCCCGGCACTGCGACGCCGGAGCATCTCTTCGCCGCCGGCTATGCCGCCTGCTTCGGCGGGGCGCTGGATTTCGTCGGCAAGCAGCACAAGAAGAACGCGGCCGGGGCGAAGGTGACGGCCGCCGTCTCGATCGGCCGGCGCGAGCTGGGCGGGTTTGGCCTGGCCGTGGTGCTGACGGTGGAAGACCCCTCCCTGCCCCAGGCCGAGCTGGAAGCGCTTGCCACCGAGGCGCATGAAAAGATCTGCCCCTATAGCCACGCCACCCGCGGCAATCTGTATGTGGAGCTGGTGGTGAAGGGCGGCTGAGCCACGGCTGATGGGGGGGCGGATTGCAGCGCTCACGCCCGGCCCGGCCCAGGGCACGTCCAGCCGGGATGACGCGCCGCCCCGCACGGGGTATTCCTGCGGCAACCACAGATTGCCGAGGCCACCATGCCGCTCGATGCCCCGAAACGCCCCACCGAACGCCCTGGCGGCTTCGCCTTCAGCACCATGTTCCCGCTGGCCGAGGACACCACGCCCTATCGCAAGCTCGACATCCCCGGCATCTCCACCATCGAGGTCGAGGGCAAGACCGTCCTCAAGGTGAAGCCCGAGGCGCTGGAAGAGCTGGCGCGCATCGCCTGCCATGACGTCTCGCATCTGCTGCGCCCCGCGCATCTACAGCAATTGGCCAATATCCTGAAGGACCCCGAGGCCAGCGCGAATGACCGCTTCGTGGCGCTGGACCTGCTGAAGAACGCGAACATCGCGGCCGGCGGCGTGCTGCCCATGTGCCAGGACACCGGCACCGCCATCGTCTTCGGCAAGAAGGGCCAGCGCGTCTGGGTCGAGGGCGATGAGGAGGAGGCGCTCAGCTACGGCGTCGCCCGCACCTACCTGGAGACCAACCTCCGCTATTCCATGATGGCGCCGATCTCGATGTTCGAGGAGGTGAACACCGGCAACAACATGCCGGTCGAATTCTCCATCATGGCGGCGCCGGGCGAGCATCACGCCGATCAGTTCCACCTGATGTTCATCCTCAAGGGCGGCGGTTCGGCCAACAAGACCTTCCTGTATCAGCAGACCCGCGCGGTGCTGAACAAGGCGAAGCTGCTGGCCTTCATCGAGGAGAAGGTGAAGACACTCGGCACCTCCGCCTGCCCGCCCTATCACCTCTCCGTCGTCATCGGTGGCACGAGTGCCGAGATGAACCTGAAGACCGTGAAGCTCGGCAGCACCAAATGGCTGGATGGGCTGCCGGGCAGCGGCGACAAGTCGGGCCACGCCATCCGCGACCACGCGCTGGAGGCGGAGATCCACAAGCTCACGCAGTCGCTCGGCATCGGCGCGCAATTCGGCGGCAAGTATTTCTGCCATGACGTGCGGGTGATCCGCCTGGCGCGGCACGGCGCCTCGCTGCCCATCGGCATCGGCGTCTCCTGCTCCGCCGACCGGCAGATCAAGGCGAAGATCACGCCCGAGGGCGTGTTCCTGGAGCAGCTGGAAGCCGAGCCCGCGCATTACCTGCCCGAGCACACCGACGAGATCATGGGTGGGGAGGTCGTGAAGATCGACCTGAACCAGCCGATGGAGCAGATCCGCGCGACACTCACGCAATACCCAGTGAAGACCCGGGTTTCGCTGACCGGCACCATCGTGGTGGGGCGCGACATCGCGCATGCCAAGCTGCAGGAGCGGCTGGATGCCGGCCTCGGCCTGCCGCAATACCTGAAGGACCACCCGATCTACTATGCCGGCCCCGCCAAGACGCCGGATGGCATGGCCACCGGCAGCTTCGGCCCCACCACGGCCGGCCGCATGGACAGCTATGTGGAGGCCTTCCAGAAGGCCGGCGGCTCACTGGTGATGCTGGCCAAGGGCAACCGCTCCAAGGCGGTGCTGAACGCCTGCAAGAGCTATGGCGGCTTCTACCTGGGCTCCGTCGGGGGCCCGGCGGCGCGGCTCGCGCAGGACTGTATCAAGCATGTCGAGGTGCTGGAATATCCGGAGCTCGGAATGGAAGCGATCTGGAAGATCGAGGTCGAGGACTTCCCGGCCTTCATCGTGGTCGACGACAAGGGCAATGATTTTTATGAGGGGCTGGAGTGATGCTGGCACTGCGGCCCGGCTGCGAGTGCTGCGACCGGGACCTGCCGCCCGACAGCCCGCTCGCCCTCATCTGCTCCTATGAGTGCACATGGTGCCGGGATTGCGCCGAGACGAAGCTCGGCATGACCTGCCCGAATTGCCAGGGCAACCTGGTGCCCAGGCCCATTCGGCCCGCCGCCATGCTGGCCAAGCACCCCGCCAGCACCGAGCGCAAATTTCGGCCGGAACGCTGCGCGTGACGGGCTACCGATTCCTCATCGTGCTGCGCGAGCCGAGCCTTGGCCCCCTCAAGACCGAGATGGTGGAGCTGGATGGCATCCCCGCCATTGGCCACCGCCTGCGGGTTGGCCTGCCGGATGGCGAGGCCGATCTCTTCATCGCCGAGATCATCTGGTTCCATTCGCCCGGCGCGCTCTCGCCCTCGGGCCAGCTCATCCTCACAGGACACCGGCCATAACCCGCATCCGCCTCTCCTCCGGCTCCCGCTTCGAGGAGGAAATCGGCTATTCCCGCGCCGTCGTGGATGGCGATGACATCTGGGTCTCCGGCACCACCGGCTATGACTACACGACCATGACCATCGTAGATGACGTGGTGGCGCAATGCGACCAGACCTTCCGCAACATCGCCGAGGCGCTCGCCAAGGCCGACGCCACGCTGGATGACGTGGTGCGCGTGATGTTCATCGTGCCGCGCCGCGAGGATTGGGCGCCGTGCTGGCCCGTGATCAAGCAATACCTGGGCAAGGCGCGGCCGACCTCCACGCTGATCCATGCGCAGTTGCAGACGGATGCCATGCGCATCGAGATCGAAGTCACCGCCCGTCGCCAGAAGAAGGCCTGAGCCCATGCGCTTTTCCGTGGACCGCCTCGACCACCTCGTCATCACCGTAAAGGATGTCGAGATCAGCGCCGCCTGGTACCAGCGCGTGCTGGGCATGGAGCGCGCGGAATTCGGCCCGCATCGCCGCACCTCGCTGCGCTTCGGGGGGCAGAAGATCAACCTCCGTCCGGTGGAGATGAGCCAGGCGGAATGGTGGTCCGGCCCGTCGACGGCGCCCGGCGGGCAGGATCTCTGCTTCATCGTCACCGTCAGCGCGCCGCAGGTGGTGGAGCATCTGCACCGCTGCGGTGTCGCGGTCGAAGCCGGCCCCGTGCCCAAGGATGGCGCCCTCGGTCCGATCAATTCCGTCTATTGCCGCGACCCCGACCAGAACCTGATCGAGATCAGCACCTACAGCGATTAACCCGGGTACAGGGAACCAGTTCCCTGGCGGGGAGTTACAGCCCCTCAAGGAGCACCCATGCGCACCGAGACCGACAGCCTAGGCAGCATCGAAATCCCGGCGGATCGCCTCTGGGGCCCCCAGACTGAGCGGGCCCGCAGTCTCTTCGCCATCGGCACCGAGCGCTTTCCGTCCCTGCTGATCCGCGCCATGGGCCAGCAGAAATGGGCGGCCGCCGAGGCCAATGCGCGGCTGGGGGAATTGCCCCTCCATCTGGCCGACCCCATCCGTCAGGCGGCAAACGAGATCATCCAGGGCCAGCGGGACGAGGATTTCCCGCTTACCATCTGGCAGACCGGTTCCGGCACGCAGACCAACATGAATGCGAACGAGGTCATTGCGAACCGCGCGAACCAGCTGCTGGGCCACCCGCTCGGCACGCGGGAGCCGGTGCATCCGAATGACCACGTGAATCGCGGCCAGTCCTCGAATGACAGCTTCCCGACGGTGATGCACCTGGCCGCGGCCCAGGCTGTGCAATTCCGCCTGAAGCCCGCGCTGGAGGCGCTGGCCACCAGCCTCAAGGCGCGGGCGGAGGAGTGGGAGGGCATCATCAAGATCGGCCGCACGCACCTGATGGATGCCGTGCCGGTCACACTGGGCGGGGAATTCGCCACCTATGCCCGCCAGGTGATGCAGGGCGTGGCCCGGCTGGAGGGCGGCATGCCGCGCCTGCTGCAACTGCCCCAGGGCGGCACGGCAGCCGGCACCGGGCTGAACCGCCACCCGGATTTCGACACCGTCTTCTGCGAAGTGATCGCGACACGCGTGGGCCTGGCCTTCACGCCCAACCCTGACAAGTCCGAGGGCATGGCCGCGCATGATGCGCTGCTGGAATTGCACGGCGTGCTGAACACCATCGCCGCCTCGCTCATGAAGATCGCCAATGATGTGCGTCTGCTGGGCAGCGGGCCGCGCGCGGGCATCGCCGAGTTGATCCTGCCGGAGGATGGGCTCTCCAGCAGCATCATGCCCGGCAAGACCAATCCGACCCAGAGCGAGGCGCTGGCCATGGTCTGCGCCCAGGTGATGGGCAACCAGGTGACGGTCAGCATCGGGGCCAGCTCCGGTCATCTGGAGCTGAACACCTTCAAGCCGGTGATCATCCAGGCCATGCTGCAATCCGCCTTGCTGCTGGCGGATGCCGCCGAGAGCTTTTCGCGCAACATGGTGGAGAAGCTGGCGCCCAACCTGCCGCGCATCGCGGAAAACCTTGCCAAGTCGCTCATGCTGGCGACGGCGCTCAACCCGCATATTGGCTATGACCGCGCGGTGGCGGTGGCCAAGCTCGCCCTGCATGAGGATTTGACGCTGCGCGAGGCCGCGCTGCGCCTGGAAGCCGTGACCGCGGAGGAATTCGACGCCTGGGTGCGGCCCGAGGCGATGCTGAGCCCCCAGCCGTGACCACGCGGCATCTGGCCAAGCGCAGCTTGCGGCTGGCCGGACACGCCACCTCCATCGCGCTGGAGCCCCAGTTCTGGGCGGTGTTGGAGGCGGAGGCAGGGCGTCGCGCCGTCAGCCTTGCTTCCCTGATTGCCGAGCAGGATGCAGGGCGCACGGAAGCCGGCGAGCCCCTGGCCAGCCGGCTGCGCGTCTTCGCCCTCAGAATCGCGGCGGGGCAGGCGCCGTGAGGCCCTGCCCGCGCCGTTGTCCCCTTGGGGTTTACTGCGCGGTGCTGGCGCGCTGCAGATAGGCGAGCAGATCGTTCAGCTGCTGCTCGTTCCGGATGCCCGCGAAGGACATGGACCCGCCGGGCACCAACGCCTTTGGGTCGGTCAGATAGGCGCGCATGTTATCCGCGTTCCAGACCAATCCTTCACCGGCCTTGGCGCGCATCGGCGCGGAGTAGCGGAAGCCCTCGACGGCACCGGCCGCACGCCCCCAGACGCCGTAGAGATTGGGGCCCACCCCGTTGCGGCCACCCTGGTTGATGGTGTGGCAGGCCCGGCACTGGTTGAAGACGCGCACCCCGGCATCGGCGTCCTGCGCCATTGCACCACCCAGCGGGGCCATCGCCAATGCGGCCGCCGCCGCCAACTTCCAAACCTGCATCGCGTTGATCCTCCGAATCATTGATCTCACATTGCCTTAATGGGCATTCCCGCGCGGCGTGCAATACCCATTTGATGCTCGCGAGCGGGTTTCGCGGGGATCGGAGAGACGCATGCTGAAGGCCAAATGGACGCCGGTGCTCATCGCCATCGCCTGGGCGGTGGGAACCGCAGCCCTGGGCGCGGCGCTGACGCCCCTCACCCCCTGGTATCGGGGGCTGGAGCGCCCCTGGTTCCAACCGCCGGACTGGGCCTTCGGCCCGGCCTGGACCTTGATCTTCGCGCTCTCCGCCTTCGGCTTCGTCCGCGCCTGGCGGGCGGGGGCAGGGCGCCTGCTGGTCGTGCTCTTTGTGGTGAATGGGCTGCTGAATGCGGGCTGGAGCCTGCTGTTCTTCACCTTGCAGCGGCCGGACTGGGCGATGATCGAGGTGGTGCCGCTTTGGTTGTCCATCCTGGCGATGATCCTTGAGGCCCGCCGGCATGACCGGCGCGCGGCACAGCTCATCGCGCCCTACCTGGCCTGGGTGACCTTCGCCGCCTGCCTGAACTGGGCGATCATCCGCCTCAACGCGCCCTTCGGCTGATGGCGGAATTCTTCGCCTCCGGCCGCGTGGCCGACCTCATCCTGCTGACATTGCTGCTGGAGGGCGTGGCGATCTGGTGGTGGCACCAGCGCACCGGCCAGGGCATGCCGCTACGGGCTGTGCTGCCCTTCCTGCTGGCGGGCGCGGCCTTCGCGCTCAGCCTGCGGGCCGCGCTCACCGGGGCCGGCTGGCCCCTGGTGGCACTGCCTCTGATGGGCGCACTGGGCGCCCATCTCTGGGATCTGGCGGCGCGTTGGCGCCGCTGAGCTTATTGCCCGCCGACCTGGCGGAGATAGGCGATCACGTCGCTGATGTTCTGCGCATTGTCCTTGAAGCCCGCGAAGGACATCGTGCCCGCCGGAACCACGGCCTTGGGGTCCGCCAGGTAGGCGCGCAAATTGGCCTCGTTCCAGACCAGGCCGGCCGCGGCGCGCTCGCGCATCGGGGCGGAGTAGCGGAAGCCCTCGATGGAACCGGCCGGGCGGCCATAGACGCGGTACAGGTTGGGCCCGACGCCGCTGCGGCCACCCTCATTCGGGGTGTGGCAGACACGGCACTGGTTGAAGAGCCGCTGGCCATTCTCCGGAACACCGGCCGGCGCATCTTGCGCAAGCGCGGCCAGGGGGGAGAGGGCGATCAGGGCGGCGGCGAGAGCCAATGAACGCATGTTGGGGATGTTCCTTCCGAAGCCGGCGCCGTAAAATCCGTGCGCGCACCTCGGAATAAAGCGCGGCAAGGCCGTGCGACAACTTTCGGGCGCATGACGTTTGCGCAACGACGCAGCACGCGCCTAGCCGCGCAGGTGGCAGGAGACCCAATGCCCGGGCGTCACCTCGCGCAGCTCCGGCACCTCGCGCACGCAATTCCCCGCATTGGCGATGGGGCAGCGCGTGTGGAAATGGCAGCCGGAGGGCGGGCGCAGCGGGCTCGGCACATCGCCCTTCAGCATGATGCGCTGCCGCTTCACCGTGGGGTCCGGGATGGGCACGGCGGAGAGCAGCGCCTCGGTGTAGGGGTGCAGCGGGTTGGTGTAGAGGTCCCGCGCCGAGGCGATCTCGACGATGCGGCCGAGATACATGACGGCGACACGGTCGCTGATGTGCTCCACCACCGAAAGATCATGCGCGATGAAGAGGAAGGTGAGGCCGAACTTCTCCTGCAGGTCTTCCAGCAGGTTCACCACCTGCGCCTGGATCGAGACGTCGAGCGCGCTGACCGGCTCGTCGCAGATGACCAGCTTGGGCTTGACCGCCAGCGCCCGTGCGATGCCGATGCGCTGGCGCTGGCCGCCTGAGAATTCATGCGGGAAGCGGCGCATGTGGTCGGCGTTGAGGCCGACCGTCTCCAGCAGCTCCACCACGCGGTCCTCGCGCTCCCGCGCGGTCCTGGCGAGTTTGTGGATGATCAGCGCCTCGGCGATGATGCTGCCCACCGTCATGCGCGGATTGAGCGAGGCGAAGGGGTCCTGGAAGATGATCTGCATGTCCCGGCGCAGCGTGCCGAGATGCTCATTGTCCAGCGCCGTGACGTCGCGGCCTTCGAAGCGCACCTCGCCGGAAGTGGGCTCGATCAGGCGCAGGATAAGGCGGCCGGTGGTGGATTTGCCGCAGCCGGATTCACCCACCAGGCCCAGCGTCTCGCCGGCCTGGAGATCGAAGGTGACGCCGCTGACGGCATGGACGTGATCCACCGTGCGGCGCAGCAGGCCCCCCTTCACGGGGAAGCGCTTCACCAGGTTCTTCACGCTGAGGAGGGGCTGGGTCATAGGATGCAGGCCACCTTGTGCCCGGGAGCGACCTCGCGCAGCGGCGGCTCGGCTTCCACGCAGGCGGGCTGGGCGTAGCGGCAGCGCGCGGCGAAACGGCAGCCCACCGGCGGATTGAGCAGGCTCGGCACCGAGCCCGGGATCGCTTCCAGACGCGTATGCGTGGTGGCGGCCAGGTCAATGCGCGGGATCGAGCGGATCAGCCCCTGGGTGTAGGGGTGGCGCGGGTTGGCGAAGAGGTTCTCCACCGTCGCATCCTCCACCACCTTGCCGGCATACATGACGATGACGCGCTGCGCCGTCTCGGCCACCACGCCCATCGCGTGGGTGATGAGCAGGATGGACATGCCCAGGCGCTGCTTCATCTCGTTCATCAATTCCAGGATCTGCGCCTGGATGGTGACGTCGAGCGCCGTGGTGGGCTCATCGGCGATGAGCAGCTTCGGGTTGCAGGAGAGCGCCATGGCGATCATCACGCGCTGCCGCATGCCGCCCGAGAACTGGTGCGGATAGTCATGCACGCGCTTCTGCGGGTTGGGGATCTGCACCAGCGAGAGCATTTCCGCCGCGCGGTCGAAGGCGGCGCGCTTGGAGAGCCCCTCATGGTGGCGCACCGTCTCGGCGATCTGCTGGCCCACCGTATAGACCGGGTTCAGCGAGGTCATCGGCTCCTGGAAGACGATGCCGATCTGCTTGGAGCGGATGGCGCGCATCTCCTCCATCGCCATCGGCACGAGGTCGCGGCCTTCGAAGAGGATCTGGCCCGCCATGATCCGGCCGGGCGGCATGGCGATGAGCTTCAGCACCGTCATCGCGGTCACGGTCTTGCCGCAGCCGCTCTCGCCCACGATGGAGACAGTCTCGCCGCGGTTGACGGAGATGTCCACGCCATCCACGGCGCGGACCATGCCGTCATCCGTCTTGAAGTGGACTTTCAGGCCCGAAATGTCGAGCAGCGGGGCGCCCCCGGTGGAATGGGCGCTCACTGCACGCGCCGCGGATCGAGTGCATCGCGCAAGCCATCCCCCACGAAGTTGATGGTCAGCACCGTCAGGAAGATGGCGAGGCCGGGGAAGATCGCCCAATGCGGGGCGAAGTCCAGATTGTCCTTCGCATCGAAGAGCAGGCGCCCCCAGGTGGGCGTATCCGGCGGGAAGCCGAGGCCCAGGAAGGACAGCGTGGATTCCGCCAGGATGGCACCCGCGACATCAATGGAGGCCGCCACGATCACGGGCCCGAGCGCATTGGGCAGGATGTGCTGCACGACGATCCGCGCGCGCGAGGCGCCCAGCGCGCGGGCCGCTTCCACGAATTCCTTCTCGCGCAGGGAGAAGAACTGCGCGCGCACCAGGCGGGCCACCTGCATCCAGTTGAACAGGCCGATCACCGCCACGATCATGATGAAGACGCCGAGCTCCTGGCCCACCACCTCGGCCAGCGCGTCGCGAAACAGGTAGATGATGAGCAGCAGCAGCGGCAGCTGCGGGAGCGAGAGGAACAGGTCCGTCACCCACATCAGCGCCACATCCACCGGCCCCTTGGACATGCCAGCGATGGCGCCGACCAGGACGCCCACGGTGACGGCCACACCCATCGCCGCGAAGCCCACGGCCAGCGAGATCTGCCCGCCATAGAGCACGCGCGCCAGCAGGTCCTGCCCCAGGTCGTCGGTGCCGAAGGGATGGGCCAGCGACGGGCCCTGGAGGCGGGCGGTGAAGTCGATCTCGTCGATCGGCACGGTCCAGAAGAGCGGGCCAAAGAGCACCGCCAGGATCATGAGGCCGAGCACCAAGGCGCTGCCCACCGCGAGCTTGTGCTTGCGGAAGCGGCGCCAGGCCTCGGCCGCCGGCGTCACCGGCGCGCGGCGCGCCGCGCCGGCCAGCGCGTCAATTGTAGCTGATGCGGGGGTCGAGCCAGCCATAGATCACATCCGCGAGCAGGTTGAAGAAGATGACAAGGCAGGCGAAGACGAAGGTCACCGCCATGATCACCGGCGTGTCATTGGCCAGCACCGCCGAGATCAGCAGCGAGCCAATGCCGGGGACGCGGAAGATCTGCTCGGTCACGATGGCGCCGCCGAAAACGGCCGGCATCTGCAGCGCCACCAGCGTCACCACCGGGATCAGCGCGTTGCGCACCACATGGCGGTTGATCACCCGCCGCTCGGGGATGCCCTTGGCGCGCGCCGTCGTCACATAGTCGAGCCGCACCACGTCGAGCACGGCAGAGCGCACGAAGCGCGTCCAGGCCGCTCCCTGGAAGAGGCCCAGCACTGCGATGGGCATGATGGATTGCTTGATGTGCTGCCACCACCATTGCCACCCGCTCGCGTCAATCTGCGCGCGATAGACGAAGGGCAGCCAGTCGAGGTGGATGGAGAACAGCATGATCAGCAGCAGCCCGGTGAAGAAGGTGGGCAGCGAGAAGCCGACGAAGGCGAGCGTGTTCGCCACCTGGTCGAAGATGGAATAGGGCCGCGTCGCCGCCATGATGCCGACCGGCAGCGCGATGGCGAGTGCCAGGATCTGCGAGGCGCCGATCACCACCAGCGTCACCGGCAGGCGCTGCAGGATCAGCTGGTCCACATCCACGCGGCTGACGAAGGAGAAGCCCCATTCGCCCTGCAGCATGGAACTGAGCCAACGGAAATACCGGATATGCACCGGGTCATCGATGCCGAGGCTGGCGCGGAGTGCCAGGCGCACCTCGGGCGGGATGGCCGGGTTGGTGGCCAGCTCCTCGAAGGGATCACCCGGCGCCAGCGCCAGCACGGTGAACAGGATGACGCTGATCCCGAGCAGGCTCGGGATCGCGATCAGCAGGCGGCGGAAAAGATACTGGGCCACGGGTGGATCAGGTCTCGCGCCACCAATCCTGCAGCGCCCAGAAGGTGCCGTCCCAGCCGCTCAGCACATGGCGGAGGTTGTTCACGCTGCCGCTGACGAGCGGCCGCTTCACCAGCGGGATGATGTGGTTGCTGCCCACGATCAGGTCATTCATGCGGATGAAGAGAGCCGCCCGCTTGACCGGGTCGATCTCGCTCTCCGCCGCGCGGAAGGCGGCGTCATACTCGTCGTTCTTCCAGCGCACGATGTTGCGCCCCTGCCAGGAATTGGCGCGGGTGGACATCTCCCAGGAGACGTACTGGTTCATGAAGCGCTGCGGATCCGCCTGCGGCATCGTGGTCGTGTACATCTGCATGTCGGCGTAGAATTTGGTGAAGGTGTCCGGGTTCGCGACATCCGAGGAGAAGAACACCGAGGCCGTGACCGACTTCAATTCGAGGTCAATGCCCGCCCGCTGCGCCGCCTGCTTGTACACCGCCTGGGTGCGCTGCCGCGGCGCGTTGACCGAGGTCTGGTAGATGAAGCGCAGCCGCACGTTGTTCTTGGCGCGAATGCCGTCCCGCCCGCGCACCCAGCCGGCGGCGTCGAGGATCTCATTCGCCTTCTGGATGCTGAATTCCCAGCGCATGTTGGGCGAGGTGAAGCGCGGCGGGTTGTTCAGGAAGTTGGCCGTCGCCGGGCCGCCGCGGCCATAGATGAACTGCTCCAGCGCGTTGCGGTCGATCAGCAGCGCCATGGCCTGTCGCACCGCGGGGTCCGAGAAGGCCGGGTGCTGCGTGCTGACATGCGAGCGCTCGCCATCCACCTCGCGGTTGGGGTCGGTCACGTTGAGCTGCACGAACTCGATGCCGCCGCTCTCCACGATGTTCACGCGGCCGCGATTGGCGGCTTCCAGGCGCTTCAGCAGGTCATCCTCGACCTGGAGGTTCCAGGCATAGTCGAAATCGCCCGTCTGCAGCACGGCGCGCGCGGCGGAGACCGCATCGCCGCCGCCCTTCACCTCCAGCGTGTCGAAGAAGGGGCGGTTGTTCATGTGGTAGTTGGGGTTCAGCTCGGCCCGCAGCGTGTCGCCCGGCAGGAAGCTGCTGAAGCGATAGGCGCCGGTGCCGACGGGGCGCAGGTTGGTCGGTGCATCGCGCGAATTGGCGCCGTTGAAGGCCTGGAAGAGATGCCTGGGGATCAGCTGGCCGGTGGCGGCGACGAAGGCATCGGCCCAGAAGGGCGTGGGCTGGGTGAATTCGACGCGGACCGTGTGGTCATCCACCTTCACCACATTCACGTCGCGATAGCTGCCGGAGGTGACGGCGGCGACGGCGGCGTTGCGCGAGTATTCCCAGTTGAAGACCACGTCATCGGCCGAGAAATCCTGGCCGTCATGCCACTTCACGCCGCGCTTCAGCTTCCAGGTGACCGAGCGGCCATCGGCCTGAAGGCCGCCATTTTCCAGCGAGGGGATCTCGGCGGCGAGGACGGGGTGCAGCGTCCCATCGGCGGCCCAGCCGGCCAGCGGCTCATAGAAGACGCGGCTCGCATCCTGGTTGGTGGTGCCCACCGCGAAATGCGGGTTCAGCAGCGTGGAAGCCTGCCAATACAGCACCTTGAGCGGGCCGCCGCCGCCGCGCCGCGTCGGGCGGTAGACGGGCATGCTGCCCTGGGCCCCACCCTGGGCCTGGGCCGAGCCCGCGCCCGAGATCGCCAGCAGCTGCGTCGCCATCGGCGCCGTCAGGCCCACGGCCGCCATGCGGCGGATAAAGCCGCGGCGCGAAAGGCTGCCATTCTTCACGCGCCCGATCATCTGGCGCAGATCGTCTTCACCCATGCTTATTCTCCCAGCCCTGACGGGTTGCAGTTCTGAACCACTCATTACCGGATGACATAGCAGGGTTGCGCGTGAAATCGAGCCCCACAGGACGGCGACTGCCCAGGACCGCGCCACAGCTGCCGAAGGCTTGGGCTGGAGCACCCTGCCCTGTCGCGGCACAGGTCGCGGTGGAAGGCGCGGGCCTTCGCTCCGCCATGTCGGGTCGCGCGGCGATGCTTCGACGCCCGCTCAGCCCTCCGGATTGGCCAATTCCTGCGCGACCAGGCTCGCCCAATAGGCGACGCCGAGCGGGATCGTCGCGTCATTGAAGTCAAACAGCGGCGTGTGGAGCGCGGGCGAGGCGCCATCGGGCGCACCGCCGCCGATCGACATGAAGGCGCCCGGCCGCTGCTCCAGCATTAGCGCAAAATCCTCGGCGCCCGTGCTGGGGTCGGGGTTCGGGTCCACGGCCTGTGCACCCACCACGGCGACGGCGGCGGCATAGGCGACCTTGGTCTGCTCGGGGTGGTTCACGGTGGCCGGCACGCCGCGGCGATACTCGACCTCCGCCGTGCAGCCATGCGCAGCGGCCAGGCCATGCGCGAGCTCGCCGATGCGGCGCTCCAGCAGGTCCCGAACGGCGGGCGTGTAGCTGCGCGCCGTGCCGCTGATGATGAGCTCGGCCGGCATGACATTGGCGCCGATATGGGAGCCGCCGCTGATCGCCCCCACGCTCAGCACCGCCGCATCCTTGGCCGCCACGTTGCGCCCGATGATGGTCTGCAAGGCCAGGACGAAATGCGCCTGCACGATGGTGATGTCGGTGGCCAGATGCGGGGTGGAGCCACCATGCCCACCGGTGCCGCGGAACGCCACGGTGAAGCGGTCGGCGGCCGCCATGGTGGGGCCGGGGCGGATCGCGAAATGGCCGGCCGGGCGGCGCGGCGCGTTGTGCAGGCCGTAGATCGCATCGCAGGGGAAGCGCTCGAACAGCCCGTCGGCCAGCATGGCGCGGGCGCCGCCGCGGCCCTCCTCGGCCGGCTGGAAGATCAGGTGGACGGTGCCGGCGAAGTCGCGATTCTCGGCGAGCCAGCGCGCGGCACCCAGCAGCATGGTGGTGTGCCCGTCATGGCCGCAGGCATGCATGATGCCGGGGTTCTTCGAGGCATAGGGCAGGCCGGTCTGCTCCGGGATGGGCAGCGCGTCCATGTCGGCGCGCAGGCCGATGACGCGCTGGCCGGGCCTGGTGCCGCGAATGGTGCCGATGACACCAAGCTGCCCCACGCCCTCGGTGACCTCCACACCCCATTCGCGGAGATGGCGTGCAACGAGGGCGGCCGTCCGGACCTCCTCCATCCCCAGTTCGGGATGGGCGTGGATATCCTGCCGGATGGCGGCGAGATCCGGCAGCCAGGCCTGGGCGGCCTGGAGCGCGTGCTGGGTCATGGCGGTCTCCTGCGGGTCCAAGGAGCCAGGATGAACCCTCGCGCCGGGCTTGGCGATATCGCCCTGGCGCCTCGGCACGTGCCGATACCCGGCAGAGCCAGCCACCCGGACATCTGCCACAAAATGCGGCAGCACGGCCTTGGCATGGCGCGCGGGGGGCGATGATGTCTCTGGTCAATTGCGGCGCAAGCCGGTATGCACTTGATCAGACTTCGTTATTTGTAAAATTTCTGACGCGCATCGCTTTATTGCGATTTCCTGGAGTGCTTCGATGGCTGGCGTGAGGAGCATCGTACAGCGCCGCGGCGCAGATTTCGTCAGCGCGCCGGGCGTCGCAGCCCGCCCGGTTCTTGCGGCGGGGGCCAGCAATCCGGGCCAATGCCGCTCAGGGGCCACGCTTGCCTCATGATGGGTGACGAGAGCTTCGACCAGAAGGCCTATTGGCTGCGTCGGCATGCCCAATATGCCGGCGATGCGCGCTCAGTGGGAAACCTCTCGCTGTCCCACGAGCAAAACCTCTCCGGGGACCGGCTTTTCGCGGAGTTCCTTGAGGAGGTCGTCACCCAGCTTTCCCCACGCTCGATTCTCGACCTTGGCTGTGGCTATGGTCGCGCCTGCGCCGGGCTGCGGCCTGGCTCCGTGCAGTATCTGGGCGTGGATGTCTCGCCCGTCGCGCTTCGGATCGCGCGGGAAACCTACCCCTCCTTCACCTTCGAGGAGGCGGATCTCACCCAATGGCGTCCGTCAAGCCGGCATGGCCTGGTGCTGTGCACCTACACCCTTTCCATGTTTCCCGATGATGCGAGCTGGGAGAAGGTTCTCGGCGCCGCCCTGGACGGGCTGGCGGAGGGCGGTGCCCTTCTGCTGCATGACTTCATGCCGGAGAACCGGGAGCAGAAGGTCCAGCACGTCGCCTATCGCGGTCGCCGGGATTATGAGCGCGTCCTGGAAGCGCGGGGCTTCCGCTGGGACCCCGCATTGCGGCAGACCTTCGACAGCCGCCGGGTCGGTGGGCTGTTCTCGCGCGAGGCGCATTTCATCCGCGCCATTGCCAGCGCCGTCGCCCCGCCGCCGCCGCGCCCCCAGCATTCGCGGCCTGAGCATTCGCGGCCTGAGCATTCGCGGCCTGAGCATTCGCGGCCTGAGCATTCACGGCCTGGGCCTTCCCGGCCCGAGCCGTCACAGTCCGCACCACTGGCGGCCGCACCACCCCAAGCCGAGCGTGCGGCTCGCAGGGGCGCCACCCCGGGCAACCTGGTTCCGGTGCGCGCCAGGCGGGCGGCCGACCCCATCGCGGCGCGGCCCATCGCCGAGGCCCCGGCACCAACCGTAAAACGGGCCGTGCCGCGCCTCGCCACGCGCCCCATGGCGCCGGTGATCCGGGCCGAGCGCGCCACACCGCCGCGCATGCTCGTCATCTCCTGGGACATGGGCCACAACCCCGTGGGCCGCAGCTACCTTCTGGCGGACATGGCGCGTGAGCGCTTCGACGTCGCATTCACCGGCCCCAGCTTCAAGCAATTCGGCGATGGCATCTGGCCCCCCATCCGCGGCCTGACGGACATCCCCACCAGCATCTTCGAGGGCGGGGAATTCCCGGATTTCCTGCGCAACGCGCTGGATGCGGTGGAACGCCATGACCCCGATGTGGTCTATGTCTCCAAGCCTCGCCTGCCCTCCTTCCTGCTCGGCATCCTCTTCCGCCTGCTCAAGGGCAGCGCCCTGCTGGTGGATGTGGATGATCACGAGCTTTCCTTCTTCAAGGAGCAGACGCCGCTCGGCCTCGAGGATGCGATGGCCGCGGCCAAGGCGGACCCGGCCGGGACGAAGATGCCCTTCGGCGAGGTCTGGACGCGGCTGGGCGAGACGCTGGTCGAGCATGCGGATGCCGTCACCGTCTCCAACCCGGCGCTGCAGCGCCGCTTCGGCGGGCTCTTCGTCCGGCATGGCCGCAATGAGCGTAACTTCCGCGCCGAACCCGAGGTGCGTGCTCGGGTCCGGCAGGAATTCGGCCTTACGCCCGATGACATCGCCATCGTCTTCATCGGCACGCCGCGCCCGCACAAGGGCATCTACCGCATCGCCGATGCGCTGGAGCGGATCGACGATGACCGGCTGGTCTTTGTCATCATCGGCACCATTACCGATGCGCGCACGCGCGCCGTCTTCACCAAGTACAAGAAGGCCCGCATCCGCTTCTTCGGCAACCAGCCCTGGGAACGCCTGCATGAGTTGATCCAGATGGCCGACCAGGTGGCCATCCTGCAGGACCCGGCCTCGCCCATCGCGGAATACCAGATCCCGGCCAAGCTGACCGATGCGCTGTCCATCGGCCTGCCCGCCATCGTCACGCGCGTGCCGCCGCTGGAAGACCTCATCGCCCAGCGCGCCGTCACGGTGGTCGATGATGATGCCGATCTGGACCGCGTGCTGCGCTCCGCCGTGCGTTACGAGGACCTGCCGCCGGCGGAAATCGCGCGCGTGCGGCGCACCTTCCTCTCCGAATTCAGCTTCGCGGTGAACAGTTCCCGCATCGAGATGGCCGAGCGCATCGCGGCCGAGGCGAGCCGCATGCCGCCCTCGCCCCTGCTGGCCGAGACGGTGCTGCGCATTGCGGATCATTTCGCGGTGGAGCATCCGCTGCTCGACCGCATCCGCGGCATCGCCTCACCCGCCGTGGTGCGCCGCGACGCGCCTTTCGACCTGGTCTTCTTCTGGAAGCAGAACGACTCCGACCTCTATGGCCGTCGCTCGGACATGATGGTGAAGTACCTGCTGCAAAGCGGCCGTGTCGGCCGCATCCTGCATTTCGACCGCATCCTTTCGCTCAGCGACCTGGAGCGCAATCTCGACCGCGGCGAGCATGCGCGGCTGCACCAGGGCAACCTGGTCTACCTGAACACCATGCGCCGCGTGCTGCGCATGGCGGATTCCCCGCGCGTGATACGCCGCAGCTTCCTGTGCCGCGACGGCAGCAAGCCGCAGACCGCGCTGGGCCAGGAACTGCCGGGCCGGCAGGAATATCTCGACTTCATCAAGGCCACGATGCGCGAGACGGGCTTCGATTCCTCGGCCGTCGCCTGGGTCTGCCCGGTGGTCTTCGACTTCCCGCAGATCCAGGCCGAGATCGGCTTCTCCCATGTCATCGCCGACCTGATCGATGACCAGCGCAAATGGCAGGCCCGGCCGGACTACATGGAGCGCGTGGCGCGCAACTACCGCGAGATCCTTGCCGATGCCGACCTCGCCGTCGCCAATTGCGATCCGGTGCGCGAGGGCTTCCGCGACCTGCGGCAGGACATCGTCGTCGTACCCAACGGGGCCGAGGTCTTCGCGCCCGGCCAGCAATGGGAATTGCCCGAGGACCTGGCGGACCTGCCGCGCCCCATCATCGGCTATGTCGGCAATCTGCGCGACCGCGTGGACCTTGGCCTGATCGAAAAACTGGCGCTGGCGCATCCGGATTGGAGCATCGTGCTGGTCGGCTCCGCGCATGACGCCAAGGACGTCATCGCGCTCGCCGCGGGTACGCCGAACATCCATCTCCTGGGCGTGCGCCCCTATCACGAGGCGCTGGCCTATATCCGGCATTTCGACGTGGCGATGATGCCGCACCTCAGCAATGCGCTCAGCGAGAACATGAATCCGCTGAAGCTCTACGTCTATTACGCGCTGGGCGTTCCGATCGTGACCACGGAGGTCGCCAATATCGGTGATATCGGCCCGCTGGTCTCGGTCGCCGCGACGCATGAGGGCTTCCTCGCCGCGGTGGAGGCGGCAGTGGGGCACGCCGCGCCACGCGCCGGGGGCGTTGATCCCGAGGTCCTGGCGGCCGTAAGTTGGCCCACCCGGGTGCAAGCCATCATGCGGCACTTCGACCAGCTCCGCCCCTGACCGGAAGAGGCCGCACCATGTCCACCAAGACGACCAAGCCGATGGTTCGGCGCCCTGCGGGGGCCGAGAGTGGCGGCCAGCCGCCCCCCACGCCGCCCCCCGCGGCCCCCCTGCGTGAAACCGCACTCGCCCCCTGCAACATCTGCGGCAGCCTGGCCTTCAAGCCCGGCCCCAACCACCGCATGGTGGGGGACGGCATCCCCCCGGTCTGCGCCGGCTGCGGCAGCTTCGAGCGCCACCGTGCGGTCCGCCAGATCTTCGACAAGGTCCGTCCGCACCGCTTCTCCAGCCTCAATGCGCTGCAATTCGGCCGGGATCGTGGGGTTGCCGGCGGCTGGTTCCGCAGCTTCCGCCGTGCCGATGAGCCGCCGAAGACCGGCAAGGCCGAAACGCTGTCCCCGGACAAGATCGCCCTGCCCGATGCCGGCATGGACGTCGTCCTGGCGAGCTATGTGCTGGAGAGTCTCCCGGATTATCGCCTGGCCTTGCGCGAGATAGGCCGCGTGATCAGCGATCACGGCTTTGCCTTCATCGCCCTGCAAAGCCCGCAGCTCCGCGCGGTCACGCAGGAATTGCCCCGCACCGCGAACAGCGCCACCGACCGCTATCGCACCTTCGGCCGGGACATCGAACCGGAATTGGCGTCGCTGCTGCCGGATCTGCACGTGATCCGCGCGGTAGCCCAGGATCCGGCGACGCTGGTGGAAGGCTGGGGCTACTTCATCACCATGGATGATGACTTCGCGGCGTTCCTGTTCGAGCGCGGCCTGCAGGCGAAGTTCGTGAACATCCGCAAGATCATCGGCTAG
>NZ_JAIEQY010000107.1 GCF_019747315.1 Roseococcus sp. | reverse complement strand
AACGGCGGGCGTCGCGAATGATCGCGCGAACGCGCTCAGTGGGCTTGGTCATTGGTCGGCTCCAGGAGGTTGATCCAGATGCGCAGCCGTTCCGCGGCCTGCAGCGCCTCGCGCAGCAGCGTCGGCATCAGGGCGGCGGAACGGGCGGCGAGTTCGGGGAGGTCACAGTCGAGCCGTGCGAGGTCCTGCACGGCGCCGGTCCAATCGACCCAGTCGGCGCCGATGGGCGCGACCTTCGGCTGCTCGGGTGGCGGGGACGGGCGCTTGGGGCGGGGCGGCGGCGGCCCGATGGTGGCCTGCACGGCATCGCGCACGGCGCCGCGCAGCCCGGCCATGGTCGGCGGCGCACCTTCCGCGCGGGATCGCGTGAAGTACGCCTCCATCGCAGCGCGTCCCGCGGCCTGGGCCTGCTCCTCGCGACCGCCGGCGAGTTCCTCGTAGCGCTGGGCGGTGCTGGTGGAGATGCCGGCATCGGCCAGCGCCGCGGCCTTCGACTTCCCACCGGCGGGAAGTCGAACCGTGGCGCCATCGGCCTGGCGGACCGTCTGAGCCTGATCGAGATCGCGGCTCAGCTCGCCGATGCGCACGCAGGCGCGCAGGTGGATCTCGCGCACCCAGACCTCGAGCTCGCGGTCGTCGCGTTGGCGGGAATAGGCAGCGAGCGCCGCGGCCTTGTCGCGGATCTCCGAGGCCTCATCGATCCGGGCGCATTCTGCCAGCGCGGTGCGGGCCTGCTCGTAGCGGACCAGCGCGCTCATCAGGCGGCCACCACGAGCGGCACGCCGGCATGGGACGGCTGCGAGGCGCCGGTCGCGTCGCGGGACTGCGCTGCCTCGAAGGCCTCAATATCCTCGAGGCGATAGGCGACGCGGCCGCCCAGCTTCAAAAAGACGGGCCCCTGGCCCAACCAGCGCCAGCGCTCCAACGTGCGGGGGCTGAGGCACCAGCGGCGCGCCAGAGCCTTCTGTGTCAGGTGCCGGACGCTGTCCTGGCCGGGCGCACCGCAACCCTCGCCCTGGGTGACAGCTGGAGGGATGGACGACATTGGCCCCGCTCTGGGGCAACGCCGGCACCACGCCGTCGCTACTAAGCCCCTGATTTCGAGGCTATTTTTGTTCCATCACACCGCTGGAGATATGTTCAGCGCTTCGAAAGTTGTGACATTTTCCGCGGCGAAGCCCTTGGAATCTTTGGGGTGCCTTGGCGAGCTGTGACATCTGGGCGGAGAGTTGTGACAAGTGCCGGGTCGACCGGCATGACCGGCGCTTCGAGGAGTTCAGGCGAATGGAACAGGGCGGGGTTGAGCCGGTAGCCTGACCACTCCTTCGTCTCGACGACTTCCTCATCGCCGATCGTCGCGTTGAGATGTGACTGAAACTCCGCCGCGAGCTTGATGCGAAGGCGCCGTACGCGTTGACGCAGGGAGCCCTCATCCATCTTCAGAACAGCGGCGAGCGTCGCGGCGGCGGTAAAGCGAAACCCAGCGAGGCCAGTGTCAGAGGTGCGCCCATCTCGGTACGCTCCGAAGAGCGCAGCAATTAGCGCCGCCGACTTTCCCTTGAGGCTAGGCCCGCCCTCGAAAACGACCCGCTTCCCGTCCGTAGAAACGGCAAAGCGTATGGGGCGCGGCAACGGCAAATAGTCGGCCGCGGCTGCCTGCACCGCCGGAGGTGGCGCTACCTCTGTTGCGTCGATGAATGCGATCGGCTCGACAGGTCTTTCGAGAAGCATCGAAAGCAGAGATGTATCGGGTAGGTTCTTCCGGGCTGCGGCCAGATCGAGGGATCCAAGTTCCCGCTTCAGCACGTTCACCACCGCCACCCCGTGCCTGACATGAAGATGGTGCAGGCGCCCAGCAGCCTCATTCGCTGGAACATCGAGATAGCGGATCGCACGGAATATCTGTCCATAGGCTGATCGAAACCCCGCCTCGCTGATTCCTGCATACCGATGCGCCGCCAGCAGATACGCCTCCATCAGTGACGCGTCAGTTCCTTGTTCCCGGGCGCCACGAATGAGGTCGACGACGTAGTCCGTCGAACGCTCGTAGGCACCGCAATCCGCTGCCAGGATCCCGAAGCGGCGATCGACGCACTGGGAGCAAACGCCGCAATGCTTGTTGTTGCGGTTGGCCTTTCGGACCTCTGCACAGCTGAAGGTCTGCTCGATCAGATGCTGGCAGCCGAAGTCCGCGATCTTTCGAACCACGTCGGCCTTTGAAAGCCAGAAGTATGGATTCACGATCTTGATGTCATGCTCAGCGATGCGGGAAAACAGCGAGCCAAAATCGTGAAGAACGCGGGGATGCGTGGTCCTTGTCGCGCGTGTGCCCAGGACGTGCGGCGCCAGCGGTAGATTCATACTCACCACGCCGTTCTCGTAAAACGTGACCTCACGCTTACCGAACATGCGGGCGACGATGAATCCGATCGTGGCGAACAGGAATGAGCGAGTTCGCTGCGTAAACTCGACTGCCTGGTTTCCACCCTTGGTGACCTCCACGCTGAGGCGGAACAGCCTGGCGGGATCGACACGTTTGCGCAGCCCATCGAGCAGTGTGGCTTGACGGCCGGCGACGAAGGGGGAGGACCTGTGGGATACGAGGACCACGCGCTCATTCTGACCAACCAGTGCTTCCGTCGCGCCCGCGAAAGAATCGAGCCCACCCGAAAACAGAACGACGCGGTCTGGGGCAAAGGCTGGCGGTGGACCAGCGCCGCTTAGGTCCAGGTACTCTTGCGGCGGTGAAACGCGGCGCGTCGCCTTGAACGCGAATGCAAATCTATCGTCTGACAGAAAGGTCAGCGTTGACTCGAGTTGGCTGAGGACCTGCCGGTCGCTCCAGAAGGCGAAGTCACGGACGGCAATGGTGAAGCGGAAATCTCGCTGCCAATCGCCGCCGAGACGAGCCATAAGCTTTGTGTCGCGGCGCGTGAGCTGATCCGCGCAGTAGACGTAACAGGCGATGTCCAACAGATCGGCGAGGCGGTCGGGAATCTTCCCGAGCATCTTGCGTGTGACCTCTGCGGCGCTGAGCCGCACCCGCGCTGGATCACCCTTCGCAGCCGCGACGTCGAGCAAGATGGTGCTCTCGTCGATCAGGGTTGGGCGATCAACATCACCGCAGAAGACACGCACTTCATCCATGCGCGTCGCGCCTGATCAGCAGCTCACGGCGCAGTTTGTCGAATGCCACATGGGCAAACCTCCCCGCATTCGCCGGGTTAATACCTGTCTCGTACCTGGTCTTGGAAAACCATCCTGCGGCGAACTCCTCCATGATCAGAGAGGCTTCACGGCAGTGCGTGTCGAGCGCCCGTTCGAACCGATGATGGTCGGCAATGCTTGGGAAGCGCTTATTGAAGCCGACGTGATTGGGAAGCTCGCGGCTCAGGAAATAGTCCAGGGATCTCCGCGTGAGCCGGCCGAAAAAATCTCGAGCCAACACTCCAAACTGCTTGTCTGTGGCGAGGCCGCGCAGAGCCGCATGAGCTTCGTCTGCTTTGTAAGTGACCCCGAAGAGGCTCTCGCCAGCGCGCCCCGCGACGGCGCTCAAGCTCTCCGAGGCAGCAAGCGTCGCCATTTCCCCGAAATCATCGATGCCGCCGGCCTGGCGTGCCGCGTCGTCGACGGCTTCAATCATGGCCGCGCAAATCTCGGCCAAATCGGCACCGTTGTTCACCTGAAGGCCAAGTTGGCGGAGCGCTACGCCAAAGTCTTCGGCGCGGGCAGCGAGGGGTATCTGGGTGAGAAGCCAGAACGCGTGGCGAAGCGCGGGATTGTCCGCGCCCGACCGCAGACTAGCCTCGGCAGCGGCCGCTGCAGCGGTGGCGACCTCGCCTGCATCTGCGCCGCCGACAATAAGCTCAACGACGGCTTTCCATCTCCGTGTGGCGGGGAGCGTACCGAGCCTCTGGTGTCCCATCGATCAGGCGGAGGGGGCGGTGGCCGCCCTGGGATCTGCAAGTCCCTCGTTCCCGCCGAACCGTCTTTTCCCCAACATCATGGCTCCCTCTGCAATGCGAATCGCAGCCGCAACTGCGGTCGAGCAAAGATGGCCAAGGGGTTGCAGAAACGCAATCAGAAGTAGTGTAGCGTAGCTCGTAGTTCCCTTGTCGGCGCCTGACGACTACCGGCTGCGAACCCGGCCCCGAACCGCAGAACTTCGCTGCGCTGCTTTTGTTCCCGCGGGCCTTCGCTAAGAGATTGTTTTCGCTGTTTTTCTTGGTTGGGCGACACGATCTTGCCTCCCAGCCATGCCACCGAACCCCTCCAATCCTCACCTCCCGTCGCACCTCCGCGAGGTCTGCAGCATCCTGGCCGCCGGGCTGCTGCGGCTCCGCAGCCGCGCTGCCGAGCAAGCTGCGCGCGAGGCCACTGACCAGGGAGAGCGTGGCCTACACTTCCCGGCACCCCAGCGCCTGGATGCGAACCGGACCAACCGGAGACACGCATGACACGCGCCACCAAACCCAAACCCGGCACCCCGCCGGTTCCGACCATCCCCGCCATCCCGCCGGCCGACGTGCTCGGCCGGCTGGCGGCGCTGAAGACCACCGCGACGTCGGACCTGAAGCAGCAATGGCGGGAGCTCTTCGCCGCCGAGCCGCCGCCCTACAATCGTCGTTTCCTGGAGAGCCGCCTGGCCTACCGGATCCAGGAACTGGCCTATGGCGGCCTGAAGCCCGAGACGATCCAGCGCCTCGAGGCCCTGGGTGAACAACTCGATGGCGGGAACCCCGTCCTCCGCCGCATCCGCGGCGACGATAAGCCGATCACCGGGACGCGGCTGATCCGCGAGTACCAGGGCGTCGAGCACAGCGTCACCGTGCTGCACGACGGCTACGAATATCAGGGCCGCCCCTACCAGTCGCTCTCCTCCATCGCGCGCGCCATCACCGGCACGCGCTGGAATGGCTGGCTGTTCTTTGGCCTGAAGAACCGGAGGGGCACGGCATGAAGCGCAAGCCGACCGCCGACGCCGCCATGCCGGCCACCGTCAGGAAGATCCGTGCCGCGGTGTACACGCGGAAGTCGAGCGAGGAAGGGCTCGACATGGAGTTCAACTCGCTCGACGCGCAGCGCGAGGCGTGTGAGGCCTACATCACCAGCCAGCGGTCGGAGGGCTGGGTGCTGGTCCGCGACCGCTACGACGACGGCGGCGTTTCTGGCGGGACACTGGAACGTCCGGCGCTGCGGCGCCTCCTGGCGGACATCGAGCGCGGGCTGATCGATGTGGTGGTGGTCTACAAGATCGACCGGCTGTCGCGCGCGCTGATGGACTTCGCCAAGCTGGTGGAAGTCTTCGACGCGAACAGCGTGACCTTTGTGTCGGTGACGCAGTCCTTCAACACGACCACCAGCATGGGCCGCCTCACGCTGAACATCCTGCTCAGCTTCGCGCAGTTCGAGCGCGAGGTCATTGGCGAGCGCATCCGGGACAAGGTGGCCGCGTCTCGGGCGCGCGGGATCTGGATGGGCGGCTTCGTGCCGCTCGGCTACGACGCGCGGGATCGCAAGCTGCTGGTGAATGAGGCGGAAGCGGCGCTGGTGCGGCGCATCTTCGAGGGCTTCGTCGAAACGGAATCCGGCACGAAGCTGGTCCAGGCACTGCGCGCCGAGGGCGCCACCACGAAGCGCGGCCGCGCTTTCACCAAGAGCGACGTGTATCGGGTGCTGAGCAACCGCACCTATCTCGGCGAGGCGATGCACAAGGGGAAGTCGCACCCCGGCGAGCATGCTGCCATCGTGCCCCAGGCGATGTGGGATGCGGCGCACGCCCTGCTGGCGATCAGCCCAAAGACACGCGCCAACCGCACCCGCTGCCAAACGCCTTCGCTGCTGCGCGGGCTGATCTTCGGCAGCGACGGGCGTGCCATGTCGCCCACCCACGCGCGGGGCCGGCGCGGCCAGCAGTACCGCTACTATGTGAGCCAGTCGGTGCTGAAGGGCAGTGCCGCGGACGGGCCGGCCATCGCCCGCATTTCCGCCGCGGAGATCGAGGGCGCGGTCATCGCCCAGGTCCGGGGGCTGCTGCGTCAGCCTGAAGTGGTGCTGGGTGCCTGGCGCGCGGCACGGGCCTCGGCGCCGGACATGACGGAGGACGAGGCGCGGCTGGCGCTGGAGCGGCTGGACCCGCTGTGGGAGGAGCTGTTCCCGGCCGAGCAGGCGCGGATCATCCGCCTGCTGGTTGACCGGGTGGATGTCGGGGAGGGCGGCGCCGACGTGCGGCTGAAGCTGGAGGGGCTGGCCAGTCTGGCGCGAGACCTCGCGACGCCCCGCGGAGAATCGGCAAGGGCCGCAGCATGACCGGCGCCGCGCAGATGCTGACCGTGCGGGTGCCGCTGGCGGTCCGGAAGCAGCGGGGCGGGCGGAAGCTGGTCCTGATGCCGGGCGGCATGGCGACCCGCAGCGCCTCGGCTGCGGACACCACGCTGGTTAAGGCGCTGGCCCGGGCGTTCCGGTGGCGGCGTCAGATAGAGACGGGCCGGTACGGCACGATCAATGAACTGGCGGCGGCCGAGAAGATCAACTCGTCCTACGTCTCCCGCCTTCTGCGGCTGACGCTGCTGGCGCCAGATATCGTGGACGCGATCCTGAATGGTCAGCAGCCGGAGCCAATGATCCTGCCGGCGCTCATGGAGCCGTTCCCCATCGAATGGGCTCTACAGCGAGACCGGCAGTGGTCGCCATCTCCGCCTCCACCCAATCTGCCAATCGCCGCACGCGGCGCCCGAGATGGGCGCCCTGCATGACGAAGTGATCGTGGTTGTAGTCGGCCATCGCGTAGGCGATTGCCCATCGCAGCGTCGCGAGGCCGAAAGCCTTGTCCTCGCGGTCGGTGAGGATGGCGCGGAGGAACAGCAGGCGCCGATCCGTGGTGACGGCGCCATGGCAGTGGATGCTCCGACGCCGACGCAGCGGCGGGGCGGCCAGCCTGACGGCCTCCAGCAGGGCGCGACGCCGCCCCGTGCGATCAGTGCAGTCAGCCCGCGTAAGATCACGCGCCTCGATGAGAAGGCGGCAGACCGCCTCCGGGCAGTTCGGGTCCAGCACTGCCTCAACCAAGGTCTCGATGATCAGCAACTGCAGGAAGCGCCGCTTCGCGCGCATGCCGAGACCCGCGACATAGGCCGCGACCGGAACAAAGCGCTGCGGGGTCTCGCGCAACCCGGCCTCGAGCCTGATCGCCACCATTCGCAGGCGCTGCGGTAACGGCATCCCACGCCCCCGGCGCTTGGGTGACAGCGCATCGCCGATGCCCTCTCGAGTGCGCGCAGGACGCCGCGGCTCGGGCACCTGCGCGCTGGCCGGATCGTGGTCCTCTTCTGGTGCTGGCGTCGCCCAGGCGAGGATCTCCTCCGCCAGGGCGACCGTCAGCCGTCCCCCATTCCGGTGGGCGATCGGCGATGCGCGCTCCAGGAATCGCCAGAGCAGACCGGGTGGCGACGTTCCGAACCGGCGCTCCACATCCCAGGCCTCCGGCACCACGCGGGCGAGGTGCAGCAGAAGCTCTGCCCTGTTCCGCGCGATATGCGGAGGGTCGTCGCCGCGCAGGCAAATCTCGTAGGGCACGCTGACATGGCCCTCGGCGGTTGCCTGTGGGCCGGGGTCGCGGGCGAAGATCGCGACCTCATAGCCTTCCCCGATCAGGCGGGAGATGATCTCACCCGCCTGCCGCGGCAGCGTTCCCACCGCACGGTCATGCCGGTCCAGGACCAGCACAGTGTTGGGGCCGCGCGGGTCGTCGCGTGCCTGGCGCAGCTTGAGATATCGCAGTGCGTCCTTCGCCGCCTCGAGGCTGCGGCCAGGCGCCGGCAGCCAGCCGCGTAACAGCGGCCTCGGCCGCTCCGCCGGCTTGGCCAGCGCAGCCGGGGTGGGGGGCGCCACGGCGGGCTCCAGCCCGGGCATGGCAATCCCGAGCCGCTTGGCCTCTGCCAGGGCGCGGGCTGTCTGGATCCGGGCCGCTTCGCCGCCGACCAGACGGTAGTCCTGCGCAACAACCTGCCAGGAGGGCAACGGCAGGGCACCCGGCGGCACCCACTCGACTTCCTTGGTCCGCTGCCAGCCGGCGCAGGGACCGGTCAGCATCACGGCGCGCCCGCCCGTGTCGGGTCCACCGAACCGCTCCGCCATGAGCGGCTGGGCCTGGAGCAGATTCGCCACCTGATCCAGCGCGTCGGCCGGGCTGGCTGCCAAGGGTCCGGCATCCACCAGCGACAGGCGGGCAGCGACTCGCCAGTTCCCAGGCGTGGCCTCGAACGGATGGCCGTCCAGCATCTCCGCCTCGATCCGACCACCCGCGTCCAGGATCTCGGCAATGCGGCGGTTCTCGCCCCGGGGCAGGTAGCCAAGCCGATCACCCTCCGGCGTGTGGATGGCGACGGCCCAGGGATCCCGCGTATTCGCCGGCTCGCGCCGCAGCAGCAGGGCCTGCCCGGCCCGCAACCGCGCGGCGACGCGAGGGGCGGCGTGGTACCGTGTGCCGACGACCGAGGCGTCCCCGAGGGGCAACGGTGCCCGCTTGGCAGCAGCAGCCAGGGGTGCTGCCACTATCGCCGGGGCCGGTGGCGCCGGCGCAACAGCGCCCACCCGTGCCGCCAGGGCCGAAACGGCGCTCAGAATGTCACGGCGGCGGGGCATGCTTGCGATGATGCAATGGGCTCGAATCAGCGGGAAGAGCCGCGCCGACCAGCCGGAACTTCGTCCGGACCGACCGCGCGATGGATGACAGCGGGTTTATCCTTGGGCACAATGATCAATACTTGGACGTCACCGGCAGGCGCCGTGGCGCCGCCGGAGTCGATTGGCCCTATGTCGCGTACCTCAACCCCTCCAGGCGCCGCCGGCCCTGGGCCACTGCATGCGACGCTGCGGCAGATCGCGGCCAGCATCGCCCGCCTGCGGGCCGATGGCGGTCAGGTATTGGAGGAAGACACCAAGCGGATTCTGATCACGCCCACAATCGAGGCGCTCGGTTGGGACCATATTGCAGAAATCCGCAACCAGTATCGGCACAACCGGCGCGACAATCCCGTTGATTACGCCCTCTTCCTCAATCGTTCGCCGGTGCTTTACGTCGAGGCCAAGCCGCTTGGCGGTTCGCTCGATGACCGGAAGTGGATCGTCCAGACGCTGAACTACGCCAATGCGGCCGGCGTGGACTGGTGCGTCCTGACCAACGGCGCCGAGTGGCGCATCTACAAGGTCCACGCCCAGGTCGAGGCGGAGGAGAAGCGCTTCGCCACCGCGACGATCGACCAGCCCGAAACCCTGGACGACGCCGTGCGCGTGCTTGGCCTCCTCAGCCGGGACAACATGCGGTCGCGGGCCATCGACGAGCTCTGGCAGGCCTGGCACGTCGATCGCCAGGTCCAACAGGCGTTGGAGCAAACCCTCCAGGACGATGCCTTCGCGACCCTGATCCGCAGGCGTGTCCCGCAACTCCCCCTGGGCGATATCCGGAAGTCTCTGCGCCGAGCCAACATCGCCATCAGCTACCCCGGTCTGATCGCGGATATCCAGAGCGCCCGACCCGTCCCACCGCCTGTCAGCACGCCAGCAGGAACCTCGACCAACGGCGCCGCACCCCCGGCGTCACGGCGGCGCATGCAATCCACCGACGACCTCTTCGCCCTTGGCCGCCTGCCGGCTGGCTCCACCCTCACTATCCGCGGCCGCGAAGACTCCGCCGCCCGGGTGCTGGACGGGCAGACCGTCGAGTTCAAAGGCGAACGCCTGTCCTTCAATGATTGGGGCCAGCGTGTCACCGGCTGGACCTCGATCCGCATCTACACCATGGCCTGCCTCCCGGATGGCCGCACCCTCGACCAGCTCCGCGACAAAGCTGAAGCCGCGAGCACCACGCCATGAGCCAATCCCAATCCCTCTCCGCCCTCATCTGGTCGGTCGCCGATCTGCTGCGCGGCGACTACAAGCCCTACGAGTACGGAAAGGTCATCCTGCCCTTCACCGTGCTGCGCCGGCTCGACTGCGTGCTGGCGCCCTCGAAAGCCGCCGTCCTCGCCGAGCAGGCCGCCCGGCAGGCGAAGGGCATCAACCCCGAGCCCTTCCTCCTGCGCCTCACCGGCGTGCCCTTCGCCAATACCTCGCCGCTCGATCTGAAGCTGCTGCTGGGCGACCAGGACAACATCGCCATCAACCTCACCGCCTATCTGCAGGGCTTCTCGCCGGCGGTGCGCGACATCTTCGAGCGCTTCCTGTTCGCGGACCAGATCGAGCGCCTGAAGAAGGCCGGACTGCTCTACCAGATCACCGAGAAATTCCTCGGCTTCGACCTCGGCCCCGACCGTGTCAGCAATCGCGATATGGGGCTGATGTTCGAGGAGCTGATCCGCAAATTCTCCGACTTCTCGAACGAGCAGGCGGCCGAGCAATTCACCCCGCGCGACGTCATCACCCTCATCGTCAATCTGCTGTTCATCGAGGACAGCGACATCCTCAGCCCCGGCACCGCCGCGGTCCGCACCGTCTATGACCCCACGGCCGGCACGGGCGGCATGCTCTCGGAGGCGGAGCGGCATCTGCGCGCGCACAACCCCGCCGCCTCGCTCACGCTGTTCGGCCAGGAGCTGAACGACGAAGCCTATGCCATCTGCAAGGCGGACATGCTCATCAAGGGCCAGGATGTCCGCAACATCCTGCCCGGCAATACGCTCTCCGCCGATGGGCACCCGACCCAGAAGTTCGACTATATGCTCTCCAACCCGCCTTTCGGCGTGGAGTGGAAGAAGGTCGAGAAGGAAGTCCGGCGCGAGCATAAGCAGACGGGCCATGCGGGGCGCTTCGGGCCTGGGCTGCCGCGCATCTCGGATGGCTCGCTGCTGTTCCTGCTGCATCTGCTGTCGAAGATGCGCCCCGCGAAGGATGGCGGCAGCCGCATCGGGATCGTGCTGAACGGCTCACCGCTGTTCACTGGCGGCGCGGGCTCGGGCGAGAGTGAAATCCGCCGCCATGTGCTGGAGAATGATCTGGTGGAGGCGATCATCGCTCTGCCCGCCGACATGTTCTTCAACACCGGCATCGCCACCTATGTCTGGGTGCTGTCCAACCGCAAGCCGGAGCATCGCCGCGGCCTGGTGCAGCTGATCGACGCCTCCGCGCTGTGGCAGAAGATGCGCAAGAGCCTCGGCTCCAAGCGCCGGGAAATGGCCGAGGCGGATGTTGATGCCGTGACCCGCCTGTTCGGCGATTGCGTCGAGGCGCAGCTCGCCACCGTCACCACCGCGGACGGCCGCGTGAGCCGTGTGGTGGTGCGGGAAGGCGAGGCGCCACCACCGGCGCCAAACGGCGGCAGTGTCAAGCTCGCCCGCATGTCGCGCCTGTTTCGCACCGAGGAGTTCGGCTACCGCAGCATCACCGTGGAGCGGCCCTTGCGAGACGCGGCGGGCCAGGTGGTGCTTGGCCAGAAGGGCAAGGCCAAGGGCAAGCCACAGCCCGACCCGGCGCTGCGCGACACTGAGAACGTGCCGTTGACGGAGGACGTGCAGACCTACTTCGCCCGCGAGGTGCTGCCGCATGCGGAGGATGCCTGGATCGACCACGAGAAGACGCGGATCGGCTACGAAATCCCCTTCAACCGGCATTTCTACGTGTTCGAGCCGCCGCGACCGCTGGCGGCGATTGATGCCGATCTGAAGCAGGCGACGGACCGCATCCTGACCATGATCGCGGGGCTGGCGACATGAGGCTTCGCGAATTGCTCGACCAGCTTCGGTCCCTTGATGAGAATTCGCGGCTGGAGGTCAAGCGCGGCTCCCAGGTCGGCGACTCTATCCTACAGACCATCTGCGCGTTCGCGAACGAGCCCGGCCTCGGCGGCGGTACCATCCTACTCGGCGTCGAACGGACGGACGAAGGCATGCTGTTCCCCGACTACAGCGTGTGCGGCGTGCCTGATCCCGACAAGGTGCAGGCCGATTTGGTCACCCAGTGCCGCAACGTCTTCAGTACTCCGCTCTCGGTCACCGTGACCGCAGAGCAGGCAGACGGCGGCGCCGTCCTCATCGTTGACGTGCCTGAAGCGTCGCCTGCTTCGAAGCCGGTACACTTTGCCCGCAAGCCTCTGCCGGGCGGCGCCTTCCGCCGCCTCGGCTCAGCCGACGTGAAGTGCACCGAGGACGACATCGCCCTGCTATTCCAGCAGCGCCGCACCACGCCGTTCGACGCCACCTTGGTCGAAGGGGCCACGATGGAAGACGTTGAGCCTGACGCGATCGCCCTCTACCGGACGACGCGGCAGGCGACAAACCCGGCGGCCGAGGAACTCCGCATGGGCGACCTCGACCTCCTCCGTGCGCTCCGCTGTGTCGAGAACGGCCCCGGTGGCCCCATCCTCACCCTCGCCGGCCTCCTGCTATTCGGCCGTGCTGCCGCGCAGAGGCGGCTGCTTCCGATGATCCGGCTCGACTACGTGCGTGTCCCCGGGCAGGACTGGGTGCCGGAGAACGGGGAGCGTTTCACTTCGACCCTCGACATGCGCGGCCCGCTTGTCACGCTGCTCGGCCGCGCCCAAGCCGCGATCCTCGACGACCTCCCGCGCGCCTTCCACCTGCCAGAGGGCAAGATGCAACGGGAGGACAAACCGCGCCTGCCTACCCGCGTCATCCGTGAGGCCGTCGTCAACGCCCTGATGCACCGAAGCTACCGGTCACAGCAGCCGACGCAGGTCATCCGCTTCGCGAACCGGCTTGAGATCCGCAATCCCGGCTACTCTCTCAAAGCGCCTGAACGCCTCGGCGAACCGGGTTCGGAGCCGCGTAACCCGACCATTGCGGCGGTGCTCCACGAGCTGAACTTCGCAGAGACGAAGGGCACCGGCATCCGCATCATGCAGACCGAGATGCGCCGGGCTGGCCTTACGCCCGCAGGTTTCGAGAGTGACCGGGAGGCCGATGCCTTCACCGCCACCTTCCTCTTCCACCATTTCCTAGAGGAGGAGGACGTCGCTTGGCTCGCTCGCTTCCGGAGCCTGGGCCTGACCGACGAGATGCTGAAAGCCCTGGTGGTGGTCCGGGAGAGGGGGCGAATCAACAACGTCATCTACCGCGACATAGCCCAGTGCCATGCCACCGATGCCACGCGGGACCTGCGGCGCCTCTGCGAACTTGGGCTCCTCCTGGCAGAGGGAAACACCACCGGCCGTATCTACCGTCCGGGGCCGGGCATGATGGCCGGGGGCGCTGTAGGTCCGGCCGTGCCTGCCGATGACGGCAGCATGCATGATAAGGCGGCTACCATGCATGGTAAGGCCGTCACCATGCAGGATAACGGCCTGCCACCGGTGCCGGAGGAACTGCGCACCTTGCTCGATCTGCTTGGGCGGCGGACTGACCCGGGGATCTTGCACGCCGTGGTGGAGAAGCTCTGTGCCTGGCAGCCCCTCTCGGTGGGGCAACTGGCTGACCTGCTCGGGCGGACCGAAACCTACACCCGTACCGTGATCGGAGCGATGGTGAAGGAGGGCCGTCTGGAGCGGACGCGCGCTGACGTGCCACGACACCCCGATCAAGCCTATCGCACCGCCCGGCAGCCGCCAGCATGAGCTTCCCTGCTTACCTGGCCTATCAGGACAGCGGCATTTCCTGGATTGGCCCTGTGCCAGCCGGGTGGTCGGTCAAGCGGCTGCGGTTTCTCGCGCAGGTGCAAACAGGCATTGCGAAGGGCAAGGACGTCCAGGGCATCGAGACCATCCGCGTGCCCTACCTGCGCGTCGCCAATGTGCAGGATGGCTTCATCGACATCGACGATGTCAGCGAGATCGAGATCGCGGCCACCGACCTCGGCCGGTACCTGTTGCGCCCTGGTGACGTGCTGATGAATGAGGGCGGCGACTTCGACAAGCTGGGGCGCGGCCAGGTGTGGGACGGTGCCATCGACCCGTGCATCCACCAGAACCACGTGTTCGCTGTCCGGCCGCACGGGATCGAACCGGAGTGGCTGGCGCTGGTGACCAGCGCGGATTGCGGCCGCTTCTTCTTCATGACGCGGGCGAAGCAGAGCACCAACCTTGCCTCCATCTCCTCGACCAACCTGCTTGAACTGCCGGTGCCTTGCCCGCCGCCCGCGGAGCGGCGCGCGATCATGCGCTTCCTCGACCGCGAAGCCGGCAAGATTGACGCGTTGGTCGCGGAGCAGGAGGGGCTGATCGCGCTGCTGAAGGAGAAGCGGCAAGCCGTCATCTCCCAAGCCGTCACAAAGGGCCTCGGCGCCAACGTGCCCTTGAAGGACTCCGGGGTGGCGTGGCTTGGGCAGGTGCCGTCACATTGGGAGGTGAAACGGGTGAAGCATGTCACCCGGAGCATCGAGCAAGGCTGGAGCCCGCAATGCGATGGCTTTCCAGTTTCCTCAGGCGACGAATGGGGTGTGTTGAAGGTCGGCTGCGTGAATGGCGGTCGCTTCAACCCCGAAGAAAATAAGTCGCTACCGGCCGAGCTCACTCCGATCCCTGAACTCGGAGTCGTCGCTGGTGACGTGCTGATCTCGCGGGCGAATACGCGAGAACTGGTAGGTGGCGCTGCATGCGTTGCGGTAGATCACCGCAATCTATTGCTGTGTGACAAGCTCTATCGCCTCCGTCTCCATGACGCATGTCTGCCAGAATGGCTGGCAATCTACCTCCGCACCGACGCCGCTCGCGGCCAGATTGAGTTGGCAGCGAGTGGGGCAAGCCAATCCATGGTGAACATCGGGCAGGGCACGATTCTCGATATGCCAATCCCGTTGCCGGCGATTATTGAGCAGCGCATGCTTGTGGACGAAATCGAAGCGCGTTCACGCGACTTCGATATTCTGACTACTGAAGCCCAACGCGCCATCGCGCTCCTGCGCGAGCGCCGCGCCGCTCTCATCTCCGCCGCCGTCACCGGCAAGATCGACGTGCGTGGTGCCATCGCCGCGCCAGCCGCGGAGGCCGCATGACCAACACACCCTGCAACCCCGCATCGCGGCTTGTCCCGAGTGCCATCATGCTGCTTCTGGCGCTCGGCGCCTGCGCCACGCCGGTGGGCCACAGCAACCGCCCGATGCAGACCTATGACCGCGACACGGAATACCAGGTGGAGGAACGACCAGGCGGCTTCGCGCTGACCATCTACTATTCGCGCTATCAGTTCATCCCGGAATCGGATGCGGTGGCCCTGGCCTGCTGCAGCAGCCTCACGGCCATTGCGCATGAGGTCGCCGAACGACGCGGCCGGCGCATCCAACAGGTCAACGAACAGCGCATCCGCCTCTCCATGGGGCGGAATGGCGTCACGGGGATCACCTCCTGCTCCGCGACCGCACCCGTGGACTATGCGGAGGCCGCCGCCCGATGAGCAGACCGAAGCGGGGGTGCAGCCATGCCGATCTATGAAGCCCGCGCTGAGGGCCTGCACCCCATTGCCGCGACCAGCTTCGAGGCCGAGGGCTGGAAGGAACGCGGCGATATCCAGCGCCTGCTGAAGGACCGCATCGCCACCCTGGAAGACGGCCTGTTGGTGCTGACCGACGAGTTCAGCGGCTGGTCCGACAGCGCCCGGCGGATCGACCTGCTTTGCCTCGACCGCGAGGCGAACCTGGTGGTCGTCGAGCTGAAGCGCGACGAGGATGGCGGACACATGGAGCTTCAGGCGCTCCGCTATGCCGCGATGGTCTCCGCGATGACCTTCGACCAGGCGGTCGATACGCTGGCCCGCAGCCGCAGCAAGGGAACCCCGGACACGGATGCCGCCCGCACGGACATCCTCACCCACCTCGGCTGGACCGAGCCGGACGAGGACAACTTCGCCGCCGAGACCCGCATCATCCTCGCCGCCGCGGATTTCGGGAAGGAATTGACCACCTGCGTACTCTGGCTGCGCGATCGCGGCATCGACATCGGCTGCGTGCGCCTGAAGCCCTATCGCCTGGATGACGGCCGGCTGCTGGTGGATATCCAGCCGCTGATCCCGCTGCCCGAAGCGGCCGAGTTTCAGACCCAGATCGGCGTCAAGCAGGCTGCCGGCCGGAAGGAGCGGGCGGAGCGGCATGAGCTGCGGTATCGCTTCTGGGCGACCCTGCTGGATGCGGCGCGGCTGCGCACCACGCTGCACGCCAACCGCTCGCCGCATGATGGCAGCTGGATTGCCGGCGGCGTTGGTCGGAAGGGCTTCAGCCTCAACTACGTCATCCGGCAGCAGGATAGTCAGGTCGAGTTGAAGATCGACAGCGACGTTCCTGACGGTGCGGCCGCCTTCGCTGCCCTGAAGACGGAGAGCGCAGCGGTGGAGCAGGCCTTTGGCGAACCCCTGGAATGGGAAGAGCCGCCCGTGATCGGCGGCTGGCGCATCTGCCAGAGGATCGAGGGGGGCTATCGGAACCCTGATGCCGATTGGCCGGCGATCCAGGATCGCATGATCGCGGCCATGATCCGCCTGGACGCGGCGCTCCGCCCGCGGCTTGGTAAGGGCAAGCCATGACCATCACGGCCCAAGCTGTCCTGCAACGTATCGGCTTTCTGCCTGATCATGCTGGACCGGCCGCCGGCTACAGCTTCGATTTTGGCAACATGCGAATGCAGGGCATGGCGTGCATGAACCTTCGCTTTGCGGAGGTCCTTCTCTTCACCGGTGTCTGGTCGGACGCCCGAACGATCGCGCAGGTCCGCTTCGAGACGCCTCTCGTCTTCGATTCCTACGAGCAGGGGGTCGCCTGGATCGCGGAGGGTATCGGCCGAGGCTTTCGGCCCGCGTCGCCGGTCGCGTGGCTCGAACAGGGCCGAGCCTGGCGCGATCACCTGCCGTGGGTGCGACAGCAGGTCGCCTATGATGCGCGGCCGCGGTGCACGGTGGAGCGAGACTGGTTCAGGGCGCCTGCCGCCCGCCTGCGAGCCATAGCCGAGCGGGCCAATGAGGCAGATTTGGCCACCGTCGCTTTCGACGGGCAGGTGCTCACGATCGTCGCCCAATCCTCGCACCTGCCCATGCCTGCCGAGGGCTCGGCCTGGTCGGAGGAGTACTGTGTGCTTCTGCAGCACCTGGGCAGTCTGCCAAAGCGCCTGATGAACCCGGCCGTCGACATCAGTGTTTGGGAGGGGCGGCTATCGATCGCACGGCTCAGCCTGCCGCTGGTGCTGCCCGAAGATGAGGTCAGCGCCGCATGACCGGCCTGCACCGTGAATCCCGGCTGGAAGACGCTATCTGCGCCCACCTCGCCGCGCATGGCTGGCTCTATGAGGCTGATGCCGCCGCACGCCACGACCGCCCCCGCGGGCTGTTCCTGGAGGACCTCACCGCCTGGGTCCAAACCACCCAGCCCGATGCCTGGGAGGCGCTGACCAAGACGCATGGTGCCTCTGCCGGCCTGGCGCTGGCCGACCGGCTGCGCGCCGCGCTCGACCGGCAAGGGACGCTGGATGTGCTGCGCCAGGGGCTCGACATGGTGGGGCTGCGCCGGCCGATCGCCCTCGTGCAATTCCGCCCGGCGCTGGCGATGAACCCCGCGCTCGCCGAACGCTACGCCGCCAATCGGCTGCGCGTGGTCCGGCAGGTACGGTATTCGGGGGCGCATGAGAACAGCCTCGACCTGGTGCTGTTCCTGAACGGCATTCCCGTCGCCACCGCCGAGCTGAAATCGGACTACACACAATCCGTGCGCGATGCGGTGGACCAGTATCGCTACGACCGCGCGCCGCGCCTGCCTGGCCGCAACGTGCCGGAGCCCATCCTGGCCTTCCCCGGTGGTGCGCTGGTCCATTTCGCCGTCAGCAACAGTGAGGTGCGGATGTGCACGCGCCTCGATGGCGCCGACAGCCGCTTCCTGCCCTTCAACCAGGGCCATGATTTCGGCGCCGGCAACCCGAACAACCCGGATGGCACGGACACCGCCTATCTGTGGGAGCAGGTATGGCAGCGGGATTCCTGGCTAGAGATCCTCGGCCGTTACCTGGTGCCGGTGAAGGATGGCAAGCAACGCCTGACCGGCTGGATCTTCCCGAGGTTCCACCAGCTCGACGCCACGCGGCGGCTCGTGGCGCAGGTGCTGACGGATGGCCCTGGCGGGCGCTACCTGATCGAGCACTCGGCAGGGTCGGGCAAGACGAACTCCATCGCCTGGACCGCGCATTTCCTGGCCGATCTGCACGATGCCGAGAACCGAAAGGTCTTCGACACGGTGCTGGTGGTTTCGGATCGCACGGTGCTGGACCGGCAACTGCGAGAGGCGCTGGAGGGGTTCGAGCGGACGCAAGGCGTGGTCGCCACCATCACCGGCGACGGCGGGAGCAAGAGCCAGGAACTGGCGGAGGCGCTGGCAGCGGGGAAGAAGATCGTAGTCTGCACCATCCAGACCTTCCCCTTCGCCATCGAGCAGGTACGCGCCCTAGCCCGCATGCAGGGCAAGCGTTTCTGCGTGATCGCGGATGAGGCGCATTCCTCACAGACCGGACAGGCCGCCCAGAAGCTCAAGCAGACACTGACGGCGGAAGAGGCTGCGGCTCTGGAGGACGGGGGCGAATTCGACCTTGAGGATCTGCTGGCCGCCGAGATGAAGGGCCGCGCGGCCCAGGATGCCGCGATCAGCTATGTCGCCTTCACTGCGACGCCGAAGGCCAAGACGCTGGAATTGTTCGGCCGGCGGCCGGACCCGTCGCGGCCGGCGGCGCAGGATAATCGGCCCGCGGCCTTCCACACCTATTCCATGCGGCAGGCGATCGAGGAGGAATTCATCCTCGACGTGCTGCGCAACTACACCGCCTATCGCATGGCCTTCCGCCTGACCCATGCCGGGCGTGAGATGGACGAGACGGAGGTTGATGCCAGCGAGGCGAAGAAGGGCATCATGGGATGGGTGCGGCTGCACCCGCACAACATCGCCGCCCGCGTGCAGATCGTGGTGGAGCATTTCCGGCAGAACGTGGCGCACCTGCTGGCCGGCCGCGCGAAGGCCATGGTTGTGACCGCCAGCCGGCGCGAGGCGGTGCGCTGGATGCGGGCGATGGAGGCCTATATCCGCCAGCGCCGCTACAATCTCGGCGTGCTGGTGGCCTTTTCGGGCGAGGTGAATGACCCGGAGAGCGGCCCCGACCCCTTCACCGAGGCCAACATGAACCCGGGGCTGCGCGGGCGCGACATGCGCGAGGCGTTTGCCACCGCGGAATTTAGCCTGTTGATCGTGGCGAACAAGTTCCAGACCGGCTTCGACCAACCGCTGCTCTGCGCGATGTATGTGGACCGCCGGCTCGGCGGCATCCAGGCGGTGCAGACCCTGTCCCGCCTGAACCGTGCCTATCCGGGGAAGGACACGACCTATGTCGTGGACTTCGTGAATGAGCCGGAGGAGGTGCTGGGCGCTTTCCGCCAGTACCACACCACCGCGCAGCTCGCCGATGTGAGCGACCCAAATGTGGTGCTGGACCTGCGCAGCAAGCTGGATGCGCTGGGATTCTATGACCGCTTCGAGGTTGAGCGGGTGGCCAAGGTCGCGATGACCACGGGCGCGACGCCGGGTGATCTCGATGCGGCTCTGGGCCAGGTGAGCAGCCGGTTGCTGACCCGCTTCAAGCACGCGCAGCAGGCCGTCCGCGCGGGCACCGATGGCTCCAAGGCGAGCGACGCGGCGAAGGATGAGATGGAGGCGCTGCTGCTCTTCAAGCGCGACCTCGGCAGCTACGTGCGGGCCTATGAGTTCCTCGGGCAGATGTTCGACTACGGCAACACCGAGTTCGAGAAGCTCTATCTCTTCGCCCGGCTGCTGCTGCCTCTGCTGGACTATGGGCGCGAGCGTGAGGGGATCGATCTTTCAGCGCTGCGCCTGACGCATCACAAGCTGCGCGACTTGGGGCAGCAGAAGCTGAACCTGGCGGGCGGGGAGCCGGCAGAGGGGCTGAAGCCCGTGACGGAGGTGGGCTCCGGGGAGATCCAGGACCGGCAGAAGCAGCTCCTGGCCCAGATCATCCAGGCGCTGAATGACCTGTTCGAGGGAGAGCTCACGGACGGGGACCGGGTCGCCTTCGCGGAAAGCGTCCGGACCAAGCTGATGGAGAGTGAGACGCTGAGGGCCCAAGCCGCGGCGAACACGCGGGAGCAGTTCGTGAACTCGCCGAATCTGCGGGAGGAGCTGCTGAACGCCATCATTTCGACGATGGAGGCGCATGGCAGCATGAGCCGGCAGGCGCTTAACTCGGAGGCGATTCAGGCCGGCCTGCTGTCGGTGCTGCTGGGGCCGGGCGCACTGTGGGAGCGCTTGCGGCGTGGGGATGAGGCGCCACCTGCGCCTCCCTGATCCCGAAACGGGCGGTGGCGAGGTCCGGCTTTCGAGAAGCGTACCGAAGTGTTCGCTCTCGAAGTACGGATTTCGGGCAAGTGGGGTTCGAACCACGGTAAGTGCCGACCGCCCGGAAAGCGGCCTTTTACCTAGGTTTTTAGGTTCCGTACTAAAACGGCCAAGTCAGGAGGTCCGGAGAGAATTGGCCTTCGGAGAGCGATTTTCGCCCGTCTCCGCGACGGGCCAGTCAACAGGTCTACCCCGAAAACCCCAGGAAACCTGCCACTCAGCGCGGCGTCAGGTCAGGCGGAGAGCTTGGCTCGTATGGGAACTGGCGGACAGGGTGGGATTCGAACCCACGGTGGAGTCACCCCCACGGCGGTTTTCAAGACCGCTGCCATAGACCGCTCGGCCACCTGTCCCGCGGTTCTTTCGTCGCCCGGATCACCCCGCCCCGTCAATCGGGCCCGTCAATCGGGCGCATCAATCGGGCGCGTCAATCATCCACGCGCGGTCAGAAAGCCCTTCGCCCCCGCGCCCAGCACGCGCGGCAGATGCGT